>NZ_JAFCLR010000061.1:0-39990 GCF_018131065.1 Bradyrhizobium sp. AUGA SZCCT0431 | reverse complement strand
GACCGTGAGAAGCTGCAGGAGCGTCTGGCAAAGCTCGCAGGCGGCGTCGCGGTGATCCGCGTCGGCGGCGCGACCGAAGTCGAAGTCAAGGAGCGCAAGGATCGCGTGGATGACGCGATGCATGCGACCCGTGCGGCGGTTGAAGAAGGCATCGTGCCGGGCGGCGGCGTCGCCCTGCTGCGCGCCTCCGAGCAGCTCAAGCGCATCAAGACCGCGAACGACGACCAGAAGACCGGCGTCGAGATCGTCCGCAAGGCGCTGTCCTGGCCCGCTCGCCAGATCGCGATCAACGCAGGCGAAGACGGTTCCGTCATCGTCGGCAAGATCCTCGAGAAGGACCAGTACGCCTACGGTTTCGACTCGCAGACCGGCGAATACGGCAACCTGGTCTCCAAGGGCATCATCGACCCGACCAAGGTGGTTCGTGCGGCGATCCAGAACGCAGCTTCGGTTGCGGCACTCCTGATCACCACCGAAGCCATGATCGCCGAACTGCCGAAGAAGAACGCGGGCGGCGGCGGCGGTATGCCCCCCGGCGGCGGCGGCATGGGCGGCATGGATTTCTAAGTCCAGCCATCCAGGCGAACGTCAAAGAATGCAAAACCCCGGCAGCGATGCCGGGGTTTTTGTTTAGGCCGATAGAAAACGGCAAGGAAGATGCGATCGCCTTACTCTCCCGCCGTCAAAACGCCCCGTCAATACGGCTTCGCCCACGCGTCGGCGGCGGCGATGATCTTGCCGAACAGCCGGCCGAGTTCGCGCCGCTCGCCTGGGTCGAGCGTTTGCAGCATGGCTTTTTCGCGCTCGATGAAGCTGCCGATGATCGCGGTGTAGATGCGCTGTCCGGAATCGCTGAGATGCAGCACCCGGGCGCGACTGTCGGCGATGTCGGTCTTGCGCGTGATCAGCCCCTTTTTTTGCAGCAGCTTCACCGCACCTGCAATGCTGGTCTTGGGCCGGCCCGTGACGATGCTGATCTGCTGGGCGTTCAGCCGCGGTTGCCGGGTCAGGCAAAACAACACGATCCATTCGGAGCGCGTCAGCTTGAACGACTTCTCCATCATCGCCACCAGTGGGCCGACGTAGAAATTGGCGATGTAATTCATCCGGTACGCCAGCGGTATCGGATTGTCCTTCAGGATGGCGTCGAGCAGCAATCCGTGAAGCACGCGCTCGCCCGGCTGCCAACCGACATTCAACTCTTCCGTCCTGCCGGACTTGCGTTTTGCCGCCGCCTTGACCGCCATCGCCGCCACTCAATCCATCGTCAGATAGGTATTTATCGCCCGGTATAGGCTCATGTGATTCTTCTCGATACAGAGGAAGTGCGAGCCATCAGGTATTTCCAGAGAGGATTTTTCGACCGATCCGATCACCGCTTCCAGCCGCTGCATATCGGTCGCCGTCGAGGTGGTGTCGCAAGCGCCCCGCACCAGCAGGACCGGCGCCTCGATCGTTCCGGGATCGTACAGCGGCCGGCCGTTGAACACCTCGACCAGATCCGCGAACGCGCCGTTCGGACAACGAAACGCCGGCGGATGACGCGATCCGGCGAGGACATCATTGCTTGCTGCCGCCTCAAACAACGCTTCCACCACGCCGTCCGCGCGAACGTCGGCGGGATCACCGGGCGCATCGCTGTTCCAGCGCGCGATGACGTCGGCCATCGCGACGAGCCGATAGGCGCCGAAATGACCGGCCAGTTTGCAGCTGTCCGCGGCATCGCCGATGCGGTCCAGCCACAGCGCGTTCTTCTCCGCAAACAGCGGCGCGTACAGCACCAGCCTGCGGACCTCGGCGGGATGCCTGCTCGCGTACCAGCCCGCGACGATGGTGCCCCACGAAAACCCGATCAGATCGATCAACAGGACTTTTCGCCGCCGCCGGATTTCGGATATCGCCGCGGCGACATCCTCGATCGCATGCCGGGCGCGGCAAAACGGCGGATGCGCCGCCATCGGCGCATTCATCACGCCGGTCTCGATCGACGCGCCATACCCCCTGACGTCGATGGCGTAGACAAAGCGGCCGCGTGCGAGTTCCTGCATCAGCGAGTAGCCCGCCACCGGCAGATCGAACAGCGCCGATCCGAACGTGGCGCCGTGCACCAGCAGCACGGGCGGAAGGATCGCCGGCCCAACGGGCTGCATCTCCCACAAGCCAAGCGCCGTCTCGCCGTCTTTGGCCGCGATCCGCAACAATCGTTTTGTCGTCATCGGCTTACCGCACATGCGAGAATCTGAATCACCCGACTGCCAGGCTAATCCAAGGTATATGGTGCGTTATCGTACTAAATAGTCCAATATCGCTCTATAAAGTGAAGCCAGCGCCGTTTGGCGCCGCATTAAGCAGGCTTCAAAACAGGGGGAGATGCAACCATGCGTAACATCGCACTGGCACTTTTGATGGCGGCGGGGGCCGCCCTCGCCGCGCCCGCACCCGGCTTGGCGCGCGACACGGCGGCGGCTTCATCCCGCGCCGGATTCGATACCGCGAAGCTGAAGGCGATCACCGGATGGCTGCAGGCCGATGTCGACAAGGGCCGAACGCCGGGTGCGGTGGTCCTCATCGCCCGCGACGGTCAGGTGCTGCTTCACGAGGCCGTGGGATGGCAGGACAAGGACAAGAAGGTCCCGATGGCGCGCAATTCCATTCATGCGATTGCCTCGTCCACCAAACTGATCACCACCGTGGCGGCGCTTCGTCTGTTCGAGCAGAACAAATTGCAGATCATGGCGCCGATCGCGCTCTACCTTCCCGAACTGAAAGACCTCAAGATTTCGGTCGAGAAGAAAGACGCCGCCGGCAATGCGACGTCCGAGCTCACCGCGCCAACGCGCCAGCCGACGGTTCATGATCTGATGACCCACCGCGCCGGCTTCACCTATTTCTTCTTCCCGCCCAATCAGCTCCGCACCAAATACCGCGAGCTCGGCATCGATCGCGTCGACAACATGACCGCCGACGAGATGCTGCAGAAGCTCGCGACGCTGCCGCTGGCGTTTTCACCGGGCAGCTCCTTCGAGTACTCGATCGCGACCGACCTGCTCGGCCATATCATCGAGCGCGTCACCAAGAAGCCTCTCGACGTCGCCCTGAAGGAGCTGGTGCTCGATCCGCTCAAGATGGGCGACACGACGTTTCACGTCCAGGGAAATGCGGTTGCGCGCTATGCGCGACCGTTGCCGACGGACCCTGACATGTGGGTGTTCGAGTGGCTCGACGTGACGCGGGCGCCCAAGCGGTTCTCCGGCGGCGCGGGAATGGCATCCACCGCCAGCGATTACTTCCGGCTGCTGCAGATGCTCACCAATGGCGGAACGCTCGACGGCACCCGTCTGCTCTCGCCGATGACCGTTCGATGGGCGCTGGCCGACCAGATCGGAACGATGCGCGGCGTGGCGCATCCCGGCGACGGCTATTCCTGGAGCCTGGTCAATCCGGTCCGGGTCAGCGCCGGCGGCGCGCCATTCCAGGGCAATGTCGGCGACCTGTTCTGGGGCGGCATCACCGGGCCGCGCTACTTCATCGACCCCAAGGAAAATCTCGTCGGCATCGTCTTCGTCCAGGGACCGTCGATCCGCGCCGCCTATCACGCCGAACTGAGAGCGATGGTTTACGGCGCGATGATTGCGAGCAAGAACGAGAAGTAGCGCGCCCGCTACTTTCGCGGGTCGCCTACCCGGCATGCCGATGAAGGGCCGCCCGTAGGCGGCCCTTCCTGTTACGCGCTTTCCACCGGCTTCAGGCGAACCAGCTTGGTGAGCAGGGCATCAAAACCCTGCCCGTCACCGGCATGAAGGTCGATACGGCCGACCTTCTCCACCAGCCGCTCGAGGGACTCCAGTTCCTTGAGCCGCAGCAGCAGCGGGTTCTCTTCCATCAGCTTGGCGGTGTTCAGAAGCGAGCGCGTCGCCGCGGTCTCTTCCTGCCGGCGGATCAGGTTGGCCTTCGCCACCCGCTCCGCCTCCACCACCTTGTTCACCAGCTCCCGGATTTCGCCGGGCAGGATCACGTCCTTGACACCGAGCTCCGTCACCTCGACACCGCTGTCCGCGATACGCTCGCGGACATAGTCGCGAAGCTCCGCATCAAGCGCTGCCTTTGCCGACAGCACCTCGTCGAGCGTGCGGCCGGCAACCGCCTCGCGGATCGCGAACTGCACCAGCCGGTACAGCCACGCATCCACGTCAGGCACCACGGCGACGACCCGCTCGGGATCGGCGATCCGGCGGAACGCCGTCAAGGTCACCCGCAGCGCGATGCGGTCCTTGGTCAGCATTTCCTGCGCGGTGATCTCGACCGCCTGGGGCCGCAGATCGAGACGCTTGACCTCGATCTTGCGGCCGACGATCCAGAACGCGTGCCGGCCGGGCGCGAGCCGCTCCACCAGCCGGCCCTCGACATAGAGCAGACCGGCTTCGTGGTTCTCGACGACCGCTTCCGTCACGACCACCGAACGGTTACGGTCGATCATCGCCAGATGACGCGCCGTCACCCGGGGATCGCCGGTCACGTCGATGCGTTCGACATCGACCGATGTCGCGACCTTCCAGTAGACGCGCGCCTGCCAGGGCGTCATCAGCTGCATCGGACGGCCGTCGAGGTTGACGATGGCAACTTCATCCGCCTTGGTCTCGACCGCCTCGAACAGCTCGGCCGCGAGATCAGGCCGCGCAGCCTTCAGCACCAGGTAACGCTCCGCCGGAAATTCGGCGCGAACCACCTTGAATACCTCGGCCGTCAACTCATTGCGCGGATCGAACAGCCGATGCCGGCCGGGACCAAGCACGCGCTCGAACCTGCCGCTCCGCGTCAGCAACGCGCGCTCGCCATCCTTCACCGTCACATGCGTCATCAGGAAATGCCAGTTCATGGCACGCCTCCATCATTGGCCTTCCGGCCAGAGGTCGGAAGACTGGTTTCGTTTTGAAGGAACGGAGGACGCGAACGGCGCTTCCTGAAAGTCCGGCGGGCCGTGGTTTGAGCTTGCATGACGACGGGCGCACGCGCGCAATCGCCCGACGAATGTCGGGCGTTTTGAGCGGTGTTCCCGGCGTCAGCGCAAGCGGCATCCACCGCGGCGCAGAGCCGTTCGTACAGTGTCTAGGTTCGGACGAAGAGCCTTGCGGCAATGCGGCCGGACTGCGACTGAAGCGCGCGTCCGGTCCCCTTCAATGGGAAATTCAGTTTTTTAGACTGAACCGGAGCGTTGGAACGGGATTCGAACCCGCGTCACGATGATTCATAGTCATCTGCTCTACCACTGAGCTATCCTTCGGTTGTGCAAGAGACCGGAATCGAACCGATGCCTTCGGGTATCACCCCGACGCTCTCCATGAGCTACACCTCGCGTCTTCATTCGGCGGAACACGAAACCGGACACCGGCTCGCGCCAGTCGGGATCTCAGAGAGCCCGAACCCATGGCCTAGCGAAGGAGCGGGCTAATAAACGAAACATCTTTCAGTTGCAAGCGTGTTTTTCAAATTGCGGATGTACTGTGACTCCCCGTCACAGCCATTCAACGAACCAACGTGCCCATTCGTCGCACTTCGATGACGTGATGCCGTCCGCTATCGGCCGCCTGTCCGCGCCGCGACGCTGACGCACTCGCGCCGATGATGCTGCCTTCCATCCCGGAAGCCTACCCACGTCCGTGCCGCGCCTTGTCGATGCGCGCGACGGCAGGCGATGTGATCGCCGTCACTTCGCGACGAGAGGGTTGACGCTAAACTTGGCCGCACCAGCGGTGGATGATCGCGCTGGATAAATCAAAGGAGAACTGGGATGACTGGAAATGCAAATGCGAAGAGCGTGCGCGAGTTGTCCGCCGAGGCGCTCGATGCGGTGGCTGGCGGCTGGCTCCCGCTCCCCTTGCGCGCCTTCACCCAAATCAAAGCAGGAGCGGGTGAACCGGGTGGTCAGAACGATCCGGCCCAAATGTTTCAACAGATTATGCAGCAACTCACTCAGGGCTAAATCAAAGGACAACTGTGATGACCTGTTGGCGCGGGACCGTCGAACGATGGCGGTCGTCCGCAATCGGAAGCAGGGTCCTGTGGAGGGCGCGACTTTGTGCGGGGACCGCGCGACGGTGATGTTTGAATATAATTGCACTCGCGCATTCCCGGTTTAATTTTATGTACGATCGGTACACAAAGGCGGTGCGCGATGCGGCGCCTGTTATCCCAAAACAGTGATCTTCAGTTGGAACGCCCGGAGCCCGTACGAGGTTAGATAGAATGCGCACCATCGCGGCGGCGCTGATCGGCAGCCTTGGATTGGAGGCGGCACATGAAAATCATCGTGGACGAAGATGGAGAAATCATCGCCAAAACGACGGACGACCATATTCTGATCGGCGGCCACCACCGCCTCGCGGTGGCGGCCAGCCTCAATCGAAAACTGTTCTGGCGAGATACCGGCGAACCTGTAAAGCTTGACCTATTCTTCAAGCATCATGGAAGCTCTCTTCGACATACAGCCTGAGGAGGCTGCATATCGCAGGGATGAGCCTCTGTTACGTTGTGGCCCGGATGACAAGGGACGCAGAAAGCCCCGCGCAACTGCGACGGGGCCTCCGTTCGTTTCTTTCAGACGGACTGCGTTATTTCGACATGTCCTGTGCAAATCTGACCGCCCCGTACCCGGCGAAAAAGCCGGTGCTGAACGCCGCCGCACCCACCAATATGAAGATAAAGCCGCCATTGACCTCATCCAGTTCCGCATCAGTCACGGTATCCGACGCAGCGATTTCGATCTCATCCATAGTTACGCCTCCTACCTTGGGTTGGTTGATCCGATGCACCAGTGCCTCGGTGATAGGAACCATGACTAATCGGCGGCGGTCGCACTGTTACGAAGATCACATTCTTCGGTGGGCCTAAGGCCGAACCCGATGACCCATACGCCGCGGCCGATCGGTTAGGATCGCTCGCGCTCGATACCTTCTGCAACAATGATTGCTACGCGTATGAGTCCCTGCGTTCGCAGGGACGACGAGCGACGTCACTGAACTCTGGCCAGCACCGCAAGGCGCCGGATGCCCTGGTTCCGGTACGCGTTCAGGAACGCGTAATAGTCCTTGAAGGAAACGCAGCCATTGGAATCGCCGCGGCTACCGAGCATGTAGGTATGCGCCAGGAGGCCGTCACGGTTGAAGATCTTGTCCTGCCCGCCGATCGGCGTCAGCCGCAGCGCCGGCACGCCGTGGAACAGCGCCTCGCGCGGCTTCAGGTCATAGATATGCGGCGGCGTCACGCCCTGCATCCGCACATGCGCATAGCGCACATCGTCCATCTTGGCGCCGAGGCCTGAATGCGCTTCCAGCCTGGTGCCGTCGGGCAGATAGACCATCTTCGCCGAAATGTCGTAGACTGCGGTCTGCTTGTCGTAAGGCGGCGATCCGCCCAGCATCGGGTTTTGCGCGCGGGTATCGGGAAGGCTTCCGGTGACGCTGGCGTCGGCGGAAGCGTAGGACAACAGCCCGCCATGCGAGGGCTGCTTGCCCCACAATTTCTCGACCATGCTCAGCTTGTCGTTGGACGCAATCGACATCACCGCCGCCTTGGCGCGCTGCGCCATGTCGCGGACCGAAGCCCCGGATTCTTTCGCGGCGGGTTTGGCTTCAGCCTGCTTGGGCGCCGGAGCCGGAACGTTCAAGGCGACCTGGGTCGGTGCCTGCGAAGCGGCTTCCTTCGGCTTCGGCACTTCGCCAAGTTTTGGCGCTTCAGTCTTCTTCACATCGACCGGCGGCGAGACCTCCGCCACTTGGGTGGCTTCGATCGCCCTGGACGCCTCGCCTTGCGGCGCCGAGGCTGCAAACCTTTCGTTAAACATAATTGAAGGAGCGACGGTCGCGGGCGCGGAAATCTTCGGGGCCGGCTGGGGCAGCGACGCGAACACTTCGTTGAAGGCGGGCCGCGCCGGACGCGACGCGACAATCGAGGAGCTCTTAACGACCGGCGGATCGAACGCCGCGCTGTTGACCGAGGGATAGATGCCGGCTGCGAAAATATTGCTGTAAACGGTCCAGGCGCAGCCCAGCACCACGGCTGCGATCGCGACGCCGCCGAGTAAATGCTGAGGAATGACTTTCCGGGAAGATTTCTTGCGGTTGTGGGCCGCAAGGCCAAACGCACCGGTACTCGTACTCATTCGCCTTGCGTCCACAACAACTCTACTAAGTCCCCGCTTGATGCTGCGCCCGAAAAGTTCCCGGGCAGCATCTCGCAAAGACACGGAGCGTCATTAAGGCGAGTTTTAGTTAAATGCAGATTAAACGCGGGCAGATCTAAGGCATGCGCAAATCATTGGAAGTTATGCGCAAATCAGCCCGTAAACATGCGGGGTTGCCCTGCGATCGGGACATCCGGCCGTTGGCCGGCTGTCCCATTTTGGCAATCAATCCTTGAACGGATCGAATTCGTTCTCGCCCGCCATGACGACGGCGAACGGACGCAGCGTGTGCTGCACCTTGATCGAGCCGGCATGCTCGGCAAGCACCTCCGGCAACCTTCGATAGGCCATCGGGCTTTCGTCGAGATCGGCGCCGATCAACGTCACGCCGCGCGACTGCAGCCACGCATCCATCTCGACCCGCGTAAACCTCCGTTTGGCCTCCCTGCGGCCGAACCTCCGGCCCGCGCCGTGAACCGTCGAGTAGAGCGACGCCTTCGCTTCAAGGCTATCGACGCCTTCGACGATGACGGCGTCATCTCCCATCGATCCGCCGATGAAGCCGCGCTGTCCCGGAAATGCCGGCGTCGCGCCCTTGCGCACAACCCACAAATCCTTACCCGCATGATTTTCGCGCCAGGCATAATTGTGATGGTTGTGGACCATGTCGGTGACGTTGCCGCCGATGATCTTGCGCACGCGTTCGACCACCCACTCCCGGCCGGCATAGGAATAGCGGCCGGCCAGTTGCATGGCCGCGATGTAGCGTCGCCCGATCTCGCTGTCCTCGTCGATGACAGCCGGCGGAACATTCATGCCGTCCTTGCCGCCCGCGGCCTTGAGGTAGCGGGTGGCACTGGTGTGGCCGAGACCGCGGCTGCCGAAGTGAACGCCGATCCAGACAAGGCCGGCTTCGTCGCGCATCAGGTCGACATAATGGTTGCCCGATCCGACCGTGCCGAGCTGCGACACGGCCTTCTGCCGATACGCGCCCATGTCGGATTCTCTCCAGGCATCGCCGTCGTCGAACAGCTCGTGCTCGACGCGCTCCTCGTTGGTCCGCCCGACGCCAAAGGAAATCGTCCTGTGCACGTCCTTGATGATCGTGCCGACATTGCTTTCGATCCGGCTGAACGGCGTATCGAGACGCACCGCCATGTTGCCGCAGCCGATGTCGAAGCCGACGCCGGAGATGCTGATTTGCTTCTCATAGGCGATCACGCCGCCGACCGGCTGGGCATATCCCAGATGACCGTCCGCGCAGATCACGCCGGCCACGGCGTTGCCGACCGCCATGCAGTTGCGCATCTGCGCGATCGTGGCTTCTTCGTGCTGGCCGAAGATCTTGAGCGGGCTGTTCTGGTATTGCGCAGCCTGCGTCGTGAACTGCTCCTTGCGCGCAGCGTCGCGGAACGTGCACCAGATCGGTATCGGCCGCTGACCGGGGCGATCGATCTTCGCATCGGGGTCGAGCCCGGCTTCGACCGCCAGGGCCCTTGCACGCTCCTGATAGGGATCGAGCCGCATTGCATCTTCCTCTTCCACGGTTGCCGGACGTCGCCGGCAATGTCTTGCACCGAGCATAGGTCGTCGCACCAAAACCCGCTTAGGTTCATTGGCAGCGAGGCTTTGATCGGACGCAGCCCGCCGTCAGTATGGCGTTCGATTCGGCTCGCAAAACGCGCCTTCAATAGCTCAAGCTCGGATACCAGTCCTTGCCGCGGCCTTCGGGCGTGGTGTCGAGAATCGCCCACAGCGGATCGAGGTCGGGCGCACCGCGCGGATCCTGACCGGGGTCCGCCGTCGCAGGCCCCATTTCACCAGACCAGAAATGACGGACGATGCCGTCGCGGCGTATGAACACATTATAGCCGGGCATATCGGCATCATCGGCGCTGACGTAATCACGCGTGTAGTCGCCCGACATATCCGAATAGACTTTGTGCCGCGTCCAGCCGCGTGCCTTCTTGGCCTCGATCAATCGCGCGATCGGCGAGCGCGCCACGAATACGAATGCGATGCGCTGCTCGACATCGGGCAGCTTCGCTTCCCACGTGCTCATGAACGAGGTGCACATCGGACACGGCTTTTCACGCTGCGGGCCGAACATGTAGCTGTAGATCACGAGCGTCTGCTTGTTGCCGAACAGGTCCGACAGCGTGGCGGAACCGCCCTCGCCTTCGAACGAATAGGGCCTGGTCGCCACGCCGCCAGGTGGCAGCCCGCGGCGCAGTTCGGCGACGCGCTCGATGTGGCGGCGAAGCTCGATCTCTTCCGCCAGCAATTGCTCGCGGGCGCGGCGATATTCCGTGCTCTCATTGGGAATGCGCGCGGTGTTGGCACGGGCAAGTTCATCGGCGGGTTTCAAGGTGGAACCGGACATGGGCATGACCTCGCGGTTGGATGGCCTGTTGGGTTCCCTATAAGACGATCCCGGTAGGGCCGATCCTACACGACCACCGGATTATTGTCGTCGCCGCGACGTGACCAAAACGCGGATGTCCTAGTGCAGTTCCGGCGGCGGGGAACGGTCGAGCACATCCCCCTTCGGTCCCACCAGCACATCCAGTGCGTAGGTCTCGATCACAAGCGGGCCGCGCTTGCGCTTGACCTCGCCGACCCTCTCGACGCGGGTAAATTCGTTCTTCAACGGATGATCGCCGGGCAAGGCCTCGCGAACATACAGCTGCTTGCCGTCGAGCTGGGCCGCCGTCGGCTCGGGCATGTTGACCCAGCGGATGCGCTGGCTTTGCTGAGCAACGCAAGTTCCCTTCGGCAGATAGAACGCAAGCCAGCCGGTGGTGCCGTAATCCGGCGCGAGAACGCAGGATGCGCCCGCCCGCGCCCGCACCGCTTCGATCTCGCCTGCGATTTCGCGCCAGCCGACGCCGACGCTGCGCACCGTGGCGTCGCGGCGATAACCCGAGAGCGCGCCGGTATTGGCCTGCACGATCAGCAGTGCAAACATCACAATGCCTGATGGCGCCGCCCAGCGCAGGCAGAAATTGACGGTGCGCTGCTCTCGCTTTTCCCATGGCACCAGATGGGCCGCGTAGGCCGCCGCGACCACAAACGCCGGATAGACCGGCGCGAACCAGTTGGCCTCGACCCGGGCGTGCAGCGAATGCCAGACGAAATAGGCGACGATGGTCCAGAACATGGTGCTGACCAGCACGCGCGCCGGCAGCGCGCCGGCGCGGCGCTGAAACAGTGCATACAGACCCATCGCGCCGAGAATCCATACCAGCGGCGTTGCGAACGCGATCTGCGTCGGAATCAATTCGGCGATGAAGGCCGGCCTGAAATCCTCGATCCGCGCCCGGCCCATCTGCTTGATGAAAGACACCCAATGATGATCGGCGTTCCACAGAATGACCGGCGAAAACATCAAGAACGCGACGAGGCCGCCGAGATAGAGCCATGGCGAGATCAGCCAGCGCCGCAGTTTCGGAACCACCACCAGCCAAATCAGGATGGCGGGGCCGAAGAACAGCGCGGTGTATTTCGACAACAGCGCAGCGCCCGTGGCAAGACCGACCGCCAGCCACCACGCACCGCGTCCGGTCTCGAGCACCTTGGCCAGCGAAAACAGCACGAAGCTCGCGGCTACCAGGAGCGGCGCATCCGGCGTGACGATCATGGTGCCGACCGCGGCCATCAGCGTGACGTTGAGCAGGATCGCCGACGTCGTCGCCACCCGCCTGCCGCCGAACAACACGGCCGCGGTCTGGTACACCGCCCAGCTCATCGGCAATGCCAACAGGATCGAGACCAGACGGACGCCGAGTTCGGTGTCGCCCGCAATCATCGTGCCGAGGCGGATCACGAATGCCACCATCGGCGGATGGTCGTAATAGCCGCCGGCCAGATTCTTCGACCACATCCAGTAATAGGCTTCGTCGAAGGTGATCGGCGTGTAGGCGGCGGCTACCAGCCGTCCCGCGACCAGCGCCAGGATGGTCAGAACCGTGTTGAGGACAAGCCGCGCCTCGTTCGGATTCATTTTGGAGCCCCACCGGTCCTGATTGGATCAGGACCGGGCTCCAGTTTATCGTTTCGACGCGTTTTCTTCGCGCGAACCGGGTAACCACTTCGCTTGAAAACGCTATCGATCATCGCTTGCGCCAGACGAACAGTCCGGACATCGCGTAGTTCCAGACCACGCCCATCAGCGCGCCCGCCGCACCTGCCAGCCACCAGATCGGCTCCTGGTCGTAGACCGAGAACGCGACGCCGACATTGGCGAACAGGCCGACGCTGCAGACGAGGTAAAACAGCAGCAGGCCGCGCAGGATGGCAAAACCCTTCAGGCGTTGATCGCGATAGGTGAGAAAATTGTTCAGGATGAAATTGCTGGTCATCGCCACCAGCGCGCCGACGGCCTGCGACTCCGCGAACGGCATGTTGAAGAGTTGGTTCGCGATGAACAGCGCCGCGAGATGCACGATGAGGCCGATCGAGCCGACCATCGCAAACAACAGAAAGCGCAGCGAGACCACGTCGTGAGTGAACTTGGCCAGCACCAGACCCAGGAAATCCAGCGCCACCATCGAATCGAGCTTGCTCTCGCCGTGCTGGCGCGAGCCGAATGTAAAGGGAACCTCGACCGTGCGCAGCTTGCCTTGCGCGGTCGCGACGATATCGAGCAGGATCTTGAAGCCCTGGATCGAAAGCTGCGGCGCCAGTTGCTCGAAGCGGTCGCGGCGGATCATGAAGAAGCCGCTCATGGGATCGGCGATCTCGACCTTGAGCACGCGTCTTGCAACTTCGGTCGCGAGCGCGCTGATGCCGGCGCGTCCCTTGTTGAAACTGTCGGCGCTGCCGCCCTCGACATAGCGGCTGCCGACCACGAGTTCGGCCTCGCCACGCAGCAAGAGGCCCACCATCTTCGGCAGCTGGGTCTCGTCGTGCTGCAGATCGGCGTCGATGACAGCCGCATAGGGCGCGCTGGCGGCAAGAATGCCCTCGATGCACGCCCCGGACAGGCCGCGCCGCCCGATCCGGCGGATGCAGCGGACGCGGGGGTCCTTCTGCGCCAGGCCGCGCACCACTTCCCAGGTGCCGTCAGGGGAATTGTCGTCGACGAACACGACTTCCCAGGGGATGTCCTTGAGGGTCGCGTCCAGCCGCCGGTAGAGGACGGTGACGTTGTCGCGCTCATTAAAGGTAGGGACGACGACCGAAAGCTGAGGCAAACCGGCGGCCTGCGACGGGACTTCGGGGCCCGGTTTGATGGCTTGATTCATGGGGCCAGCGTATATCCGCAGCCGCTGGGGATGCCAAGGCGCCGCCAGCACTACGAAAGGCGCCGCCAGCAATCGAAGCCGCCGCAAGTATTGCCAAAGCAGGGGCGCGGGAACGGGTTTCTGGTGGGGAAAATGGGCCAAAAAAGGCCCCAAAATGCCAACGACCACGAACAGAGGGCGCGCGTACATCCGGCGCAGCCAAACTATTCATGGTCGTCCCAGCGCCGGAGCTTCTTAAGGCTCAACGTCGCCGTTAGGACCAAGATAGGGATGCCAGGGGCCTTCCGCAAGGGGTGGCCTAACCGCTGCCCTGCGTCGACTAATTCGGCACTTCCCGGATCA
The DNA here is from genome assembly GCF_018131065.1 of Bradyrhizobium sp. AUGA SZCCT0431. Classification (NCBI taxonomy): domain Bacteria; kingdom Pseudomonadati; phylum Pseudomonadota; class Alphaproteobacteria; order Hyphomicrobiales; family Nitrobacteraceae; genus Bradyrhizobium; species Bradyrhizobium sp. AUGA SZCCT0431. Next base: position 26,223 of record NZ_JAFCLR010000061.1, on the reverse strand, counting down.
CCGGTCCCCGTGGTGCGGGCGCCGCGGGCGCCATCTGGGACGGTTGCTGGACGGCGGCCGGCTTCGGCGCCGGCTTGCCAAACTGCCCGATCGGCCCATAGGCGATCGCAACCACCAGCACGATCGAGGCGACAATGGCACCCAAGATACCGGCTATCGACTCAGAATTCATACCCGACAATCCCCCGTCTGATCGGGAATCAATATCACGGAAGGCCGGAATGGTGGAATAGGCTGGCGAAAGCCGAGTTGGCTACTTCGACGCGGCTTTGCGCCTTGCGAACGCCGTCACGATGTCCTTCTGGGCGAGGGCGATGGCATCGTTGGCCGTCGTGAGGTTCGCGCCCGCATCCTTGTCCGGGGACTGGATCCCGAGAAAGCCCACCAGCGCCACCCGGAAATTCTGCCGCTCTGACGCACAGGCAGCTCCGATCAACGCGCCAAATTCCTGTTCCGGCATATTCTTGTTGCTCTCCCGCGGATACTCGCGGGCCAGGCAGTTCCAGTAGGCGTCACGCCCCGAAACCGCCAATTTGCGTGCGTCACCGACCTCATCGGCGAGAACAGGGAAACTCGTCATCACGACCAATGCGGCGATCAGGATGCGCATCCTTTTCTCCATTCTTGTTTTGCGTAGCCCGACCCGCGATCGAGACAACCGTGCACAGCACGGTTTCAGCGAGTTGGCCAATCACGATTGATTGGGCTGGTCTGGAGTACGCGCTGTCGGAGAAGCTCCCGGGTCCGCGATCAACGCCCCATCTCAGGAGCTTGTGCTGTGGCGCGCGCTTCGCTTTGACGCCGGCCCGGCCCCGCGCATGTAATGCCGCTCCGGCCGATAGCGGCCGGACCAATTTCGCATCATCCTGCGGACGAATGTCGACAGCCATTGGAAGATTGCCATCGGAAGCTCCTTCTCGTTCCGCGTTCCGAAATTCAGGCGCCGAGCTGGCCGGTCAGCCGCTCGTGGAACGAGGAGCTGCGCTGGTCGAGCCCAACGAACGTGACGGTTGCGCCATGGTCGCGGTATTTGGTCTCAATCGAATCCAGCGCCGCGACGCTCGAAGCGTCCCAGATCTGGGAATGGGTGAGATCGATCAGGACGCGCTTGGGATCTGCGCCGTAGGAGAAGCGCTCGACGAGGTCGTTGCTGCTGCCGAAGAACAGCGGCCCATGGACGTGATAGCGAACCGAAAGGCCGTCTTCGCTGAGCGTGCGGTCGGCACGGATGACATGGGCGACCCGGCGCGCGAACAACACCATCGCCAGCAACACCCCGACGGCGATCCCGATCGCGAGATTGCTGGTGGCCACCGTGACGGCAACGGTCAGGACCATCACCAGCGTTTCCGGGATCGGCATGCGCTTGAGCGTCGCCGGCGTGATGCTGTGCCAATCGATGGTCTTGAGCGCGGCGATCATCATGACGGCGGCGAGCGCCACCATCGGAATTTGCGCCATCAGGTCGCTCAGCGCGGTCACCAGCACCAGCAGCACGATTGCGGCGACCGCCGTCGATATCCTGGTGCGGCCCTGCCCGATCTTCACGTTGACGACGGTCTGGGCGATCATCGCGCATCCACCAATGCCGCCATAGAACCCGGCCGCGATATTGGCGACGCCGAGCGCCCAGGACTCCTTGCCCTTGTGCGAGCGGGTGTCGGTCAGGTCGTCGACCAGCTTGGCCGTCAGCAGCGTCTCGAGCAGGCCGACAAAGGCGACGCTGAGCGCGGTCGGCCAGATGATGCTGAGCGTTTGAAGGTTGAGCGGGACGATGAACGCCGTAAGGCCCGGCAGTCCCGGCGCCATGGCGCCCTCGCCGCCGACATTGGGCACGGTCAGATGCCCCACCATCACGATCGCGGTCACGACGATGATCGCGACCAGCGGCGCTGGCACGGCCGTCGTGAAACGGGGCATGATGAGGACAACGGCGATCGTCAGCGCGAACAGCGGATAGACCAGCCACGGAACGTTGAAGATGTGGGGCACCTGTGCCGCGAAGATGAGAATGCCGAGCGCGTTGACGAAGCCGATCATCACCGAACGCGGAACGAAGCGCATCACCCGCGCCAGTCCTGCAAGTCCAAAGACGATCTGGATAATGCCGGCAAAAAGGATGGTCGGCAGGATGTAGCCGACGCCATGCACCTTCACCATCGGCCCGATCACCAGCGCGATCGAGCCCGCCGCCGCGGTGACCATCGCAGGCCGGCCACCGAGCGCCGACATCACCAGGCACAGCACGATAGAGGAGACCAGCGCCACCTTGGGATCGACGCCGGAGACAAAGGAGAACGAGATCACCTCCGGAATCAGCGCCAGCGCGGTGACTATACCGGCCAGGGACTCGCGGACGAAAAGGTTGGGCGCACGCAGCACCGCGCCGATCGACGGCGAGTCTTCAAACTGGAGTTGCGCGTTGATCGTGGTGCTGGCGACTTGCATGGGAAACTTCCAAAAGATGTTTGGCGGTGCTCCGGCCTCGCCGGTTGCGAAAGGAATTCTTGTCAGGTGCCCGGTGGTTGACGCACGACGCAGCGGAAGCCGATATGACAGGTGGAGGAATCGACGGTTTCGCCCTGGCGCGCCGACGGCCGATAGCGCAGGCAATAATTCGGCGCGCACAGATGCGAACCGCCCTTCACTACGCGGCGCACGGATGTGTCGTCGCCCGCGCTGGTGTGGCAGCACGATTGCTGCTCCTGCGCGGCGCCATAAGGGCTCGACGTCCATTCCCAGGTGTTGCCGACCATGTCGAACAGGCCGTAGCCGTTGGCCGGAAACGCATCGACCGGCGACGTGCCCTCGTAGCCGTCATCGGCCGAATTCTGGTAAGGAAAATGGCCCTGCCAGGTGTTTGCCATGAACTGCCCGTCCGGATTGGAGGCATCGCCCCAGGGATAGGCCTTGCCTTCCAGACCGCCGCGCGCGGCGAATTCCCACTCCGCCTCGGTCGGAAGTTCCTTGCCGGCCCACGCCGCGTAAGCGAGCGCGTCCTCGTAAGCCACATGCACGACCGGATGATTTTCGCATCCTGCGATCGAACTCTCCGGCCCCTGCGGATGCCGCCAGTCGGCGCCGGGTCTGTATTCCCACCAGGCGAGGTTGTTGCGCAGGTTGACCGGACGGTCGGGTTTCCTGAACACCAGCGAGCCCGGCACCAGCATTTGCGGATCGGCGTCGGGATACATCGAAGGGTTCGGCGGGCGTTCGGAATAGGTGACGTATCCGGTCGCCTCAACGAATTTTTGAAACTCGGCGTTGGTGACGGGATAGGTGTCGATCCAGAAGCCATCGACGGAGGCGGGACGCACCGGGCGTTCTTCCCGATAGAAGCTGTAGGAGCCCATCAGGAAAGCGCCGCCCGGGATCCAGATCATGGAATCGCGGTTGATTGTGCCAAACGTCACGTTTGGTTGGCCAGGGAGCGAGCAGCAGCCCGCTCCCCGGCGATTGCCGGCTGCACCCTGCGCGACATCAGCCGCTATCGTCGGTGCAGGCATCGTCCTCAAGCCTTCTGCCGCTGCTTCGGCACGAAATCGAGTGCCGCGCCCGGCGGAATCAGCTCCTCCTTCTTGGCGCTCTCCTCGAAGTCGCGGATGATGCGCTGGGCGTGCTGCATCACCCACCAGCGAACATAGCGCTGGTTGACGGCGTCACGCTCCTTCGGGTCTTCCTTCAGATGCGTGATGCGGGCAAATCCGAGCGCCAGCTCCGGATCGTGGAAGTGCTGCTGCCGTTTGAAGTTGATCTTGAAGTCCTTCCACTTCACGGCGTGCAGTTCGTCCTTGAGCCAGACGATGCAGGACTCGCGGTTTGACGTTTCCTTCTTGCCGAGGAAGAACTCGCTCTGGTCGACGCCGTCGATCAGGCGATCCTTGGGTGCCTCGCAACCGGTCATGGACAGCAGCGTCGTGAACATGTCGGTGACATGAACCATCTCGTTGCTTTCGGTGCCCGGCTTGATGTGGCCCGGCCAGCGGATCAAGAGCGGCGTACGAATGCCGCCTTCCGCCGAACTGAAGTAGGAGCCGTCGAAGAAGCCGCCGGTGCCGCGTCCGGCGAGATGGTCCTCGGCGCCGTTGTCACCGCACATCACGACGATGGTGTTGTCGCGAACGCCGAGTTCGTCGAGCTTGTCGAGCAGCACGCCGAAATCGTGGTCCAGCATCAGCAAGCAATCACCCCAGTCGCCATTGGTGCTCTTGCCGACGAATTCGTCGCGCGGGCTCATCGGGAAGTGCATCAGCGAGTGGTTGAAGTAGCAGTAGAACGGCTTGTCCGCCTTGACGGACTTTTCCATGAACTTGATGGCGCGCTTCTGGTACTCGAGGTCGCAGGTCTTCTTGGTTTCCATGGTGAGCTGCTCATCCTTGAGCGGCCAGGCACCCTTGCCCTTGACGCCTTCATGCATGTGCGAGAAGCCGTCGCGCTCCGCGACATAATGCGGGTCGGTCAGCCACATGCATTCGTCATAGGTGCGCAAGGGGCCGTACCATTCGTCAAAGCCGTGATCGGTCGGGAAGCGGCCGTCCTCGGCGCCGATGTGCCATTTGCCATAGATCGAGGTCGCATAGCCGGCATCCGACAGGATGGTGCCGATGGTGCGCTCCCACTTGACGATGCCGCCGCCATTGCCGCCGAGCGCGATGGTGTGGTTGCCCGAACGGATCGGGAAACGGCCGGTCATCAGCGCCGAACGCGTCGGCGTGCACTGCGGCTCGACGACGTAGTGCGTCAGCTTGGCGCCTTCCTTTGCGAACTGATCCATGCGCTTGGTATCGGCGCCGCGCAGAATGCCGCCGCCGTAGCAACCGAGTTCGCCCATGCCCAGATTGTCGACATGGAAAAACAGAATGTTTGGTTTCTTTGCCATTGAATGCTCCGATTTGATGGACGCCAGGCGTGAGTCATCGTTGACGCGCGCGCCTGTTTGCGTCTGTGCTTGATTGCTGTGATCGATTTTTGGGTTCGCGCCTGTCAGGCCGCGACGTTCAAGTTACGTCAGAAGATTTCGCCTACTCCTTTCGGTCCCACTTTCATTCCAAAGCCAGATAGGCCTCGATCCTTGATCTCCGGCGCCATGGCGGCGAGCGACTCTTCGCGGATCAGACCCTTGAGCTCCTGCACCAGGTTCATGAACTCCGGCGTGTCGGTCATCTCGGCCGTTCGCGGACGCGGCAGCGGCACCTTGATGACAGCCTTGATGCGGCCCGGGCGCGCGGTCATGACGTAGATGCGGTCGGAGAGGAAAATCGATTCCTCGATGTCGTGCGTGATGAACAGCACCGAGATGCGGAACTGCTGCCAGATGTTGGTGAGGATCTCCTGCATCACGACGCGCGTCTGCGTATCCAGCGCGCCGAACGGCTCATCCATCAGCAGGACCTGAGGGCTGGTCGCCAGCGCACGGACGATGCCGATGCGCTGCTTCATGCCGCCGGACAGCTGATCCGGATAATGGTTTTCGAACGAGAGCAGTCCGGCCAAATCAAGCAGCGCCCGCGCCGTGGTGTTGCGCTTGCTTTGCTCGACGCCGGCCATCTTGAGGCCGAACTCGACGTTCTTGCGAACCGACAGCCACGGAAACAGCGAGTATTGCTGGAACACGACGCCGCGGTCGGAACCGGGCTTGGTGATCGCCTTGCCGTCGAGCAACGCTTCGCCGCGGGTCGGCTTGACGAAGCCGGCGACGATGCTGAGCAAGGTCGACTTGCCGCAGCCGGAAGGCCCGATCAGCGAGACGAACTCGCCCGGCTGCACGTTGAGCGAGACATTGTCGACGGCAACGACCTTGTTGTCGTTGGCACCGAACGTCACGCCCATATCTCGAACGTCGATGAAGCCCTTGCTGACTTCGGTTTCCGCCATGGTCATGCTCATCGCCGGCCTCCGGGTGCGAATGCGAGCCAGGGCATCAGAAGGACGCCAACCATCCGGATGATGCCGCTGCACGCCAGTCCAAGGACACCGATCGTGATCATGCCGAGCACGATCGCGGGATAGTCCACCAGTGAGTAGGCTTCCCAGGTGAAGTAGCCGACGCCGAATTGACCCGAGATCATCTCGGCGGCAATCAGCGAGACCCAGGCCACGCCCATGCCGACGGCAAGACCCGTGAAGATGTGCGGCAACGAGCCAGGCAGGATCACGTTCATGAACAGCCGGATCTCGCTGGCGCCGAGACAGCGAGCCGCCCGTACCAGCACGCCATCCAGTGAATGAACCCCGTGAATGGTGTTAAGCAGGATCGGAAAGAAGGCGCCGATAAAGGTAATGAAGACGATGCTGGCCTCGTTGTTCGGCCACAGCATGATCGACATCGGCACCCAGGCGATCGCCGGAATCGGCCGCATGATCTCGACGACAGGCATGAAGAAGTCGCGCACGCGCTCGTACTTGCCGATCGCGAGCCCGAGCGGCACCCCGATGATGGTCGCGATCGTGAAGCCGAGCAGAATACGTCGCACGCTCATGGCGATATTGAAGAGGTATTTGTTCGATAGCCCGACCTGCGTCAGCTGCTGATACACCTCATAGGGCGTCGGAACGTTCTTGAAGCGGATGTAGAATTCGAACTTGTACTTGGTGCCGAGATACCAGAACAGGAACAGGGCCCCGATCGAGATGCAGGCAAGCAATGCCGTGATGATCCGCTCTCGGGTCACGTATCCGAGCACGCCGAGAAACACCTTGGTCAGCGAGACCGTGGGGATCGGCTCCGGTTCCGGCACCGGAATTTCCGCAGCGGACATTTGGGCTGCGGAGGCTTTCGTCTCCACCGCCACCGGCTCAGGATCGGCGTGCTTGTCGACCATAGGAAGCGCCACAATCTTGGCTGTTGCCGTGCTGCCCATCGGATTCCCCTATTGCCCCACGTTGATGGCGCCGAGGACTTCGGCATAGGTGGCAAGCTTGCCGCCATTCTTGGCCGCATAGGCTTCCGCATCCTTCTTGAGCAGGAACGGCACGACATCCGGCTTCTTCGGATCCTGGCCGCCGACCGAATAGAATGCGGCGTCAGCGAATACCTTGATGCCGAGCTCGCGGTCGACCAGATAGACGGCGTTGAACTTCTTGCCTTCGGAGCCGTACTTCTTCACGCCGAGCAGCGTGCAGACCGGAGAGCTGAACGGCACGATGTCGCCGCCCTGGATCCAGATCTCGCCGGTTTGCAGGGGATTGTTGACCGGCGTGTTGCAGACCGGATCGGTGCCGGTGACGTTATAGGTGTCATACGAAGCAAGCTGCTTGTCGTAGTCGAGCCCGAGTTCCTTGTAGGTCGTCCGTACATAGCTGTCGTTGACCCAGGCGCCGATGTTCAGTTCCTTGATCATGTTGAGCTTCTGCAGGATCGCGTAATTGGCGCCGACAGCTTCCACCCATTTCGGCTTGATGGTCGCATCGAGCGTGTGCACGCCGCCGGGACCCAGGAAGATGTAGGTCACTTCCTTGTTGATCTTGGTCCACTCCTCGATCTTCTCGGCCGCAAACTTCGGATTCTTGCGCATCCAGTCGTTCGCCTCCATCAACGCCTTGATGTAGGCCACCACGATCTCCGGATATTTCTCGCCGAAGTCCTTGCGCACGACGACGCCGTGGAAGGTCGGCACCTTGGTTTCGGCGCCGTCATAGATCTTGCGGGCAAAGCCTTTGAACGGCAGCAGTTCGGCGAACGGCACGAAATCGCCATGCGCGTCGATACGCTTTTCCTGCAGATTGGTGGTGCCGACTTCCGGCGATTGCGAAACCAGGCTCCAGAAATCGGGCGGCAGGCCGCGCTTCTGCAGCGAGGTGAGCATCATGCCGTGCGCGGCGGAGCCGAACGGCACCGACACGTTCTTGCCCTTGAGATCGGCGAGTTCGTAGAACGGCGACTCCTTGTGGACGACGATGCCATTGCCGCCGCCATACGCGTTGTAGGCGATGATCGCGACGAGCTGCGTTTCGTTCTTGGTCGCCTGCCCGGTGGCGCCATTCACCATCAGCGGGTAGTCACCCATCATGCCGATCTGGATATTGTTGGCCATCATGCCGTTGGTGATCGGCGGACCGGAGGTCGCGTTCTGCCAGCTCAGCTTGTACTGGATGTCCTTGTACTTGCCGGTCTTCGGCAGGTGCTTCTCCAGGAGTCCAAGCTCTTTCAGCACGACGCCGCCGGTCACCGTGTTGGTCGTCGTATTCTGTGTGCCGATCCCGATCTCGAGCGTCTGCGCGCTCGCCTGTCCGGGCGCCAATGCGATGGCTGCCGCAGCGATCAAGGGAAGGAAGCCAGAGAATTTAGACGCAGGGCCGATGCTCATGGGACAAATCCTTTCGAACCAAACTGTGCGGTGTGACTTGCATGGCCCATGCTGAATCCCCCGGCCGCGGCGAAGGGCGGCAGGGTTACTCGGCGCTGAGCAAACTGACTGGCTTGATGACCCTGATGGTGCAAACGACATGCCATCAGACCAATGCTGACGGCGCGGACGGCTTTCGGTTCGCGAAGGCCCGGTTCGCGAAGGGCGTGGCTCACGAAGGGAGTGGTAGGCGTCATTTGCCGCGAACTCGCTTGCTTCCGTCACGGACGTGATCACGTCCGGTCAGCAAGTTCTGAACGGCCTCCTCAGAATCCGAAACGACGAACGCTTCGAACCAGCAACCTATTGCTAAGAAATTTGCGGATGCTCAATTAATGAACAGATTTTGCGCCCGTCTTGGTTATCCGGCGGGCTAGATGTCTATAAATTAGTCATTTCAATCAGACTGGACTCAGCCCGCAAACGTCTGGAAGCCCGCCGGCATCAGCGGCGGTTTGACGCGGGACTCGCTTGGTCCCTCGCCTCAGATCTCATCAGAGGCCGCGGCCTTGGCGAGCTTGCCGTCGCGGATATCGCTCAGCCTATCCGCGTCCTTGATGACGAGGTTGGAGCCGTGCGCGTGCAGGATTCCAAGCTCGGTAAATCGCTTCAGGCTGATGGTGACGGATTGGCGCGTCACGCCGGTCATGTGCGCGAGATCGGCATGCGTGAATGAGGCGGCAATCAGCGACCCCTCGCGTTCTTCAACGCCATACAGGTTCATCAGATGCAGCAGCAGCTGCGCCAGCCTTTCGGTCGGCGAGCGCGTCCCCAGCATCTGGGCGAGTGCCGAATAGCACTGGCCCTTGAAAGTCAGGCCCTCGATGATTCCGATCGCGAGCGCGGGGATCGTGAGCACCATCCGGCGCAGGATATCGCCCGGCAAATGCAGCACGGTGCTGTTGACGGCGGCGACCCCCGACCAGATGTGCAGGCCTTGCTTGAAGACCTCGGGGCCGCCGACGAAATTGCCGGAGTGCCAATAGGCGAGCGTGATCTCGCGGCCCGAGGGGGCGATGTAGAACACCTTGATGCGGCCGCTCTCGATCAGGAAGATGCCGTCTTGCGGACTACCCTGGCTGAACAGCTGGGCGCCGCGGTAGAGCACTTTGCGTTTTCCGGAGCCCAACACCTGCGCGATTTCAGACTCGGTGAGGCCATGGAACAGCGATGGCGGCCCGCTCCGTTGCGTTCCACCATCGGTCATCAGCAAGGCCCCGAACTGGGCTTGCCCGCCGCCCTTGGTCTCTCGTTGCGATGGTTGATGCTTGCTTGTCATGTATCCGCTCGTAGCCAACTCCGAACCTGCGTCAATATGAACGGAAAAGTTCCTGGGCCTACGGCCTGCTACGTTGCAAAAGTCTGCAATTGGCGCGCCAAGTTCTGCGTGCCACGTTCTATGTGTGCATTGTCGGCTGAACCGGCGTCTGTGTCCATATATCGCGCCGCAGCGCCCGGCTTCTATCCCGCACTTCCGGGCGCTCATCTTTGCCTGCGGCAATCTGGCCAATTAGGTCCGATCTGGATTAAGATCGGCCCGCAATCATCCCTCCTTCGTAACGAGCCCCCGGTGAGCAAACCTGCAAAATCGTCCGCAAAAACCAGCGGCAACATTTTTATCGGCATCGGCGGCTGGACCTTCGAGCCGTGGCGCGGTGTATTTTACCCAGAGAAGCTGACGCAGGCGAAGGAGTTGTCCTACGCCGCGTCGAAGCTGACCTCGATCGAGATCAACGGCACCTATTACGGCTCGCAGAAGCCGGAGAGTTTCCGCAAATGGGCGCGTGAGGTGCCCGACGGTTTCGTGTTCTCCTTGAAGGGACCACGCTTCGCCACCAACAGGCGCGTGCTGGCGGAAGCCGGCGACTCCGTGAAACGGTTCTATGATTCAGGCGTGCTGGAACTCGGCGACCGGCTCGGTCCGGTGCTCTGGCAATTCGCGCCGACCAAGAAATTCGACGAAGCCGATTTCGGCAAGTTCCTCGAACTGCTGCCGCGCAAACTCGAGGGCCGCGCGCTGCGTCACGTGGTCGAGGTCCGCCACGACAGTTTTTGCGTGCCCGATTTCATCGCGCTGCTGCGAAAGTTCGAAACGCCCGTCGTGTTCGCCGAGCACGGCAAATATCCGGCGATTGCCGACATCGCGAGCGACTTCGTCTACGCGCGGCTGCAGAAGGGCAATGACGAACTCAAGACCTGCTACCCGCCAAAACAGCTCGACGCCTGGGCGAAACGATTTCAGGCCTGGGCTTCGGGAAGTGAACCCGACGACCTGCCGCGCGTCGATGCGGCCAAGCCCAAGAAGACGCCGCGCGACGTCTTCGCCTATGTGATCCACGAGGGCAAGGTGCGCGCGCCGGCGGGCGCGATGGAATTGATCGAGCGGGTGAAGTAGGCATAGCGTTTTCGAGCGAAGTGGATTGCCGGTTCGCGTAAAGAAAACGCGTCAAAAGAATACCTCCTCGTTAGTCGAGCTTGATGCCGGCCTCGCGGATCAGCTTGGTCCAGGTCTCGTATTCGGACGCGACAAACGCATTGAGCTTGTCGTCGGGCAGGTCCCAGACTTCGCCACCGCTCTTCTCGAAGCGCTCCTTGAGGTCGGGCAACGAGGCGCGGATATCGCGGCGCAGCTTGGCGAGAATCTCCGGCGGGGTTTTCGCGGGTGCAAAAATGCCGAGCCAGGAATCGACGTCGAGCCCGGGAACGCCGGCTTCCGACATCGTCGGCACGTCAGGCGCCAGCGGGCTGCGTTTGGACGCCAGCACGGCGATGCCCTTCGCCTGTCCGGACTGCACGTGGGGGAGGCCTGCCGCCATCGAATCGAAGAACAGATCGATGCGGCCCGCCAGCAGATCGGTGAAAGCCGGCGGCGAGCCCTTGTAGGGCACTTCCAGCAGCTTCACGCCCGCAGCTTTCATAAAGGCCGCCGCCACCAGTTGCTGGCCGGTGCCGACGCCGGCGGTCGCCACCGAGATCGAGCCCGGACTGGCTTTCGCCGCGGCGACGATATCCGCCAGCTTGGGCTGTGGCAGATCCTTGCGGCCGACCATCACATAGCCGAACTTGTAGACCAGCGCGACCGGCACAAAATCCTTCAGTGGGTCGTAGCCGAGCTTGGAATACAGCGCCGAATTAAAGGCCATGTTGGAGAGCCCGCCGACCACCAGCGTATAGCCATCCGGCTCGCTCTGGCTCGCGGCCTGCGTCCCCACGACGGTGCCGGCGCCGGGTTTGTTCTCGACCACGAAACCCTGCCCCATGCGCTTGGAAAGCACGTCGGCAAGCTGCCGCCCGACCAGATCGTAGCTGCCGCCGGGACCGATCGGGACGATGATTTTCACGGGCCGGTCGGGATAGGTGCCCTGCGCCCGCGCTGCGCCGCCGCAAACCAGCAGCGCGACTGCGGCCATCCACGTCAGCGAGCGGCAAAATCCATGCATCGTATTTCCCCCGATATAACCGGCCATCAACAGGCGCTGTTTTCGCGACTATGCGACATGGCGCACCCGGCGGCAACGCATCTCCCGCCCGGGCAGCTGCGGCATAACCTCCGCGGTTATGGAAATCCGTTGCGGGGTGACCTAGCCTGACGGCAGGACATAACGGCGCCGGGACACCGACATGGCACGTAAAAATCGCCTCTTCACCATCGGCTATGAGCAGACGCCGGCCAAGGCCGTGCTCGATGAGCTGGAAAGCGCCGGCGTCAAACTGCTGGTGGATGTGCGCGCGGTGGCCGCGTCGCGGCGGCCGGGCTTTTCCAAGAACCAGCTCGCGGCCGGCCTTGACGAGCGCGGCATCTCCTATCTGCACCTGAAGGGCCTCGGTACGCCGAAGACCGGCCGCGAGGCGGCGCGCAGCGGCAAGTTCGATCTGCTGCACAAGATCTATTCGGCGCATCTGAAGACCACGCAGGCCAGGGAAGAACTCGACGAATTGTCGGCGCTGGTGAAGAAGTCCGGTCCGGTCTGCATCCTCTGCTACGAGCGCGATCACCAGCAGTGCCACCGGCAATGGATCGCCGAGATCATCGAAGACCGCGATGGCGTCAGGATCGAGAATTTGGCGGCGAAACAAGTATGACCTTAGCCGTCATTGCCTGCGACAAACGCAAAGCGTTTGCGCAAGGGAGCGAAGCGACGAAGCAATCCATCCATCCGCATATGCCGCAGCATGGATTGCTTCGCTGCGCTCGCAATGACGAAGAGATGCCCAATCCCTCACCCCTCGCCCGCCAGCCGGAACGTGCCCTCCATCATCTGCACGCTGGCGCCGCCGACATGGATGGAGGCGACCGCGCCGTCTTGCTTGCGGACGCGCGTCAGCAGCAGGCTCGGCCGCCCCATGTCGACGCCCTGGCCGATCCGCAATTTCAGTTCGCCATCCCTCACCGGATCGAGATCGGCGAGCAGCGCCGCGCAAGCGGCGGTGGCACTGCCGGTGGCGGGATCTTCGGAAAGCCCGCTGGCGCCGGGATGAAACATCCGCGCCTGCAACTCACAGGGTTTTCCGCTTGCCGGCACGTCGCGCGTATAGAAATAGACCGCATCGCTGCCGTCGCACGGGAAGGTTTTCGCGAATCCCTCCGCATTCGGCCTCGCCCGGCGCAGCGCCTCGCGTGAGGTGAGTTCAACGGCGAGGAACGCCAGCCCGACCGAGATGACCTGCGGCGGATGCCGATCAACCTTCACATCGCTCGCCGACAGCGACAGGCAGGAAGCCGCCTGTTCGGCGCTGAGATGCGACATCCGCTTCAGCGGCTGCGGCGCCGTGAATTCGGTGCTGACGACCCTGCCCTGCTCGGTCGCAATTTCGACCGGGACGAGGCCCGCCCCTTCCTCGAACAGCAGTCGCGCCGGCGGTTTTGCGGCCTGCGTCGCCAGCACGTAGGCGGTGCCGACATTGGGATGGCCGGCAAACGGAAGCTCGCGGTTCACGGTGAAGATACGAACCTGCGCGTCATTGGCGCGGTCGGCCGGCGGCAGCACGAAAGTGGTCTCGGAATAATTGAACTCGGTGGCGATCGCCTGCATCTGCGCCGTCGAAAGCCCGCCGGCATCGAGCACCACGGCAAGCGGATTGCCGCCGAAGGCGCGATCGGTGAACACGTCGACGGTGATGTAACGCCGTTGCATTGCCATTCTCCTATCCCAACTGCCACACGGTCATCGGCCGCTCATAGCCTCTGACCGGAACCTCGCCGAGCGCGACCGCGTCCCGACATTCCTCTCCGAGCGCGTCGTGAACCGCTTCGGAGATCAGAAACTGCGAATTGAAATCCTTGTTCAGCGCCTCGAGCCGGCTGGCGAAATTCACGGTGTCGCCGATCACGGTGTATTCCTTGCGCCGCGGCGAGCCGATATTGCCGGCGACGACCTCGCCGACGTGAATGCCGATGCCGATGCGCAGCGGCCAGCTGGACGCCTGGTTGGCCCGCTCGTTCGCCTCGAGCATTTCGCGCGCAGCGGCCACCGCGCGGTGCGCGGCGTTACCCGCGTCGAACGGGGCGCCGAACAGCGCCAGGAAGCCGTCGCCCAGAAACTTGTTCACGATCCCGCCATGGCGGTCGAGGATGTCGACCAGCACCGCAAAGGCCCCATCGAGGCGGTCCACCACTTCCTGCGGGGTGCGGGTGCTGGCGCCCGCGGTAAAACTGCGAAAATCGACGAACATGACCGCGACACGCCGGATTTCGCTGCCGGTCGCCGCCCCCTCGGCCATCAACCGCTCGACCACCTGCGGCGAGACGTGCTGACCGAACAGGTTGGTGATGCGGTCACGCGCCGTCGCGGCGAGAATGCTGGCCTCGAACTGCCGGCGCAATTGCACGCCGACCGCGCCCGCCAGCATCCCGCAGATCAGGATGATGACGCTGCGCACCGAGTGATAATACAGGTCCGGCGGCGGATCGGCGCTGCCGGCGCGATGATAGAGCATCGCCATGGCAAGCAGCTGGGCTGCGGCAACGAATCCGGTGAAGGTCGAGAGCCAGAAATCCAGCCGCAGCGTCGAGAGAATGACGAAGATGAAATAGGTCAGCGGCACCGCGAAGCCGAGCGCGTCCACCGGACCCATGCTGTCGATGTGCATCGCCAAAGCGAGCGTCGGCATCGAGGTTTCGACCAGCACACCGACGTAGCGCCGGTAAACCGGCAGGTCCTGGTCCTTGCCGAGGTGCCGGGTGATGACGGAGTGGACCCAGAGTTCGAACAGAACGAACGGGACCAGGACGATGAAGAGCTCGCTCGGGTCGAAGCGGCCGTGCCAGAGCTTCTGGATCGCATCGGGATCGAGCACATGGACGATGAGGATCAGTGTCCCGATCAGGACGGTGGTCCCGATCAGCGCCTTGATCCGGATCAGCTCGGTGCGCAGTATCTGCTGCGTCAGCGCGCGCTGAAAATCAGCCGATACCACCGGCCTCTCGCTTTTATGGCCCCATAGCCCCAGCATCCGACCATTCCCCACCCTGTCATTCCGACGCGATGTGCAGCATCGAACTACGATGTGCAATTGCACATCTGAGAATCTCGAGATTCCGGGTCTGGTGCTAGCGCACCATCCCGGAATGACATCAAATATATTGCATCAATCGAGCGTGCGACGGAAGCGGGTCACGGCGATCGTCATCGCCAAAAGCATCAGTGCAATGAGAGCAATGGTGTCGTACTGCAAGTTCTGGATGGTCGCACCCTTCAGCATGATGGCGCGGACGATGCGAACGAAATGCGTCAGCGGCAGACACTCGCCGATATATTGCGCCCATCTCGGCATGCCGGCGAACGGAAACATGAAGCCGGACAACAGAATACTGGGCAGGAAGAACATCATCGACAGCTGCATCGCCTGCAACTGGTTCTGCACGATGGTCGAGAAGGTGTAGCCGATCGCAAGATTGGTGGTGATGAACAGCGTCGTCAGCAGCGCCAGCGTGGCCAGGCTGCCGAGAATGGGCACGCCAAACAACAACACGCCGATGCCGATGATCAGCGTTGCCTGGACGAAGCCGACGATCACGTAAGGTATGATCTTGCCGAACATCACCTCGACCGGCTTGATCGGCATCGACAGCAGGCTCTCCATCGTGCCGCGCTCGATCTCACGCGTCACCGACAGCGCCGTGAAGATCAGCATGGTCATGGTCAGGATGGTGCCGACCAGGCCCGGCACGATGTTGAGCCGCGAGGACGCCGCCGGATTGTAGCGCGAATGGGCGCGGATCTCGAACGGCGTCGATGGCGGATCGCCCGCCTGCAGATCGTGCACCAATGCGGTCTGCACGATGCCGTTGAGCGTGCCCAGGGCCGAGCCCGCCGCCACCGGATCGGTCGCATCGGCGGCGACCAGCAGCGCCGGATGATCGCCGCGCCGCACCGCGCGCTCAAAACCGCGCGGGATTTCGACGCCGAACAGCACCTTGCCCGATTGCAGGAGATCGTCGAACTCGGCGACGCTGTGCACTTCATGGGTAAAGCGGAAATAGGCGGTGTTCTCCATCGCCTTGAGAATCGAGCGCGCCAGGTCGCTGTCTTCCTGCAGCAACACCGCGGTCGGCAAATGGCGCGGCGTGGTGTTGATCGCAAAGCCGAACAGCACGAGCTGCATCACCGGCAGCATCACGATCATCGCGAACGAGACCCGGTCGCGGCGGAGCTGGATGAATTCCTTCACCAGCATCGCATAGCTGCGCCACCAGAAGCCGAATGACGGCTCCCGCACATTGCGGCGTCCGCTGTTTGTGTCGGTCGTACTCATTGGAAATTGTCCTTTGAGCGGCTCATCAGGTCGATGAACACGTCTTCCAGCGACGGATCTCCATGCTGCCAGTTCCACCCCCTGTTGCCCCGGTAGGGCGCGACGCTGGATTCGAGTGCGGCCTTGTCGCGGCCGGAGACGTGCAGGCTGGTGCCGAACGGCGCCACCATGTCGACGCCGGGCTTGCCCGACAGTTCAGCGGCAAGACCATTGAGATCGTCGCCCGTGACCGTCCAGGTCGACAGCGCCGATTGCGCGATCACCTCATCGACCGTGCCATGCGCCAGCAGATTGCCGTAGGCGATATAGGCGATCTCGTGACAGCGCTCGGCCTCGTCCATGTAATGGGTGGAGACCAGCACCGTCAGGCCGTCGGCTGCGAGCGCATGGATCTCGTTCCAGAAATCGCGCCGCGCCTTGGGGTCGACGCCGGCGGTCGGCTCGTCCAGCAGCAGCAATTGCGGGTTGGGCAGCGTGCAGGCGCCGAGCGCCAGCCGCTGCTTCCAGCCGCCGGAAAGTTCGCCCGCGAGTTGCTCCTCGCGGCCGTTGAGGCCGATGCGCTGGATCATGTCGCGCGCCGCGCCCGGCGCGTTGGGCAGGCCGTAGAGCCGCGCCACGAATTCCAGGTTTTCGCGCACCGAGAGGTCCTGATACAGGCTGAAGCGCTGCGTCATGTAGCCGACCTGGCGCTTGATCTTGTCGGCCTCGCGGCGGATGTCGTAGCCGAGGCAGGTGCCCTCGCCGGAATCCGGCGTCAGCAGGCCGCAGAGCATGCGGATGGTTGTGGTCTTGCCGGAGCCGTTGGGACCGAGGAAGCCGTAGATCGAGCCGCGCTTGACCTGCATCGAGAGGTTTTGCACGACCGCCCGGCCGCCAAACGATTTCGACAGACCCTCGACATTGATCGCAATGTCCGGCGCGGTTGATGGGGCTGAAT
This sequence comes from Bradyrhizobium sp. AUGA SZCCT0431, assembly GCF_018131065.1. Classification (NCBI taxonomy): domain Bacteria; kingdom Pseudomonadati; phylum Pseudomonadota; class Alphaproteobacteria; order Hyphomicrobiales; family Nitrobacteraceae; genus Bradyrhizobium; species Bradyrhizobium sp. AUGA SZCCT0431. The sequence continues at coordinate 9,186 of NZ_JAFCLR010000061.1, read as the reverse complement.
TCATCGCTTGTCCGCCACCGGTATCGGCGCATTGACGAACACGCTGATCGGCTGGCCGACGCGCAGACTGGCCGGCTTGTTCGGTCGCGCCTGGATCAGGTAGACGAGCTTGTTGCGCTCATCGAGGCTGTAGATGACCGGCGGGGTATATTCCGCCGTCGTCGCGATGAAGTAGATTTTTGCGGTAAGATCGCCCGCGCAATTGTCGCAGGTCACCTTGACCTCGTCGCCGATCGCAAGCTTCGGCAATTGCGTCTCCGGCACGAAGAAGCGCAGCTTCATGTTGCCGGGCGGCATGATCGACAACACCGGCCGCTGCGCCGGCACCATCTCGCCTTCGCGGAAATAGATCTGCTGAACGGTGCCGGCGACCGGCGCGAAACCGTTGCGCCGGGCCAGCCGCGTCTGCGAGGTGTTGACGCGCGCCTCCGCCACACGAAGCGCCGAGACCGCGGAGTCGAGATTGGCCTGGGTGCCCGAACCGGTCTTGTTCAGGGATGCCGCACGGTCGTAGGTCTGCTGGGCATTGGCCAGCGTCGCATTGTGCTGGTTGAGATCGGCCTTCTGCAGTTCGTCATCGACCGAATAGATCTGCATGCCGGGCTTCACTTCGTCGCCCTCCCGCACACTGAGCTTGGTCACGCGCCCGGATTCGTCGGGGCTGACGAAGATCATGTCGGCTTCGACCCAGCCCTGAAAGCCGGGATCCTTGCGCTCCTTGCAGCCGGCCAGCACGGCGGCCAGCGCGAGCACGGTGAAAATGGTCGACGCTTTCGAAAAGGTCCTGCGCGACGAAGTCATGTCGTCCTCCGTTCGCCAAAAATCAGATCGAGATGAACGCGAAACATCTCGTTCGCATCGAGTGGCGCGTGTTTGCTGAACAGGCTTTGCCAGATGATCGCGACGATGGCGGGCGCCACGAGGATCTGCGGAAAGCGCGCCAGATTCTTCTGCTGGATTTCGCCGCGGGCGACGCCGAGTTCGATCAGCGCGCGCATGCCGGCGATCCCCTTCGAGACCACTTCGCGGAAGTAGAAATCGGCGATATCGGGAAATCGCGGCCCTTCGGCAACGATCAGGCGCACGATGTCGCCACGCCGCGTCGTCACCACGTCATGGATGAAGGCCCGGGCAAAGTTCTCCACCATGTCCCGGATCGAGGCGCCAGCCGGCGGCGGCCCTGCCGCGGCAAGACGGTTGACCAGCGGAACGATCGCGGTCCGGATCAATTCCTCGAACAGCGCCTCCTTGTCCTTGAAGTGCAGGTAGATCGTGCCCTTGGCGACGCCTGCCCGCTTGGCGACGTCGTCGAGCCGCGTCGCCGCAAAACCGCGCGCGATGAATTCGTCCATCGCCGCCTCGATAATGGCCCCGCGCCGCTCGGCGGCGCGTTCGGCCCGGTTTGAGGCGGGTTTTGCGGATTCTACCTTCGCCGAGACCACTTTGGGCGTTCTGGCGGCGGCAGCCCGGCTCACAACGCGGTTTTTGGCCGGTTTGGTTGGGCGTCGGGTGCTGGGGCGTATCTTGCTCATGCCCCTTATATGACTGACCGGTCAGTCATTGTCAAATCGGACCGAAACTGCCGTTTTCACGTCCCCGTGACTGCCGGGATCGTCTCAACCCGTCATTGCGAGCGCAGCGAAGCAATCCATCCGGCCACCGAGAGCAAGAATGGATTGCTTCGGAGCCTGTCATCGGGCGCGCATTCGCGCGACCCGGTGGCTCGCAGTGACGCCAAACGCGGTTCGCCTTCCCGCGGCGCGACACGCCCCGAGTTCTTAAACAGATTGCCCTCGATTATAACGCAGAGAATGCCGGATGCGCGCTGCACCCGCGGTCTCGCGTGCAAATCGAACAAAGAAGCGCACGCGAGCATGCATATTCACCGGGGACACTCCTTCCCTGCGCTGCGCCAATCTGTCCCGTCTTTCACGTATGGCGGAAGCCGGACGATGCGATACCCTCCCCGGCAATTCAGGGAGGAATCATGTCAACGAAGTTCAATCGCCGTCACTTCATCGCTGCCGGTACCGCCGCTTTCGCGTCGCCATTCCTGTTGCGCGGGGCCTCGGCGCAAGGCGCGTGGCCGTCGCGGCAGATCCGGATGGTCTGCAGCTATCCGGCGGGCGGTCAGACCGACCTCTTGGCGCGTGGCTTCGGCGATTACATCTCGAGGCAAGTGGGGAAGACCGTCGTCATCGAAAACAAGGCGGGCGCCTCCGGTTCGATCGGCGCTCAGGAAGTCGCACGCGCGGAGCCGGATGGCCACACGATCCTGTGCTCGATCTCGACGACCTTTGTGATGAACCGGGTCATGATGAAGAACCCCGGCTACGACATGGACAAGGACCTGGCGCTCGTCAGCATCATCCCGGGCTCCGGGCTGCTGATGGTCGCAAGCACGAAATCCGGCATCAAGTCATTCGACGACTTCGTCGCTTTCGCGCGCAAGAGCGGCAGGATGAACTTCGGCACCTACAGCGCCGGCTCCTCCCCGCACATCACGATCAATGAACTCAACAAGCAGTATGGTCTCAACATCGAGCCGATCCACTACCGGGGTGAAGCGCCGATGTGGACGGGCATCGCGGACGGCACGCTCGACGTCGCGATGGGCAGCTACACGGCCGCGCAATCCGTGCTGCAAAGCAACGCCGGCGTCGTGTTCGCGGTGCATTCCAAGAAGGTCGATGCGATCCCGCACATCAAGACCCTGCCTGAACTCGGCGCGACCTCAAAATTCTTCACCGTGAGCGGCTTCTCGGGTTGGGCGGTGCCGAAGGCGACACCGCAGCCGATCGTCGATCGGCTGTCCGAACTCTTCGTGGCGGCCAATTCCGATCCGAAAGTGAAGGAAATTCTCGCCACTTTCGTGCTCGAACCGGCAATCGGCTTCAAGGAAAGCAATGCCTTGTATCAGCGCGAATTGCCGGTCTGGCTGGAGGCCGGACAGGCGCTCGGCTTGCCCCCCGCCTGAATTGGCCGCAGCCATCTTGCGGGAATTGATGTGACATCCGGCACAGATGGTCGGCCTTGATTGGCGTACCCCAGCGGCCTGAGGTGAGCGTGAATCTCACCGAAGGTCGCAGGGTGAAACATGACCACATCGAACCGTGAAATTCGTGAACTTGGTATCGAAGATCTCGATCACGTCGCAGGCGGAATGCTCTCGCTGGGTGTGCTCCGCGCGTATTTCTGCACCCAGGCCTCCAACGTTTTTCTTGGTCCAGTGATTGGCACTTCGATCGGCTCGTCGATCGGCGGGGGCGCTGCGGGCGGCGGCGGCGATTCCGCCTGACGGCAAAGCGCCAACCCGCAGGCAGGAACAGGTTTCCTAGCTGTGAAACTTCAGCCCATCGATGATCTTGTCGATCACCTTGCGCTCGGCGCGCATGGCGAGCCCCACGAGATTGAGTTCGGCGCGGATCACCGTCCTCACCACTTCGCGGTTGGCAGCGTCATGCGTGGTCTTGAACATGTCCTCGGTATAGACCGCGGGCGTCACGCTGCGCGCCAGCGCGCGTTCGAGCGCGCGCGACAGCGCGGCGCGATCGGCGCCGTAGATCAGGATCGGCTGGCCGATCAGCGCCAGATATTTGGTGCCCGAGCCGTCGCCATAGGGCTCGCCGATACATTCGGGAAACGAAGCGGCAATGCCGCCGGCCAGAAACGAAGCCACGTTGAGCTTCTGCCACGGCTCAAGATCGGTCCGGATCACGACCGCGATTTTGGTGTCGAATTGCATGATGGCTCCGGCAATGGACAGGATTTCATTCATTCGTTAGCCGCAATGCGTCAACGGCGGAAGCAAGAATCGCTAGATGGCTGGCTTAGCTTCGCTTGAAATAAGGCCCATTGAGCGTGAATTTTCCCGGAGATCGGGTAACCGTTCCGCCGGAAAGTCCGGACGCTAGTTTGGTGACCCATGGCAGTTTTGATTCGATAACGGATGCGACGGCGTCGGTTGTCATCTCAACAACGGCGCCGCGCCAATGGACGCCGGGGCCAAATGCCTGCTCGAGTTGATCGACAGAAACCAGTCTTAGCGTGGCAGGGTCGTTTGGATTAGTGAATGTTGCAAAGGTAGGCAGATCGTCCCGGGTCAGTTCCCATTTTCCACGAAGACTCGGAAGCGACGCCAACTGGCGACTATCCAATAGATTCATCTTGAAATGCTTCGTTACGAGAAACGCCGGATAGCCGTACGATTCCGCGAATGCGCCAGAGGCCAGAAGCGCGACAATGTTTCTGCCGTTTCCGAGATCGACGAACACGGCCTCGCCCCGCTCGCGATATTCGAGTGGATTAACGTCTGGCAGGAACTGCAGTTGTTTGCTTACCGTTACCTCGATCACGCTGGAGCCGGAACGTACCTGACCGTCGACCTCGATATTGACGGTCATGCGATAGCGATAGCTGTAGGTCGGGTATTGCAGCTTATACAGCACCACGACGGCGGCGATGACCGCTACTGCAATTGCGAGGCGCTTCATTAGCTTCGCCACAGCGCCGTTGGTATCGAATTGCATGACCATTCCAATACGAGTCATTCCGGAGCGCGCCGTTTGGCGTGAGCCCCGGAATGACGGTGAGTAAATAGTCTACCCCTTGGCGTCGCAGGCCCAGGCGCGGATCACGCATTCCTTGCCGCCGAATTCGTAGCACTTCTTGGTCGCCGCATTGAGCGAGCTCGATATCTTCGGCTTCACCGCATAGCCGTGGGCGCCGCAGGGCTTGGTCATGTCGATCGCGAACGCGGCGCAGGCGCGCTTCATGGTCACCGCGGTGCAGTCGCCCTTGCATTGCTTCAGCGCTGCAGCCCGCGCGGTCTCTTCGGCGGGATAGTCATAGGCCTGACCATAGGCGCCGCATTTGCCGACCGCCAACGCGCCGGCCGCCCAGCTGTCGGTGACGAATCGCGATGCGCCGATCGCCAAAGTGAGCGCGAGAATGAACAGCGCGCGGCGCTGCGCGGCAGCGGTCGAAACGATCAAGGCCCCATCCCCCAAGACAGTGGGGCGGAATCTAGCCGGGAGGGAGTTGAGACTTGGTGAACGGAAGGTTGAATTTGGGCGGCGTGAGGCGACAACGGATGTATCCGTTCGTCGTCCCGGCGAAGGCCGGGACCCATACGCCGCGGCGGTCGTGATTGTAGCAGGTGTCGGCCACCTTGCTTAGGCCGATAGCACAACGCGGTATGGGTCCCGGCTCAGGGCCGGGACGACATGGATAGAGTTCGCGTCAGCCCCGCCGGGCCGCTTCCAGCGCCTGCGGCGTGTCGATGTCCAGAAACGCGCTTTCGCCCTCGACCGGGACTTCGGCCACGGCCTCGGCGTGCTTGGCGATGAGGTGGCGGGCGCCGACATCGCCATCCAGCGTCATCAATTCGCGGAAAAAGCGCCGCGACCACAGCACCGGATTGCCGCGCCGGCCCTCGCTGACCGGGACTGCGATGAGATGGCCGCGATCCGGCTCGAACGCCTCGATCAGCCGGTCGATCAACTTGGCATCGATCAGCGGCATATCGCCGAGGCAGACCAGCGCGCCGTCGGCATTGGCCGGCACCGCCGATATGCCGGCCTTGACCGAGCTTGCAAGCCCGCCGGCGAAATCCGGGTTGCGGACGAATTTCACTCTCAAGCCAGCCAATGCCTGCTCGACCAGGTCGGCCTGATGGCCGGTGACGACGATCACTTCCATCGCCTTCGAGGCCAGCGCGTGCTCGGTCACGGTCCGCACCAGCTTGTTGCCGTCGAGCTCGGCCAATAGCTTGTTGGGTCCGCCCATCCGCGTCGAACGTCCCGCCGCCAGCACGATGGCCGCGACGTTGCGGTTGGCTTCGACATCGGCAACGGTGCGCGGCTGCGGCCGCGTCACAATTTCCATCAGCAGGCCGCCGACGCCCATGCCGGTGAGTTCGGCGCGCGTCACCTTCAGCCCTGCGAGCAGGCGCATCAGCACCCAGTCAAAGCCGTTCTCGACCGGCGAGCGCGCGCAGCCCGGCGCGCCCAGTACCGGCACGCCGCCAGCGCTGCCGATCAGCAGCAGATTGCCGGGATCGACCGGCATGCCGAAATGCTCGATCGCGCCGCCGATTTCAGTGATCGCGGCCGGGATCACGTCGCGGCGGTCGGCGATCGCGGATGCGCCGAAAACGATCACGAGTTCGGCGCCGAGGCCGAGCAACTCCTTGATCGAGGCCGCGAGCACGGTCTCGTCATGCGGCACGCGCCGCTCGGCGATGATGGCGGCGCCCGCCGGCGCGAGGCGCTCGGCGGTGACGCGCAAGGTTTTCTCGATCACTTTCGGCGCCAGGCCCGGCAGCAAGGTCGAGACCACGCCGACGCGCCTGATAGTATAGGGAGCAATCCGCAGCGCGCCCTTGCCGGCGACGGCAACGGCGGCGTCGCGCAGTTTCGCTTCAACGCCGAACGGAATGAGTTTGACGGTCGCGATCATCTCGCCTTCGACCACCGGCTTGAAGGCGGCCAGGGTCGCAAAGGTAATGGCTTCATCGACGCCGTTGATGCGGTCGACCGCAGCGCGATCGACCACCAGCACGCCGGCTTGCGCGGCGAACAGGTTGGAACGGCCGGTAAAGGCGCGCTCGACATTGACGCCCTCGCCCGCCACCGCCTGCGCGATGCTGGCGGCCGCGACGTCTTCGGAGACGTCGCCGTCTTCCAGCCGCACCACGACGATTTCCTTGACGCCGGCCTTGGTCAGCGCCTCGACTTCACCAGGGCCAATGGTCGTGCCCTTCTTGAGCACCAGCGCGCCCTGGCGCAGCGTATGCACGGTGACGCCGCCAATCGCGTCGGCCGGACTGGCGGGGCCGAACTTCATGCCGCCTGCTCTTTCACGTTTTCCTTCGGGAGCCGCAGCTCCGCCGTGATCTCGGCCATGATCGAGACCGCGATCTCCGACGGCGACACCGCGCCGATGTTGAGGCCGATCGGCGCATGAATGCGCGCGATGTCGGCATCGGAGGCGCCCTGCGCCTTCAGCCGCTCGGCGCGCTTGGCGTGGGTCTTTCGCGAGCCGAGCGCGCCGATATAGAAACAGTCGCGCGCAAACGCATGCAGCAGCGCCGGATCGTCGATCTTGGGATCGTGCGTGACCGCGACGAACGCGGTGTAATGATCGACATTGAGCGGCGGCAGCGCGACATCGGGCCATTCGGCGATCAGCGGCACATCCGGAAAACGCTCGGGGCTCGCGAACGCCGTGCGCGGATCCACCACCGTGACGTCGTAATCCAGCGAACGCGCCAACGGCGCCAGCGCCTGGCTGATATGGACCGCGCCGACGATGACGAGCCGCGCGGTCGGCGCGTAGACGTTGAGGAACAGTTTCTTGCCGGCGGCCTCGATCATGCCGCTCTTGCCCATGCGCAATTGTTTTGAAAGCTCAGCCCGCAGGGGATCGGATGCGATGTCGTTTGCCTTGACGAGGCGCTGGTCGCCATTGGCGGTATCGGTGATCACGATCACCGGCCGCCGCGCGGCGCGCTCGATGTTCACTTCGGAAAGAGTTTGGAGCTTCACGACTGGGCTACCTTCTCGACGAAGACGCGGATGGTGCCGCCGCAGGACAAGCCGACATTCCAGGCGGTCTCGTCGGCCACGCCGAATTCCAGCATCTTGGGCTGGCCGCTCGCGATCACGTCGAGCGCCTCGGTGACAACAGCGCCCTCGACGCAGCCGCCGGACACCGAGCCCAGGAACGTGCCGTCGTCATTGATGACCAGGCTGGAGCCGGCCGGGCGCGGCGCCGATCCCCAGGTTTCGACCACGGTCGCCAATGCAACCCCATGACCGGCCTTCTGCCAGGCCTCGGCGGCCTGCAGGATGTCTTCGTCGCGATTGAGCATAGCGGGCCTCTTTTCAAGCTGCCGATCGGATCACGCTGCGATGATGGGGCGGAGGCGGCGCCGAAAGCGCCGCAATCAGCCCTTCCATTGAACTCAAATTATGCACCGGGCGGAATTCGTCAACGTGCGGCAGCATCATTTTGATGCCCTGCGCCTTGGCCTCGAAGCCGCCATAGCGCAGCAGCGGGTTGAGCCAGATCAGGCGGCGGCAGGACCGGTGCAGCCGGTCCATCTCGAACGCCAGCTTGTCGTCGGCCTCGCGCTCCAGCCCGTCTGATATCAGCAGCACGATGGCGCCCTGCCCGAGCACGCGCCGGCCCCACAATTTGTTGAACGAGTGCAGCGAGGTGGCAATCCGGGTGCCGCCGGCCCAGTCCTCGACCGAGGACGAGCAGCGCGCCAGCGCCTCGTCGGGATCGCGTGCCCTCAAACTGCGCGTCACGTTGGTGAGGCGGGTGCCGAACAGGAACACCGAGACGCGCTTGCGGGCGTCGGTGATGGCATGGAGGAAATGCAGGAACAGGCGGGTATACTCGCTCATCGACCCGGAGATATCGAGCAGCGCCACGATCGGCGCCGGCTTGTCGATCCGCCCCAGCTTTCGGATGTCGATGATCTCGCCGCCGGTGCGCAAGGACGCGCGCAGCGTCCGGCGCATGTCGAGCTTGAGTCCGCGCGCGTCCGGCTGGTAGCGGCGGGTGCGCAGCTCGGCCTGCGGCAATCGCATGTCCGCGATCGCGCGGGTGACCTCGGCGATCTCGGCCGCGCTCATCTGCGCAAAATCTTTCTTCTGCAGGATCTCCTTGTCGGAGACGGAGAGCCGCAGCTCCTGCTCCTGGGCCTGCGGGGCCTCCTCGCGCATCGAGGGTTGCGCCAAAGCCTCCTGCACACGCCGCGAGGCCGGCGGCGGTTTTTTCTTGGCGTGGTCCGGCAGCGGCACCGAATCCAGCATCGACTTCCACTCTTCGGCGGCGCGGAAGAACAGGTCGAAAGCCTGCTTGAAAATCAGCGCATGTTCGTGACGCTTGACGAAGATCGCTTCCAGCGTGGCGTAGACATCGGCGCGGTTGCCGATCTCGATCACCTGCAGCGCGTTGAGCGCATCGATGACCGCACCCGGCCCGACCGGAATCCCGGCAGCGCGCAGCGCGCGGGCAAAGCCGACGACGTTGTCGGCCATTTGGCCCGTCGGGGGATTGAGGTGATCGATGGCCATCGTAGCACTCGGTTTATCCCGTCATTCCGGGGCGATGCGAAGCATCGAACCCGGAATCTCGAGATTCCGGGTCTGGTCCTTCGGACCATCCCGGAAT
>NZ_JAFCLR010000060.1:0-43594 GCF_018131065.1 Bradyrhizobium sp. AUGA SZCCT0431 | reverse complement strand
AGCGTGGCGCTGACGGTGCACGGCATCGGCGGCACGACGGCGGGCGACAACCTGGTGGTCCATGTCGTCGACGACGTGCCCTTGGCGGCCAATGACGGGCCTGCCGGGGTGGTCGAGGACGGCGCGAGCCTGGTGTCGGGGAGCGTTCTGACCAACGACGCCTCGGGCGCGGACACGCCGAAGAGCTTCGTGGCGTGGGATGCGATCACCGACGCGGCGTCGGTTGCGGCGCTGAACAGCTACGGCACGCTGGTGCAGAACGGCAACGGTACCTGGAGCTATACGCTGAACAACAGCCTTGCGGCGACGCAGGCGCTGACGGCGGCGAGCAGCCTGAGCTACACGCTGCACTACACGATGCAGGACGCGGACGGCGACACCTCGCCGGCGACGCTGACGATCACGATCCAGGGTGCGGACGATAGCGCCTCGGTGGTGACGGCGCAGGCGACGGGCGCGGACGCGACGGTGCTCGAGGCCGGGCTGACCCCGAACGGGTCGAGTGCGGGTGACGGCACGACGACGACGACGGGCAACTTCACGATCTCTGCGACGGACGGGGTGCAGGACATCGTGATCGGCGGGGTAACGTTCACGCTGGCGGAGATCCAGGCGTTTGGCACCACCAATGGCGTGGTGAACACCGGCCAGGGCGTGCTGACGCTGACGGGCTACACCGGCGACAGCTTCGGCGGCACGGTGAACTACAGCTACACGCTGCCGGCGACGATCGACAACGACAGTGTGACTGCGACCGGGAACGACGCCGTCAACGGCGCGGGCTTCGACGACAGCGTGGCGCTGACGGTGCACGGCATCGGCGGCACGACGGCGGGCGACAACCTGGTGGTCCATGTCGTCGACGACGTTCCGACCGCGGTTGCGGACACGGACAGTGTTACGGAAGACGGCCCGACCGTGGCGACCGGCAATGTAATTGCCGGTGGAACGGACGCCGGCGACAGCAACACGACGGACGGCAACGCGGACACGAAGGGGGCTGACGGTGCAACGGTGTTTGCCGTGAGCAGCGTCAATCTGGCGACTTCAGGGACGGTTGGTTCCTCGTTCGCGGGCCAATATGGCACGCTGACGCTGAATGCAAACGGTACCTATACCTACACATTGAACAATGGTCTGGCAGCGGTCCAGAATCTGAACAATGGCCAGACACTCGAAGACAAGTTCAGCTATACAATTCGGGACGGTGATACCGATCAATCCACCGCACAACTCACCATCACGATCAATGGTGTGAACGACAATGCCGCGCCCATTGTTGCCGACACCCACAATTGGATGCCGAGCGACCCTGCGCAACAGTCGCCGAACTATACCGATGGCTATCCGCTGCTGGTGAATGTGCCAACGGATCCGAACGGCGATCCTTTAGTCGTTACGGCCAACGGCACTGTTCCAACGGGTCTGTTCTACTATGATGGATCATACCACGCCGTTACTGCTGGGATGACGCTGTTCGACACTGTCTCGGGCGTCAATCTGCTTGATAACCTGGTGTATCGTCCAACGGCGACGGTAACGGATACTGTGAACGTCGCACTGACATTGGATGTATATGACGGCACCGTACATGCAACGGAGACGGTCAACATCCATGAGGTTGCGCCAACAAGCACTCCCGGTCCAACGGGCAATATCGCCGGCGACGCAAATAATCCGCTGACGTCCGGAAACGACGCCGATGCTACATTCACTTTGTCAGCAGCCTTCGCGGCGGCTGTCGACAACGATCCTTCCGCTGGGTCAATTACTCTACGGACGGATTTCCAGCATCGACCTGGTTATTCGGTTCCCATTCAGGCCGGTGACCAGAACGGAAATGATCTGGAGGCTCAGGTCGACGTCTATATTTATGTAGATGGGATCAAGTTCCAGGCCATCTCTCATTTGGACGGAAACGCGAATACATGGTTGTTCGACGGGCAGCTCATGAAGGCCGTTGTTGATTTTGACAGCATCATCAACACGACCAACCCGGGCCAATCACTCGCCCAGTATATTGCGTTGAATCCAGTTGTGGCGGGCGAGACCTGGACGATTCAGTATGATGACAACACGCCCGGCAATGAACAGGCGCGGCTGTTGACCTTCGCCTTGGAGGTGTTCGATCCCGGCAATCCGGCAATAACCGTCAGTGGAAACACCACCTTGTCTGACCTGATCTATGGAGGATCAGGAAGCGACACGCTTTCCGGTAACGGAGGAGATGACACGATCATTGGGCGCGGTGGCAACGACATTATCAACGGAGGAGCAGGCTCTGACACGCTCACCGGCGGTACAGGGGCTGATCACTTCCGCTATGGCGCACCGTCCGAAGGGCTGGATCACATTCTCGACTTCAGCACCGCGGAGGGCGATACGGTCGACATATTGCTGTCGGGCTTCACGGGGGCGGGGTTGGCGCTAGGCTCACCCACGGCGGCTCAGTTCGGCAGTGATGCGTCCAACGACTTCGGCGCGGCGGAACGCTTCCACTTCAATACGGCGACCCATACGCTGCTGTATGACGCCGATGGTGGTAGTGGCGCGGGTGCCGCGATCGCGATGGCTGTGCTGGAAAATGGCGGCACGGTTGATGCGGCTCATATCAAGATGGTCTGATGATCTGACGTCGCGAAAAAAGGCCCGCCGGAGCAATCCGGCGGGTTTTTCGTGGCGTTGACGAACAGCTCATTGTCACGCTTTCACATCAGCAGCGCTAGCGTGCCCAGTTGGAATGCACCGTAACTGGCATTGTCGGTGCCGGTCCATTCTCCGAGGCTACCATTGCCGGCCGCCGCAGGTGACGCCTCAGTCTCATTCGCAAGCAGCGGACGCCTGGCATAGGGAGCGGCGAACAGATGCACGCCATGCTGATTGATGGCGAACAGCGGCGTAAAGCTCGAGGCGTCGGAGTCTTCAATCAATGCGGAATGCCGGTTGTCCAGGATCAGCCAACGGCCGTCGAGACGAGCGGCCAGTACAGCATGATCCTGACGGACGGCGCGGTCGCGAACCAGCACGAGCTGGAGGTCGTTCCGTGAAAATCCCGCCGCGGCCAGTGCGACGTATTTGGCAATCGCATAATCCTCGCAGTCGCCTCTCGCGGTCGCAAACGTCGCAAGTGGGGTGCTCCAGCGATCAGCTTCGCCATGCTGGGAATAATCGCTGACATAGCGGACCGCCGCGTTGACGCCGCGATTGGCCTCTTCAAGTTTGTCGCGTCCGGACTTTGAGCTGACCACGCCGATCAACCGCAGGAATTGAGCGGCATTGGCAGGGCAGTTGCCGGCTTCGTTACGGCATTGATCCAGGACAGCCTTTTCCTTTGCCATGGCGGCTTCGACGCCCCGCCACTTGCGCCAGAGCAGGCCGTCAGGCGCGCGGAACGTGAATAGCCCGAATGGCTCCAGGCCGACGGTCGGCACTTCCTTGACCGCGGGCGGTGCGTCCGTCGCGGAATTCGAAGGAGGGAGCGAGGCGAGGCGAATGGCATCAGGTCCGCGGCCGCGCTGACGATCGAGCTTCGCCAGAACGGCGTTGATGCTGAAGAAGGTTGCGGGCGGCCGCGCCGACGCCCGGTCGGAGCCGGGGATGAAATCGGTGGTCGTGTCGACAACTAACGGTTCATCCGCTGAGAATGAAGGGGAGGCTGCGCAAACGATGGCCGCAACAGTAAGCGCAGCAATCAATGCAGACGAGCGAAGCTTCCGCCAATTCAAGCGCGGTATCATGACGTCCCCTGTCCGGAACGTCAGTCAACGTCTTTGCGTCGATCTTCCGCCCCAATCTGTTATCGGGACGGAGCCTGCGCCCTCGCTTCTTATGCGAAGTTAAATATGGGCGGCGCTTGGAGGTAATGTCGAAAAGCCGGTCAATCACCGGTTTGCGCGATCGTTCAAAATTGAACAATCGAAGGCAACGATCCGTTAAGCAAACCGCCGTCGCTCAACGTTCGCGCAGGGCGTCGTCGCGCAAGGTGCGTGCCGGCTTGAGCAAATAATCCAGAACCGATTTCTCGCCGGTGAGGACTTCGACCGTCGCTATCATGCCGGGAATGATCGGTAGGGAATTCTTGGCAGTTCCGAGATGGTTCTTTTCGGTGCGGACCATCACGCGGTAAAATGTTTCCTGACGCTCCGATTTCTCGGCCTTGTCGTCGACGATGGTGTCAGCGCTTATGCGCTCAACCTTGCCTTTGAGCGAGCCGTAAACGGAAGAATCATAGGCAGAAATCTTGACCACCGCGTCCTGGTTGGGGCGAATGAACGCAATATCCTGCGGCCGAATCCGGCCCTCAACAAGCAAGGAATCGTCCAGCGGAATGATATCCATCACGTTGGCGCCGGGTTGCACCACCGCGCCAAGCGTGGTGACGTTCAATTTGTTAACGATGCCGTGCACCGGAGCCTTGAGGTCGGTACGCCGCACGCGGTCCTGCGCCGATTTGATGTTCTCATCAAGGACGGCCAAATCGCCCTTTGACTTGGCGAGATCCTCGTCGGCTTGTGATCGAAATGAGGTAACTGCAAAGGCGATCTTCGATTGTGACTCGGCAAGCTGACCCCGCATTTCAGTTGCCTGACGATCAAGCCGCAGCATTTCGATCTCAGGCACAACCTTCTGTTCGTATAACCGGCGGGTGAGGGTGAGTTCCCGATCGAGCAATTTGAGGGAGCCGCTGAGACGAGTTACCTGCTGATTCAAGACGTCAACATCTTGCGCCAGCTTTTGCGCGCGCATTCTGAAGACACTTGCCTCTGTCGCGACGGCAGCGGGTACTACTTGATCAAGCTGATCAGGGAACGTGACTTCGCTTCGTCCTCGTGCTTCCGCTTCGAGGCGCGCCACGCGGGCAGCCATCGCCGCGCGCCGCTCTCTGATTTCGCCGAACTCCGACGCGAATTTGGTGTCGTCGATACGCATCAGGGATTGTCCCTGTTGTACGATCGCCCCTTCCTGCACCAGGATATCGCCTACGATACCACCCTCGAGAGTCTGGACCACCTGAGTCTGGCGCGAGGGCACGACCCGGCCATTGCCGCGCTTGACCTCATCCAGAACGGCAAAATGGGCCCAGATCAGAAAGGTCGTCAGCAGGGCGAGAAAGGTGAACAGGAGCATGCGGGACGTCCGCGGCGTGCGCAGAGCAGCCGCGGCGCGGACGTCGTTGGCAAAGGCAAAGTCAGATGGAGACATTGGGCTTTTGCACCAGGGTTGCCCTTTGAGTGGGCTGCGGGTTGCCGTCGCCTGCAGACGCCGTCGGCTGACCTTTGAGGATGGCCAAAACCTTGTCGCGAGGCCCATCCGCCACCAGGCGGCCGTTATCGAACAACAACAGACGATCAACCATTCCGAGAAGCGAGAGGCGGTGAGTGGAGATGATGATGGTCATCTGCTCTCCGCGCATTGCTTTCAGTCGCTCCAGGAATTCGGCTTCGCTCCTGATATCGAAATGCGCCGTTGGCTCGTCCAGGAACAGGACGCGCGGCTTTCGGATCAGTACGCGCGCTAGTCCGATAGCCTGCTTTTGTCCGCCAGACAGACTGCGACCACCTTCCGAAATGGGCATATCGTAGCCCATCGGATGGCCGGCGATGAAATTTTCCACCCCCGACAGTCGCGCTGCCGCGAGGACTTCTTCATCGCTCGCCTCGGGCCTGCCCAAAGCAATATTATCGCGCAATTTTCCAAAGAACAGGTCGGTATCCTGCATCGCAAATCCGATGCCGGCACGAAGATCCGAAGGGTCGTATTGACGTGAATCGACGCCATCGACGAGAATCCGTCCCTCCTGGGCTTCGTAGAAACCGAGCAAAAGGCGCCCGACTGTCGTTTTTCCCGATCCGACACGTCCAATAATGCCGATCCGTTCGCCGGCCTCGATCTTGAACGAGACCTTATCCAGCGCTTTGCCAGGGGCGTTTGGATAGGCGAAGGAGACGTTCTCGAAATTGATGCGGCCTTCGCTGACTTTCCTGGCAACGTAGGCCCGCTGCGGAGACCGTTCGCGCTCCAGCGACATGATGCGGTCGATCGCCTTGAGCGCCGCGAAGGTTTGGGTCCCGCGCGTTATTACCGAGGCAATGCCGGCGATCGGGGACAGGACGCGGCCGGCCAGCATATTGGCCGCGACGAGGGCGCCAACGGTCAGCTTGCCGTCGAGGATAAGAAAAACACCGACGACCACCAACAGAAGGCTGGTTATCTGCTGTGCAGCGTTTGCGCTCGTTAAGGTGAGCGATGCCCAGAAATGAACATCCTCGCCCGACCGTGCCGTGGCGGCGACCGACCGCTCCCAGGCCGTCTGCATCCGGGCTTCGGCACCGGTCGCGCGGACCGTTTCCAGGCCGGAAAGCGATTCGACGAGAACGCCGTGGCGCGCAGAGGATTCCGCCTGCAGTCGTTTCATTGCGCGGTCAAGCGGACGCTGCATCGTCAGGCCCAATGCGATCATGATCGGTAACATGATGAGCGGGATCCAGGCTAACGGTCCCGCGACGATGAACAGAACACCGATAAAGAGGAGTGCGAAGATCAAATCGGTTACAGATACCACGCTGCCCGAAGTGAAGAACTCGCGCACTGAGTCGAAGTCGCGGAGCTGATTGGCAACGATACCGACTGAGCCGGGACGTTGTGCCAGCTTGACGGCCATCACGTGTTCAAAAATATTCGCAGCGAGCACGACATCTACGGTCTTGCCTGTCACGTCGATCATGCGGCTTCGCACGGCACGAAGTACAAAGTCGAAAACGATCGCGAGGCCAAGCCCTATCGATAGCGCAATGAGCGAAGGGATCGCGCCGTTAGGGATGACCCGATCGTAGACGCTCATCGTGAACAATGGCGTGGCAAGCGCGAGCATGTTGACCAGAAAGGCGGCCAGCGCGATGTGGCCGTAGCTGCGCCAGTACAGCTTGACGACCGACCAGAACCAATGGGTCCGCGGGAGGTCGCCCGCAGCGACTGCGCGTGCGTCAGCTTCAGCTGCCGCCCTGACAAGAAACGCATAGCCGGTGTAGTTTGCGATCAGCGAACTAACGCCCGCAATCCGAGGATTGCTCCGATCCAACGTCGGATCAAGAACCTTGACGCTTTGGTTTTTCGCATCGATCCCGAGGAGGATCAGCGCAGTCCCGTCTTTCATGATCAGGACGGCGGGAAGAACCATTGCAGGAATGTCGAGAATGGCCCGCTTGACCGCCTCGGTTTCCAGGCCGGCACGCCTGGCTGCCCGGTCATACAAGGCGACGGAAAGTCGGCCATCAAGTATTGGAAGCCCTCCGAGCAGCGCCTCACGGCTTACTGCGCGACCATGGTGGGCAGCCAGATAGGTCAGGGAGGCGGCGAGGGGATCGCTTCGGAGCGTGTCTGCGTTGGTCGAAGCAACAACCGTCGCTTCCGGCTCATCATTGGATGGCCGGCCTTTGGCCGACTTGGGCGTCCGAAACAACAAAATCTAAAGCCTCTGATCGAAAACGAACCAGACCAGCGAAATATCGAGCGCGGCCAGTGACTGGCACATTACAGCAGTCTGCGAACCGAATCATTCGCGAGGCGCGAATATCCTGACAAACAGTTAATCGGGCCCCATTAACTATGATGCATTGGCCGTTATTGCGGCCCGCACTTGCAAGTCTGCAACGCTCACTTTTCGGGAGCGAAGGCTGTCAGCAACCAATGAGGCTTGCCCTTTTCGGCGCCGGCGTACGCCATGGCGTTGGGGCCATTCGGGTTCACGAAAGCAACCGACCCCTCCGGCTTGTGGCCTCGTTTTTCGGCGAACCATTCCATTGCGCCGATCATTCTTGCTGCAGACGCCAAACGGGGCCAGCGATCCTTGAAGCCATCTTGAGGATCGACCGCTGCGTAGGAGGTCACGCCAACGGGAGCACCGACAGGTGCCGTAGATACACGGAGGGGCTCCGACCCCGTCTGCGGCAGCGTCACTCGCAGCGTAGGAAATTTGTAGGGAACCAGACCGCCAGGGCCGATGTCGAGCGGCGCGGCATCCACGGGAGGCGGCGCCTTGAGGTACTCGAGAAGTGTTCCCATTGCCGCGAGCAGCTGGTAGTCGGCGAAAACGATAACGCCACGCGAGGAGGTGAGCGATACAGCCGCATTGAAATACTGGTTCTGTGCGTTCAAAAGATCAATCAGCGAGCGCTGACCAAGCTCGTATTCCTTGTCGAACGCGGCAATCGTCTTCCGGTCAGCCTGCAGCTGCCGGACCAGGGCGGCGACCCTGGTTGCAGTAATCGTCCGTGCCGCCCATGCCTTGTCGATCGACTCGAGCGCGTCGCGCTGTAATCGCGCATGGCGCATCGTGGTCTCGGTGTGGCGCTCGGCCATTTCCGAGCGGCGCCAAACATCCTGGCCGCCTCGGAAGATGTCCCAGGACATCACTACTTTGCCGCTATAATTATCGTGGGTAACGCCCAAATAGGGATACGTATTGTCGTTGTGAGTTGCACGGCCTTCGAGGGAGAAGTTTGGAACGAATGCGCCATCCGTTACCCGAAACGCGTGCTTTGCGGCGGTAACGTCCGCTTGCGCAGCCAGAATGGTCGGATTGAACCGTATGGTCACAGCCAAGGCTTCATCCTTGGTGCTCGGCAAACCGGCGAGGGGACCGGGGAATCTCAAATTGAACGGCTCAAGCCCAACAACCTTGCGGTATTTTGCCCGCGCTTCGTCCAGACTCCTGCGAAGCTCGGCGAGAGTGGCGCGCGCATTTTCGACGCGCTCCCGGGCCTGCTCGAGGTCGCCTTCGCCGGCCCGCCCGCCCGAGAAGCGCGTATTCACGTTCGAGAATATCTTCTCGTGGCTGGCAACGTTCTGCTCGCCAAGGCCCACCAACCGCAGGTACCGCACGACATCGACATACGCCTCGGCAGCGTCCAGAGCGATCAGTTCCGTCCGCTCGCGTACGCGAAATGCTGCAGCGTTGACTCGGGCAGATTGGCGCCAGATGTCGTGGATAGATGCAAAGCCGTCGAAAAGAACTTGCCGGACGACCACTGATTCCTGCGAGCCATTCCGCCATGCTCCATTTCCGGCGATCGGAACGGGCAATGCGCTTGAACTCACAACCGGATTGCTCTGGTCGAATTTCTCTGGGCCGTAGCGAGCTTCGATCCGCACTTGCGGAAGCAGGGTGCTTTGGGTCTGCCGAAGCTCTGATTCGGTTGCGCGCCGGTTTGCCGACGCTTCGCCTACGCCGGGATTGGTTTGGACGGCTTGTTTCAGCGCATCATTTATCGAATAGGGCTCGGCTGCCAAGGGGCAGCCGGCCAAAATGAGGCCCGCGATCGCCAAATATGCGGATTTCATTTGCCCCATCCCCGTTAGCCAAAACAATAAACTTACGTCTAAAATAACGTCGAAAAGCTTAAATTCTGATCTCAGCCTACCAAAAGGAGTGGTCGTCACCTATGATATTTTTGCAACACTGGGCGGGAAGAATCGGAACCGGGGCGGATGTGAGGCTCAATCCGGCGGCACTTGAAGTGTGAGCAGCAGACCATTGCATGGTCCGTTGCGATGGATGCCATCCTTCTTGCAAGTCCTACTGAATAGCTAACCACTCTCCCGCCTGAGTGCTCTGATATGTTCCCCATGGAAACACGAGCCCCGTTTCCGGAAGGCAATGCCGCTGCCGAGGAAATCTTTGACCTTGTCAGTAGTTCTCCTGATGAAGATCGGGAAAAACCGGCAACAATGCTCCGCGTTCTTCGAAACCCCAAGGAAAATCGCAAGTCGGGCTGAATTGCGGAAAGGGCTTATTTTCATGGTGAGCGGAGGGACTCGAACCCTCGACTCCATGATTGAAAGTCACGGGTTCATCTTGCGGCCGCCTAGCTCTCACGCACGGTGCGGGAGGCGCTCAAAATAAGGATTGAGCTTCAAAGCCCCTATATTCCCGCACTTTCGACTTGTAGGAGGGGAACCGGGTCATAGCCAAGGCGGTTTTGGATTGGAATACCGCAACGGGGCGTCTACCCGAGTTGAGATCGCATCATAAAGTGGCAGTCGCCCCTCGCAACCTCGGCTGCACGGGCCAATTGAAGCGGTATCTGGAACTGGCGGCGCGCCTCTGCTAGCGGATGGGGACCCCATATTCGAGAGAAAATCGACATGCCTGACGCCATTCGGCCCCTGATCGCCGGCAACTGGAAAATGAACGGCCTCAAGTCCTCCCTGGCCGAATTTGAAGCGATGCGCGAAGGTGCCGGAGCGGTGGCCGCCAAGGCTGACCTGCTGGTCTGCCCGCCGGCGACCCTGGTTGCGGCGTTTGCCGACAAGGCCAAGGGCTCGAAACTCACAGTGGGCGCCCAGGATTGCCACCCGAAGGCTTCGGGCGCCCATACCGGCGACCTTTCGGCCGAAATGCTGGCCGATGCCGGCGCCAGCGCCATCATTGTCGGCCATTCCGAGCGGCGTGCCGACCATGGCGAGACTGACGCTCTGGTCCGGCAGAAGGCGGAAGCCGCCTGGCGGGCGGGGCTTACCGCGATCGTCTGCATAGGCGAAACCCAGGCCCAGCGCGACGCCGGGCAGACGCTGGACGTCTGCGGTGGCCAGCTCAAAGGCTCGTTGGCGGACGGATCGACGTCAGCCAATCTGGTGGTGGCCTATGAGCCGGTCTGGGCGATCGGCACCGGGCTGACCCCGACGGCAAAAGATGTCGAGCAAGTTCATGCGTTTATCCGAGGTGTTCTCACCGACCGATTTAAGGCCGAGGGCGGCAAGATCCGGATTCTCTATGGCGGTTCGGTCAAGCCTTCCAATGCGGCCGAGCTGATGGCGGTCGCCAACGTCAACGGTGCGCTGGTCGGCGGCGCCAGCCTGAAGGCGGCGGACTTTTTGGCGATCGCGGCGGGGTGTTGAGCTTAGGTGGGCGCGGCGTCCTTTAGGCGCTTCCAGTAGAACATCGTGCCCGTCATGCCGCCGAGGGGCTTGTACGCGTAGTCCGGAATGATCCCGGCCAACTTGAAGCCGACACGCTCGTATAATCCGGACGCGCCTTCGTCGTCGGCGGTGTCGAGCACCAGAAGCCAGCGCCCGCGCTCGACGGCAGCGCGCTCGGCCGCGTATAGCAGCGCCTTCGCCACGCCGCGGCCCCTATGGCTGACCCGCGTTAACATCTTCACGATTTCCGCCCGGTGCGGCTGGTTGAGCGCAAGGTCCAGCACCAGCGTTACCGTTCCGACCAGCTGATCGCCGTCGAAGGCGCCGAGAATGATCCGTTCTCCGCGCGCCGCCGCAGCCAGCGACTTCTCCCAGAAGGCATTTGCGACCTCCTGATGCAGCGGATGCATGAAGCTGACCGAGCCGCCATGGGCCACCGCTTCAATCAGTATCTCGCTGAGCTTTACGCGGATATCGGGCGAAGGGCTCAAGGGTTTGATTTCGATATCAGGCATGTCGTTCAGCCTCGTTTCCTGGCCGCACGGGCCTGCTTGATCTCTGCAATCCGCTCGACATCCTCGATCTGGAGATGTCGGCCGCGTTCGAGAACTTCCAACGTGTACTCTTCATAAGTGAGCCCGAGCCGTTCGGCCTTTTGAATGCGAAAGGCGACGATGCCGGGTGAGGGGTTGTGCCACGCCCTGTGGTGCGCGGCCTTCCAGTAGAAGTAATTTCCGATTCCTCCATCACCCCATTCCGGCCGGTGTGTATCGTCGAGTGGTGGGCCGCCATTGTGGCCGGCCGCAATAGTGTTGTCGGGGGACGCTTGTTCGATCGCGGAGCTCTTGAGGGCAGCCTCCGGCATCGTCGCTAGCTCCGGGCCAACGCCACGATGTAGGTACAGGGTGCGGCGCCCTCGTTGGCGAAGGTCGTCTCCGCGGGTGGACCGAATCCGAGGCAATCGCCGGTGCTGAGCAAATGCCGTTCACCGGCCTCGATGATCACGAGTGCGCCGGCCTGTACCCAGACCACTTGTCGGATATGGGCGTAGGATGAGGCCGGCAGCGTCACGCGCTGCCGTGCCGGCAATTCGACCCTGATGACTTCGAGCGGATGATCGGGGCGATTGAATACCTGTGTGCGCAGGTAGCCGGTCTCGGGATCGCGCCAGACCGGCTGTTCGCTGGCACGCGAAAGGCGCTCACCCTGGCCTTCGGCGCGCAGCATCAGGCCGGCAAGCGTGAGGTCGAAGGCGCTTGCCAACCGGACCAGCACCACCGCGGTCGGGCTGACTTCGGCGCGCTCGATCTTGCTGATGGTGGCCTTTGAGACCCCCGATCGTTCGGCGAGATCGGCCAGCGACCAGCCGCGACTGTCGCGCTCGAGACGCAGGCGCTGCGCCAGACGGTTACTTAGATCGTCTACAATAGTGGCCATATGTCTACTATAAGAGAACTCAGCCGCCGTTCGCAAGCTGGAAATGTCGCGACTTCGTGCTGCTTCGCAGCTTGTTGGAAAGGCTGCGGCAATTATCTCCGGAGCAGCTGTTGGGGGTGACAATGCCCCGTCCGATCGTGTAACACCGCGCAACTTCAGGAAAACCCGCAAGCTCAATAGTGCAGCCGAAGCCCGGCGCTCGTCGCTTGTGACGGAAGGTTAGAAATGCAGGCCGTCGTTATTGTCGTTCACCTCATGATCGTCGCCGTGCTGATCGGCGCGGTATTGCTGCAGAAATCCGAAGGCGGCGGCCTTGGCATGGGCGGCGGCGCCGGCTTCATGTCGAGCCGCGGAACCTCCAATCTGTTGACGCGGATGACCGCGATTCTGGCCGCAGGCTTCTTTGTCACCAGCCTGTATTTGGCCTGGTCCGCGGGCCTCGATCGCAAGCCAAGCTCGATTCTCACGGGCCCGGCGACGCCGTCCCAGCCCGGAGGGGCGCCGATCGCGCCGCCGACCAGCGGCGGCGTCCTGGATACGCTGAAGAAGGTCGATGAACAGCAGAGCCCGCCGGCGCCATCGGGCCCGCAAGCACCGCGTTCGCAATAAAGCAGGGTGGCTATGCAGGACGGCGACTACCGTCCTGCATCAGAATTTCCCATCAATGCTCTGATTTCGCTTTAGATTTCACGTCACCCACAGCCCGGCAAAATGTTCGCTCTGGCGAGCGATTGGTTTTGGCGAATCGGAGCAGTGGCCTTAAAGGTTGAGTCCCATGGCGCGGTACATATTCATCACCGGCGGCGTGGTTTCTTCGCTCGGCAAAGGTCTGGCATCAGCGGCACTCGGTGCGCTGTTGCAGGCCCGCGGGTACAAGGTCCGTCTCCGCAAACTCGACCCCTATCTCAACCTCGATCCCGGAACGATGTCGCCGTATCAGCACGGCGAAGTGTTCGTGACCGACGACGGCGCCGAGACCGATCTCGATCTCGGCCATTACGAGCGCTTCACGGGGCGTCCGGCCACCAAGGCCGACAACATCACCACCGGGCGCATCTATCAGGACATCATCACCAAGGAACGCCGCGGCGATTATCTGGGGGCGACGATCCAGGTGGTGCCGCACGTCACCAACGCGATCAAGGAATTCGTCCTCTCGGGCAACGACGAATATGATTTCGTGCTGGTCGAGATCGGCGGCACCGTCGGCGATATCGAGGGGCTGCCGTTCTTTGAAGCCATTCGTCAGCTCAAGAACGAATTGCCGCGGGAGCACGCGGTTTACATTCATCTGACGCTGCTGCCGTTCATCCCGAGCGCCGGCGAGTTGAAGACCAAGCCGACCCAGCATTCGGTCAAGGAGCTGCGTTCGATCGGCATCCAGCCGGACATCCTGCTGTGCCGCACCGACCGCGAGATTCCGAAGGAAGAGCGGCGCAAGCTTGGCCTGTTCTGTAACGTGCGCGAAAGCGCAGTGATCGAGGCGAGGGACGTCGACAACATCTACGCGGTGCCGCAAGCCTACCACGAGGCCGGTCTCGACGACGAAGTGCTGGCCGCGTTCGGCATCGCGCCGAAGATTCCGCCCGCGCTGCAAAGCTGGAACGACATCAACGAGCGGGTGCGCAACCCCGAAGGCGCGGTCACCATCGCCATCGTCGGCAAATACACCGGCATGAAGGATGCGTATAAATCGCTGATCGAGGCGCTGTCGCATGGCGGCATCGCCAACAAGGTGAAGGTCAATCTCGACTGGATCGAGAGCGAAGTGTTCGAGCACGAGGATCCGGCGCCGTTCCTCGAACACGTCAACGGCATCCTGGTGCCCGGCGGCTTCGGCCAGCGCGGCGCCGAAGGCAAGATCCGCGCGGCGCAGTTCGCGCGCGTCCGCCACGTGCCGTATTTCGGCATTTGCTTCGGCATGCAGATGGCTGTGATCGAAGCCGCGCGCAATCTCGTCGGCATCGAGAACGCCAATTCCACCGAGTTCGGTCCGACCAGCGAGCCGCTGGTCGGCCTGATGACGGAATGGCTGCGCGGCAACGAACTCGAGAAGCGCACGAAGTCCGGAGATCTCGGCGGCACCATGCGGCTGGGCGCCTATCCGGCGGCGCTCAATCGCGGCAGCCGGGTGTCGGCAGTCTATGGCGGCGCCACCGAGATTTCGGAACGCCACCGTCATCGCTACGAGGTCAACACCGCCTACAAGGACCGCCTCGAACAGCACGGCCTGCGCTTCTCGGGCCTGTCGCCCGACGGCGTGCTGCCGGAGATCGTCGAATATGAGGACCATCCCTGGTTCATCGGCGTGCAATTCCACCCCGAACTGAAATCGCGCCCGTTCGAGCCGCATCCCTTGTTCGCATCGTTCATTCAGGCGGCGGTGGTGCAGTCGCGGCTGGTGTAGTGGCGGGCGGCCTTTGACGAACGCGCCAATTGTTGCGACAAACCGCTTCCGTTACGTGCAAGAACAACAATCAGGGGAGTGCCACCAATGATCATGGAAATGCGTGTCTATCGCTGTCTGCCGGGCCGCCTGCCGGCGCTGATGAAGCGCTTCGATACGCTGACGCTGAAACTGTGGGAAAAGCACGGCATCAAGCAGGCCGGTTTCTTCACCACGCTGATCGGGACCTCCAACCAGGAACTGACCTATTTCGTCGCGTGGGACTCGCTCGCCGACCGCGAAAAGAAATGGACGGCATTTCAGTCCGATCCCGATTGGATCGCCGGCCGCGCCAAGAGCGAAGAGGACGGCCAGATCATCGACAACATCGTCAGTCAGTTGCTGGTGCCGACGGCGTTCTCGTCGGTAAAGTAACCGGGCGTGCAACCCTGATATTCCGGGGTTAAACAGGGTTGATCCTGATGGCGCGGACCGGCATGGTCCGCGTCAGGCAAGAAGGAAATGCCCTTGAACGCGAACATTTCTGCTGCGCCCATTGTGACGGTAGGCCCGGTCAAATTCGGCAATGCTTTGCCGATTTCGATCATCGCCGGCCCGTGCCAGCTCGAAAGCCGCAGCCACGCGCTGGAAGTGGCGGGCGCGCTGAAGGAAATCGCGGGCCGTCTCGGCGTCGGGCTCGTCTACAAGACCTCGTTCGACAAGGCCAACCGCACCAGCGTCTCCGCTGCGAGAGGCATTGGCCTTGCGCAAGCTTTGCCGATCTTCGCCGAGATACGCGCTTCGATTGGACTGCCCGTGCTCACCGATGTCCACGAGTCCGGCCAATGCGCCGAGGTGGCGCAGGCGGTGGACGTGCTGCAGATCCCGGCATATTTGTGCAGGCAGACCGATCTGCTGCTGGCGGCGGCTGCGACCGGCAAGGTCGTCAACGTCAAGAAGGGACAATTCCTGGCGCCGTGGGACATGGCCAACGTCGTCAGCAAGATCACCGCCGGTGGCAATCCTAATGTGCTGGTCACCGAGCGCGGCGCGTCCTTTGGCTACAACACGCTGGTGTCTGACATGCGCGCGCTGCCGATCATGGCGCGCACCACAGGTGCGCCTGTGATTTTCGATGCCACCCATTCGGTGCAGCAGCCGGGCGGGCAGGGCGCCTCATCCGGCGGCGAGCGCGAATTCGTGCCAGTGCTGGCGCGGGCGGCGGTCGCGGCCGGCGTTGCCGGCGTATTTATCGAAACCCACCCCGATCCTGACAACGCACCGTGCGACGGACCCAACATGGTGCCGCTGCGCGAATTCGAAGCGCTGGTGAAGACCCTGATGGGGTTCGACGCGCTCGCCAAAAACCTAACTGCCAACAGCACGGCGCGCTGATGGCGCGGGCCATGCCGTGACCGCAGCAACCAACCGCCTGCCGCCGGCCCTCAACATCATCGCACTCGCGACCTTTGCGGCCAGCCTGTCGGCCCGCGCGCTCGATCCGGTCCTGCCGCACGTCGCCGAGGATTTCGGCGTCAGCATCGCGGCCGCCGCCGGCTTTGCCGCCGTGTTCGCGTTTACCTTCGCAATCATCCAGCCCGTGCTCGGCGCCACCGCCGACATGTTCGGCAAGGCGCGACTGATGATCGTCTGCCTAGTGCTGCTCGGCGTTGCCAACATCCTGGGCGCGATGGCGACGTCGTTTCCGGAATTGTTTGCAACGCGCATTCTCGCCGGTATCGGCTCCGGCGGCGTGTTTCCGATTGCGCTCGGCCTGACCAGCGATCTCGTCGGGCCCGAGAAGCGCCAGCTCGCGATCGGGCGCACGCTGATGGGCTCGATGTCCGGCAACCTGCTCGGCGCCTCGTTCTCCGGATTGATCGGCGATTTCATGGGCTGGCGCGGCGTGCTGGCGATCCTCGGCGCGCTGGTCGTGCTGGCCGCGATTGCGGTGGCCGCCGGATTTCGCGGCGCCGATCTGAAGCATCCGCCGCGGACCAGCCTCTCGGCACTCGCACATGGCTACCGCACCATCTTCACCAACCCGAACGCGCGGATCTGCTATTCGGCGGTGTTCATCGAAGGCTGCTGCGTGCTCGGCCTGTTCCCCTTCATCGCCGCTTTCCTGTTCGAACTCGGCGAGACCTCGCTCTCGATCGCCGGCATCGTGATCGCCGGCTTTGCGGTCGGTGGCCTGTTCTACACCATGACGATTTCGCGCTTCCTGCCCCGGATCGGCGTCAAGGGCATGATGCTTGCCGGTGCGACGCTGGTCGCGGTGCAACTCGTTGCGGTCGCGATGGGACCGCAATGGAAGCTCCAGGCCTTGAGCTTGCTGTTCATGGGCTGGGGCTTCTACATGATCCACGGCTGCCTGCAGGTATTTGCCAGCGAGCTGTCGGTCGAAGCGCGCGCGACCGCGCTGTCGCTGCACTCGTTCTTCTTTTTCATGGGCCAGACGCTCGGCCCCATCGCCTACGGCTTCGGTATCCAGCACGCCGGCAAGGTCCCGACCTTGCTCACGGCCGCGGCCATCATGGTCGCGCTCGGAATTGTCTGCGCGCGGCTGCTGAAGCAGACCCGGCCGGCGGACGCGCGGCCGGGCTAATGGCGTCGTTCGACTGCGAACTAGCAGGAAATGGTCGCCTCGCGTCAGGATGACGCACGCCTGATGCATGCCGGCAGGCACGAATGCCCAAGCAAATAGCTGCAATGGCACAAGGATTGCTTGAATTTCCGGTATTTAAGGTGACATCGTGGACGTTCAAGTTTCTCACTCGATCCTGGCCAATGTTGCGGCCAGAAATACCGGATACGCCACCCAGCCTCCGCTACAGCGCTTTTTGACCAGCTGTCACGAGGAATTCAAATCGGATGATTCCGGCACGGTTGCCGATTACATTCCCGAGTTGAAACGCGCCAACCCGACGCATTTCGGCGTAGCCCTTGTCACCATCGATGGTCATGTCTACGAGGTCGGCGACAGCGCCGTGCCTTTCACCATCCAGTCAGTCTCCAAGGCCTTCGTGTTTGCGCTCGCGCTCGATCTTGTCGGAGAGGAACGCGTGTCGGCTGCGATCGGCGTTGAGCCCAGCGGCGAGGCGTTCAATTCGATCAGGCTGACCAACGACAACCGTCCGTTCAATCCGATGGTCAATGCCGGCGCGATCGCCTGCTCCGGACTGATCCATCAAGCCGGGGGCGCCTCGGCGTTCGAATGCATCCGCGAAAAACTCAGTCTGTTTGCCGGACGCGAACTCGGCGTCGACGATGCCGTTCATGCCTCGGAGGCTTTGACCGGCAACCGCAACCGTGCGATCGCCTGGCTGCTGCGCAATTATCTGGTGCTGCAGGACGACGTCGACGCGGTGCTGGATACTTACTTTCGGCAATGCGCCATCCTGGTCACCGCGCGCGATCTCGCCGTGATGGCTGGGACGCTCGCCAATCGCGGCGTCAATCCCGTGACCGGCGTTCAGGTCATCACGCCGAACATCGTCGCCCGCACGTTGTCTGTCATGACGAGCTCCGGCATGTATGACTACGCCGGCGAATGGATCTATCGCGTCGGGATTCCTGCCAAGAGCGGCGTCGGCGGCGGCATCGTTGCAGCACTTCCGTCGCAGATCGGGCTCGGCACGTTCTCACCGTGCCTCGACAGCCACGGCAACAGCGTGCGCGGGCTCAAAGTCTGCGAGGCGCTGTCGTCGCGCTTCGACCTGCACATGCTCAACCGCAGCGCCGACGTCCGCACCTGCATCATTGCCGACTACGATATTTACGGCATTTCGTCGCGCCGCAGCCGCCAACCCCACGAGCAGCAGATTCTCGACGAGCGCCACAGCGACATCCGCGTAATCGAGTTGGTTGGTGCCTTGAACTTCGCGGCGATCGACTATGTGACCCGGCGGCTCTCCCGCGAGCCGCCGAACGCGCCGCTGTTGATCCTCGATTTTCGCCGCGTGCCCGACCTGACCGCGGCGGGAGCGCAATTGCTGGGCGAGAACCTCACCATCCTCGGCAATGCCGGCGTCACCGTGATCGTGACGGGTCTGGAGGCGACGTCGGCGGTGTGGTCGACGGTTTGCGCACGGGCCGCGGAGCCGCAGCGGCTGCGGCGCTTCGCGCTGCTCGATGATGCGATCGAATGGGCCGAGGATCAGATCATCTACCGCTACGGCGGATTCACGACGCAGAAAGAGACCATCCATCTCGGCGAGCAGGCGCTGCTGGCGGACCTTGCCGCCGATGAAATCACCGCGTTGGCGGAATTGTCAACCACACGACGCTATGAAGCCGGTCAGCGCATTATCAGCGTCGGCGAGCCCGCCAACTCGCTGTTCTTCCTGCAGAGCGGGATGGTGAGCGTGAAGCTGCCAAGTGGCGTGCGGCTGGCGTCACTCGGACCCGGCATGGAGTTCGGCGAGATGGCGATCATCGAGAACAGGCGCAGCGCCGACGTCTGGGCCGACACGCCGGTGAGTTGCCTCGAGTTGCCGCTCGACAGTTTTGCCGACTATCGCCAACTCCATCCGCAAATCGCAATCAAGATCATGCGCAATCTGTCCGCGCTGCTGGCGCGGCGTCTGATCCTCGCCAACGCCAAGGTCGATCTGCTCAGCGCTTACTAAGCTGTCGGCTTGGCCGCCGACCCCTACCTGATGCGGAGGAATGGAACCTCACTCCATCTTGATTCCCGCGTCGGTGATCACCTTGCGCCAGCGCGCGATCTCTTCAGTGACGAAGCCACGGAATTCCTCCGGGCTGCTGCCCATCGGGACGATGCCCTGTTCGACCAGTTTTGCCTGCAATGCGGGATCGGCGAGCGCCTTCCTGGCCTCGGCGGAGACGCGGTCGACGATCTCCTTTGGCGTGCCCGCCGGTGCGATGATTCCGGCCCAGGTGCCGGACACGAAATCCGGCACGCCCTGTTCCGCCATCGTCGGCACGTCGGGCGCCGCCGGAATGCGCTCTTTTGCGGTAACGACGATCGCCTTGGCGTTCCCGGAGCGCACCTGCGGCATCAGCGGACCGACGATGTCGAACATCACGTTGATCTGCCCGCCGACGGTATCCTGCAGTGCGCCGGCCGTGCCTTTGTAGGGAATGTGCTGCATTTTGATGCCGGTGCGGCTCATGAACATCTCCATGGTGAGATGTGCCGCAGCGCCGATGCCGCTCGACGCAAAATTGAGTTCGCCCGGCTTGGCCTTCGCGAGCGCGATCAGCTCCTTCAAATTGTTCGCCGGCACGGAAGGGTGCGCGATCATGATCAGCGGCGCGACGCTCATCAGCGAGACGTAGCTGAAATCCTTCAGCGTGTCGTAGGGCAGCTTTGGATTGAGCGTGGCGTTGGCCGCATGCGCCGCGATCACGGTGCCGAACGTGTAGCCGTCGGGCGCGGCCTTGGCGACGACGTCGGTGCCGATGATGGCGTTGGCGCCTGGCTTGTTCTCGAAGACGATGGGCTGGCCGAGCGCCTCGGAGAGTTTTTGCCCGACGAGACGGGCCATCAGATCGGTGTAGCCGCCCGGCGTGTAGGGAACGACCATGCGGATCGACCGGTTCGGCCAGCCTTGTGCCCCGGCGCCGCCTGCGCAGGTCAAAAGAACAGCGAACGCTGCAAGAGCGCGGAATAAATATTTCATGATGTCGTTTCCTCAACAGCGCCAGCGTCATGCGCGGCGCCTCCTGCGGGCAGGCTACATCATCTGGATGTGAGTGAGATAGGTGTCGAGGCAACGTCTCTTGTTGCACGAGGTGCATGGCTTGCCGTCTGACTTGAGTGCGCAATGCATGCTGGAGTGCACGTGCGACGGCTCGGGATCAATTGGTTCACGCCCTGGCTGTGACGCCTCGCGCTAGTTTCCCATCGCCGCCGCCAGCAAGGCCTGCGCCTGCCTGGTCGCCTCGGCAAATGACGGCTGCTGCGGCGCGCGCTCGGTAAAGCATTTCTTGTAGGCGTCTTCGCCCTTTTGCCTGAGATCGCCGAGCTTGTCGTAGGCCTTTCTGTCGATCCGCTTGGACTGCAGATCGTCAGCAGCCTTGTCGGCCTTCTTGTCGTAATCCGCCTTGATCGCAACGCAGGCCGAGACCTCCACCTTGGGCTTGATCGACCCATAGGCGATGTAGACCTTGCCGTTGGCCAGCGCCGAAACGAACACTTCGTCTGCGGCCTCGGGGACGGCGTCCTGGGTTCGCCCGCCCAGCATCGCAAAGGCTGACGTGGCGGAGGCGGGTTTGGCGATCGGCAATTCGTTGAAGTTCACGACCGCCGCATCCGTCGAGATCGCCTGGGTGTAGAAGCTTTCGTCCTTGAGCGCGGCGCCGATCTGTTGCGGCACGTTCTTGAGTTTGTTGCCCCACCAGTCCTTGTGCGCGCGCAGCCAGCGCTCGAACATCGACTGCGTCGTCACGATGATATGGGATTTCGGCTCGACATATTTGCCGTCGCGGCCATTCTGACCGGCCTTCTCGCCATTATCGCCCAATTCGGAGTCGAAGCGTACGCCATCGAGCAGGCCAAAGCCCATGTCGCCCTTGGACAAGGCATCGAGATTGAGCCTGGCCGGTCCAAAACCCTTGCGAGCGGATTCGGCGATGATCGGCGTGAGCTTCGCCAAGAGATCAGCGCGCAGCGATTCCGTCAGCTTGAAGGCCTCGTCGTCCTTCTTGTCCGCGTACATTTTCGTGATTTTCGCGATCGCGGCGTCGCGGGCTGCGATGTAGCGGTCCTCCGGTGAGGCAGGCGCGGCGTTGGCGCTTGCAAGCGTCCCGAAGACGCACGAAGCGGCGGCAAGTCGGATGAGGGCGGCGAGTGGCTTTTGCATGGGCGGTTGTCGGGATGACCGGCCGTTCGGTTCAACCCCGGCCGCGATAGGGCGCGACGCCCTGGTCGGGCACCCATACGCCCTTGGGCAGCTTGCCGATCTGCCAGAACACGTCGATCGGGATGCCGCCGCGCGGATACCAGTAGCCGCCGATGCGCAACCATTTCGGCTTGATCTCGGTGGCGATCCGCTTGCCGATCGAAACCGTGCAATCCTCATGGAATGCGCCGTGATTGCGAAAGCTCGCGACATAGAGTTTTAGCGATTTGGATTCCAAGAGCCACTGGCCCGGCACGTAATCGATCATCAGATGGGCGAAATCCGGCTGTCCGGTGACCGGGCAGAGCGAGGTGAATTCGGGCGCCGTGAACCGCACCAGATAATTGGTGTCCTTTTGCGGATTGGGCACGCGGTCCAGCGTCGCTTTTTCCGGGCTGTCGGGCCATTCCACGGCGCGGCCGAGCTGCAATGATTTTTTGGCCATATTGATCGTCCTGTTGCGACCGCTGACATGGACGCATCAGGCTTGGCCGTCAACCGTCAGCGCGAGGCGGGATCCGAGAGAAAGCGCACCAGCGCCTTGCGCTCGGCGGCATCCTCGATCCCGCGCATCGACATCCACAGCCCCGGAAACATCTCGGCGGGATCGGCAAGGAAGCTTTCCAGACGCGGCATATCCCAGCGCAAACCATCATCGCGCGCCTTGCGCAGCACCGGCGAGTAGTCGAACGCCGGATCGCCGGCGACCACGCGTTCGGCCACGCCGGCAAGATTGGGGCCGGGCAGGCCGCGCTCGACGGGATCAAGGCTGTGGCAGGCCCGGCATGGCGCGAACAGCCGCGCGCCGTTTTCGTCCGCCGAGGCGGGGGCAGCAGCCAGCATCGGCAGCAGCAACAGGGACGCGAACCATTTCACGCAGGCGCGACCGTCTGGATCACGACCAGGCGGTTGGTGCCGGACTCGCCGCCCCAGGTCTCGCCAGGCTTGCCGTCGAGCTGCCGCACATTCGCGCCGGCCTTGTCGCTCGGGAACGCATTGAATTTCTCGGTCACGGGATCGAAGCGCACGATCGCGTTGGCGCCGAAGTCGGTAAGCCAGACCTTGTCCTTGTCGTCGACATAGACCGCATAAGTGCGGGGATTGTCGCCGGGCAGCTTCCAGGCCTTCCAGGAGCCATCAGAAGGATCGTGCATCGACACGTTGCCGCTGTTCCATTCGCTGACCCAGATCCGGCCCCTGGAATCCGACCACACCCGGCGCGCGCCCTGGTTGGGCGTCGGCGGGTCCACGACGGTGGCATTGCCGGTTGCGGGATCGATCTTCGCGATGTGATTGCCGGCGAGCGAGGCGTACCAGATGTCACCCTTCGGCGTGATGGTCATGCCGTAGGTGCCGCGGCCGCGCGGCGACTTGAACACCGTCATGTCGCCCGATTTCGGGTCGAGCCGGCCATAGATGCCGGACTGGCCGGTGAACCAGTAGATGCCGTTTTTGTCGAACACGGCGGTGTTGAGGTTGGCATAGGCTTCGTTCTCGGGCAGGCGAAACAGCGCCACCTTGTGATCGCTAGGGTCGACGCGGGCGATCGCGTTCTGCCCACCTTCGGTGACCCAGGGCGCGCCATCGGGGCCGATGATGACGCCATGGGGAGCGGCGCCCTTGCCGAGGTCGACCAGCTTGTATGACCCGTCGCGCGGATCGAGCCGCCCCAGCGTGCCGTTGCGCTGACCGCAGAACCACATCGTGCCATCGGGCGCCGGCGTGACGTCGCGCGAGCCCATGCCTGCGGCGACCGGATAATATTTGACCCGGAACGGGCTCTCCTGGGCATCCGCAAAGCGCGCAAGCGCCGGCGTGGCTAAAATTCCGGCAGCGGTAGTCCTGAGAAACTGGCGGCGATTCATTGCGTTACCCCGGTTCTTGAACGAGAAGGTTTGGACGCGAAGATCAACCCTGGATCAGCATAGTCTTACCACATTGCCCCGTCAGGCGAAGCCGAGCGACTAAGCGTTCACATTTGCTTGCGCGCCGTGTAAGACGCGCCCAAATCCAGCCCCGGAACCATCCAGGAAAGTACAAGACATGACCGCCATCATCGACATCATCGGCCGCGAAATCCTCGATAGCCGTGGCAATCCCACCGTTGAAGTCGATGTGGTGCTGGAAGACGGCTCGATCGGCCGCGCCGCGGTGCCCTCGGGCGCCTCCACCGGCGCCCATGAGGCGGTGGAACTGCGGGACGGCGACAAGAAGCGCTATCTCGGCAAGGGCGTGCAGAAGGCGGTCGAGGCCATCAACGGCGAAATCTTCGAGGCGCTGGCCGACCGTCCGGTCGAGGAACAGGTCCAGATCGACCAGATCATGATCGATCTCGACGGCACGCCCAACAAGAGCCGGCTAGGGGCCAACGCCATCCTCGGCGTTTCGCTGGCCTGCGCCAAGGCGGCCGCGGAATCCTTCGACATGCCGCTCTATCGCTATGTCGGCGGCACCTCGGCGCGCACCTTGCCGGTGCCGATGATGAACATCATCAATGGCGGCGTGCACGCCGACAACCCGATCGACTTCCAGGAATTCATGATCCTGCCGGTGGGAGCGGCGACCTTCGCCGAGGCGCTGCGCTGCGGCGCTGAAATCTTCCACACGCTGAAGGGCGAACTGAAGAAGGCCGGTCACAACACCAATGTCGGCGACGAGGGTGGTTTCGCGCCGAACCTGCCGTCGGCGGATGCCGCGCTCGAATTCGTCGTCAGCGCGATCGGCAAGGCCGGCTACAGCGCGGGCAGCGACGTCATGCTCGGCCTCGATTGCGCCGCGACCGAGTTCTTCAAGGACGGCAATTACGTTTATGGCGGCGAGAACAAGACCCGTTCGCGCTCCGAACAGGCGAAATATCTCGCCGATCTCGTCGCGCGCTACCCGATCGTCACGATCGAGGACGGCATGTCGGAAGACGACATGGACGGCTGGAAGGAATTGACCGACCTCGTCGGCAAGAAGTGCCAGCTGGTCGGCGACGATCTGTTCGTCACCAACGTCACAAGGCTCGCCGACGGCATCAAGAACGGCCGCGCCAATTCGATCCTGATCAAGGTCAACCAGATCGGCACGCTGACCGAAACGCTGTCCGCCGTCGAACTGGCTCATAAATACGGCTACACCTCGGTCATGTCGCACCGTTCCGGCGAGACCGAGGATTCCACTATCGCCGATCTCGCGGTCGCCACCAATTGCGGCCAGATCAAAACCGGATCCCTGGCGCGCTCCGACCGCACCGCCAAGTACAATCAATTGCTGCGCATCGAACAGCAGCTCGGCGCACAGGCGAAATATGCGGGGCGGGCGGCGCTGAAGGCGCTGGTGTAAGACTAGCGCGCTGCTGCAAGCCGGCCGGCGGGTTTGCTGGCCGGCTTTCTCGCGGCAAGCTGCGGCTTTGCCCCAGCCTGCGGCTTTGCCGCGCCGGGTTTGGCCTGCGCGGCCTGTTTCTGGCGCTTCTTCACCTCGGCGCTGGCCGACTTCGTCCCGCCGCGGCGGGAGGCGTATTCCGGGCCGTCGATCGGGCCAACATGCGGTGGATCGAAGGCGAGATACGGCCGGCCGATCCCGAACTGTTTTCCGTTCGCATCGACCCATTTCCAGAGCGCTTCGGTCGAAGCCCATCGCTGCGCGCGATTGGCGCCGTTGACGCTCACGATATCGGCGGCAAGCCCGCGGCCATAGCCGCCGCGGAGACTGCCGCCGTGAAACGACCGGTTGGCCGCCGCCTTCAGGCCGCTTGCGATCGATTGGCGGTAGTCGTCGCGGAAGGCGCTGGTGATGCCCGGCTGCAGCCCGGCGGCCTCGGCGGCGTAAAGCGTATGAAACAGCTTTATCTTGAAGCTGCGATCCATGCCGCCGATCACGTAGTCCATCATCGACATGCCGACTCGTTCCGCCGCTTTGGGATCCTTCCAAGTGAAGTCGTTGTCGACGAGCTTGGTAAAGCTTCTGGTGACCGTCACCAGTTTGCCCTTCCTCTTGACCGTCACTTTCCTGAGCTCACGCTCCTTGGTGGTGTCCTCCTTGGGCGTCCGCTGGTAAAGCGCCCACAGAAATTGGTCGATGCAGGCCTCTGCCACCAGGCACTCGCCGACAAGCTCGACGCGGCCTGACGTCGTTGCGGCCGCGGCCGTGCTTGCGATTGGCGCCTGGACGGTCGGGATTTCCGGCGGCAGAATTTCTGCCGGATCGGTCAGAGCGGCCACGACGATGGCTTGCTGCTTGTCCGGGGCGGCTGTGGCGGCGACAGCCGCCTCCGGGTTGGCCGAGCTTGCGGTTGGCGCCTGGACGGTCGGGATTTCCGGCGGCAGAATTTGCGCTGGATCGGTCAACGCGGCTACGACGATTGTTTGCTGCTTGTCCGGGGCGGCTGTGGTGGCGACAGCCACCTCCGGGTTGGCCGAGCTTGCGGTTGGCCCCTGGACGGTTGGGATTGCCGGCGGTAGCACTTCCGCCGGATCGGTCAGCGCGGCCACGACGATTGTTTGCTGCTTGTCCGGGGCAACTGCGGTGTCGATCGCAACCTCCGCCAAAAGTTCGGCGGCCTTGGCCACGTCAGCATTGCTGATCGGATTGGCGGCCGTGACGGCCGGATTGCCCATCGCGTTTGCCCGCGGCGTGGCCACCAAGGCGGCGTTGGCGGCAAGAGATGGTGCGAGGCGGTCCACGACACGCGCCGCGCTGACGTTCTGGTTGCCGGTCAAACCGACGACAGCAAACCATACTACAAGTCCGCTCGTGAAAACGAGCGTTGGCCACATTTCGATTACAAACCGACGCGGGTTCATCATCCCAGCCTCCAAGGCTTCTCACTCCAAAGACTTTTCAGGAGAGAGACTGCAGAGCCAAGCACGCGACGCCGCCAATGTTTCGGCTTACAATGTGGAGGCGCAAGGGCGATAACGGCGGGGACAGGACGGTTTCCGGGAACTGTTGCCGGAGTGCAACGCGCCGGCCGACCCAGGTTCGGGCCTGCTTCGCCGCGCAATTTGACTGAAATTGCTGATACCGGTGGACATCACCGCCGACCGCGACCATATCGCTGACACAAAGCGCGGATCGGCACAGGTTGCTGAACCGCCGGCAGGGAGGAAATAAGTATGAGTGACGGCAAGACCGGGCTGCAACTGCGTTCGCTTGTTAAGAAGAGCGGCGAACTCGAGGTATCGCTGGCCAGCGTCCCGACTCCAGACCCGGCCGAGGATGAAGTCGTGGTCCGCGTCGAAGCCACGCCGATCAATCCGTCCGACCTGTTTCTCCTGATCGGCCCCGCCGACATGTCGACCGCCAAGGTGTCGGGCACCAAGGAGCAGCCTGTCGTGACGGCGAAGATGCCGGAAGCCGTGATGCGGGTGATGGGGGCGCGGCTCGATCAATCGCTTCCGGTCGGCAATGAGGGCGCCGGCACCGTGATCCGAACCGGATCGTCGGATGCCGCCAAGGCGCTGATGGGCAAGACGGTCTCGATGATCGGCGGCGCGATGTACGCGCAGTACCGCACCATGAAGGTGAGGGACGTGATGGAGCTGCCCGCCGGCACCACGGCTGCCGACGGCGCGTCCTGGTTCGTCAATCCGCTGACAGCGCTCGGCATGACCGAGACCATGCGGCGCGAAAATCACAAGGCGCTGGTGCATACGGCAGCCGCATCGAACCTCGGCCAGATGCTCAACAAGGTCTGCATCAAGGACGGCATCGGCCTCGTCAACATCGTGCGCAGCAAGGAGCAGGCCGATATTCTGCACAAGATCGGCGCCAAATATGTCGTCGATTCCACCGCCGACAGCTTCATGGACGACCTCACCAACGCCCTGGTGGAAACCGGGGCCACGATCGCCTTCGATGCCATCGGCGGCGGCAAGTTGGCCGGCCAGATCCTGACCTGCATGGAGGCCGCGGCCAACAAGACCGCCAAGGAATACAGCCGCTACGGTTCGAACGTGTACAAGCAGGTCTATATCTACGGCGGCCTCGACCCCCGTCCGACCGAATTGAGCCGTTCATTCGGACTGACCTGGGGCGTCGGCGGCTGGCTGCTCACGCCGTTCCTGCAAAAGATCGGCCCGGCCGACATCGGCAAATTGCGCCAGCGCGTCGCCTCCGAACTCAAGACCACGTTTGCGAGCCACTACACCAAGGTGGTGTCGCTGCAGGAGACGCTCGATCTCGCCAACATCGACGTCTACAACAAGCGCGCCACCGGCGAGAAATTCCTGATCAATCCGAATAAGGGGTGAGGACGTCGGCCTGTCTTGCCATCGACGGGCCGGTTCGGCTCGATATGTGCTACGCTGCATCCGCCTAATGGCGGAGCCGCAATGAAGCGCAGGACGTTCATATCTCTTTTGGGCGGGGCTTCGCTGTGGCCACTGACCGCCCGCGCGCAACAGAGTAGTGCGCCAAGGAAGGTCGGCGTCCTGTTTCCGGGCCTGCTTGGCCCGGATCGGGAAAGGCTGATAACCGAAGGGCTCGTCAGGGAGTTGGGCGGAGAAAAAGTTGTACTGGTCGTCCGTTCCGCAGAGGGCAACGGCCAGCTGTTGGGCAAGTATGCCGCCGAACTGGTGATGGACGTAGACGTCATCCTTGCCGTCGCGTCCGACAGTCTTGTGGCTGCCCGACAAGCGTCGAAAACCATCCCAATCGTTGCGCTCGATCTGGAGTCCGATCCGGTCGCAAACGGCGCTGCCCAGAGTCTCAACCGACCGGGCGGGAATGTGACCGGCATTTTCTTTGATGCGCCTGAGATCGCCGGCAAGTGGATTCAGATCATCCGGGAAATGGTTCCCAAAACCAGGACGGTTGCACTGCTCTACGACACGCATCTCGACCAGACGCAGCTCAAGTCCGGCGAGGAGACAGCGCGCAAGCTTGGAATCGGGACGCTGCGACTAGGTGTCGACCAACCCAGCGAATTTCGCAGCGCTTTTCAGCGCGCGGTAGATGCCAAGGTCGATGCCGTGCTGGTTCATTCGTCGCCCATTTTCGTCGATCAGGCGGCGGCCATTGCCGGCCTCGGGCGCGAATTTCGGCTGCCGACGATTGGCTTGTTTCCGATTTATGCGAAGGTCGGCGGCCTGGTTTCCTATGGGCCGAACAATTTCGAGTTGTTCAAGCAGGCTGGCGGTGTCGCCGGCAAGATCCTCCGCGGCGCAAAGTCGGCGGAATTTCCGATCCAGCGGCCGACCCATGTTTCATTCCTGATCAACCTGAGTACCGCGAAATTGCTGCAGCTCACGGTTCCTGCATCGCTGTCAGCTTTGGCCGATGAAGTGATCGAGTGACACTTTTGGGCGATAGGCTCATTACGCGAACGCTGCGTTTCCAGAATTGCCCATTTCATGCACTTGCATCCTTGTGTCGATGTGGCGTAAGTGAGCGCCGGCGCTTCAGCTTCAAAGGGAATTCCAATGGCTCACACCATCGTCACCATCGTCGGTTCGCTCCGCAAGGAGAGCTTTTCTCTCAAGATCGCCAATGCCCTGGCCAAGCTCGCGCCGGCCTCGCTGAAGCTCGACGTCACCACGCTGGAAGGGATTTCCTTCTTCAACCAGGATCTGGAAGCCGCCCCGCCGGCCGATTGGCTCGCGTTCCGCGAAAAGCTGCAGAAGTCGAACGGCGTGCTGTTCGTGACACCGGAATATAACCGCTCAATCCCGGGCGTCCTGAAGAACGCCATCGACGTCGGCTCGCGCCCCTATGGCAAGAGCTCGTTCCTCGGCAAGCCCGTCGGCATCGTCAGCAACTCCCCGGGAGCGCTCGGCGGCGTCAGCGCGGCCAAGCATCTGCAGAACATGCTGCCGGGGATCTCCGGTCCGATTCTGGGCCAGCCCGAGATCTACCTGAATGGCGTCGGCGACGCCTTCGACGACAAGGGCGCGCTCACCAAGGAAGCACTGCAGAAGACGCTGCAACAGTATATCGATGTATTCGCGGCCTTTATCGAAAAGCAGAACCGGTAGTCGCACCCTCATC
Source organism: Bradyrhizobium sp. AUGA SZCCT0431 (assembly GCF_018131065.1). NCBI lineage: Bacteria > Pseudomonadati > Pseudomonadota > Alphaproteobacteria > Hyphomicrobiales > Nitrobacteraceae > Bradyrhizobium > Bradyrhizobium sp. AUGA SZCCT0431. The sequence goes on along the minus strand of NZ_JAFCLR010000060.1, from coordinate 14,014 downwards.
GTCATTGCCTGCGACAAACGCGAAGCGTTTGCGCAAGGGAGCGTAAGCGACGAAGCAATCCACCTGTCCGTTATGCCGCACTATGGATTGCTTCGCGGAGCCTGTCATCGGGCGCGCATTCGCGCGACCCGGTGGCTCGCAATGACGGCAGGAAACATCAAGCTTCTGACGGTCTTAGGATTCCATTAACCTGACCGTCGCATCTTGGCGTCATGGTCTCCCGCACCCGACTGAAATCGATACTGACCGGGCTCGCCCTCTACACGATGGCGGCGCTGATGGTCGGTTATTTCGGCGTCAACGCCTATACCGGCAAATACGGGCTCAACGCGCGGCAGGAGCTCGATCAGGAGATCATCGCGCTGACGTCCGAATTGGCGCGGCTGAAGCGGGAACGGGCCCAGGGCGAGCAGCGCGTTTCGCTGCTCCGCTCAGACCGGGTCGACCCCGACATGCTGGACGAGCGCGCACGCTTCCAGCTCGACTACGCCAACCCCCGCGACCTGATCAAGGTCCTCAAGCCGAACTAGCTTTCAGGCCACTTGCCACTTGCGCGCCCCGGACTGTTACGCCGGGATGACGGCCGACCGGATTCCGCAAATTTCAAAATCTCGCGATATCGATTACAAAAATGTCGCGCCGCGTTGCACTGCGGCATAGCAATATTTTCCCGAGCGCACGCAATCCTTTCACGGCGGTTTGAGTTGGGTTAGAGAGGCTGATCTTCTCTCTCATCCGGAATTGCCATGGCCGTACCCAAAAAAACCGTCACCAAGGAAGCAGGGCAGGAAAATGGGAAAGAGAAGGGTCAACAGAAGGGCTTCGGCGCCCCACCGGAATTCACCAAGGCGCAGGAACTGGCAGCCCTTCGGGACATGCTGCTGATCCGCCGCTTCGAGGAAAAGGCCGGCCAGCTTTACGGCATGGGCGCGATCGGCGGTTTCTGCCATCTCTATATCGGCCAGGAAGCCATCGTGGTCGGCATGCAGATGGCCCTGAAAAAGGGCGATCAGGTCATAACCGGATACCGCGACCACGGGCATATGCTGGCCTGCGGGATGGAAGCCAAGGGCGTGATGGCCGAATTGACCGGACGCCAGGGCGGCTATTCCAAGGGCAAGGGCGGCTCCATGCACATGTTCAGCAAGGAGCAGAATTTCTACGGCGGCCACGGCATCGTCGGCGCCCAGGTTTCGCTCGGGACGGGGCTCGCCTTCGCCAACCGCTACCGCGGCAATGATTTCGTCAGCCTCGCTTATTTCGGCGACGGCGCCTCCAACCAGGGGCAGGTCTATGAGAGCTTCAACATGGCGGAGCTCTGGAAGCTGCCGGTGATCTACATCATCGAGAACAACCGCTACGCCATGGGCACGTCGGTGACGCGCTCGTCCGCCCAGACCGATTTCTCCAAGCGCGGCATTTCCTTCAACATCCCCGGCGAGCAGGTCGATGGCATGGACGTGCGTGCGGTGAAGGCCGCCGGCGACAAGGCGGTGGCCCATTGCCGCGCCGGCAAGGGGCCGTTCATCCTGGAAATGCAGACCTATCGCTACCGCGGCCATTCGATGTCGGATCCGGCGAAGTACCGGACCCGCGAGGAGGTCGAAAAGGTCCGCCACGACCAGGATCCGATCGAGCAGGTGCGCAATCGCCTGCTGGCGGCCAAGGTGACCGAGCAGGAATTGAAGGCCATCGACGCCGAAGTGCGCGAGATCGTCAATGAGTCGGCGGATTTCGCCCAGCACGATCCCGAGCCAGATGCGGCTGAGTTGTGGACCGATGTTTATCGTTGATACGCGTCCAACGAAGTAGCTCAGAACAAAACTAAAGAGTGATCTCGGGAGCTGATATGCCCATTCAAGTATTGATGCCTGCGCTTTCGCCAACCATGGAGAAGGGCAACCTTGCCAAATGGCTGAAGAAGGAAGGCGAGACGATCAAGTCGGGCGATGTCATCGCCGAGATCGAAACCGACAAGGCGACGATGGAAGTCGAGGCGACCGATGAGGGCACGCTCGGCAAGATATTGATCCCGGAAGGCACCAACGACGTCGCGGTCAACACGCCGATCGCGACCATTTTGGCCGATGGCGAAAGCGCTGCCGATCTCGGCAAGGCCGCAGCACCAGCTCCCGCGCCCAGTGTCGCGAAGGAGGTCGAAGAATCCCGTTCGCCGGTCGGCGAAGGCAAGCCGATGATCTCGGCGCCAAAGGCGACCGCGGCACCCGCTGCCGTGGCCGAGCCCGATCCGGAAGTGCCTGAGGGCACCGAGATGATCTCCCAGACCATCCGCGAAGCGCTGCGCGACGCCATGGCCGAAGAGATGCGGCGCGACCCCGACGTGTTCATCATGGGCGAAGAGGTCGCCGAATATCAGGGCGCCTACAAGGTAACGCAGGGCCTGCTGCAGGAATTCGGCGCCAGGCGCGTGATCGATACGCCGATCACCGAGCATGGTTTTGCCGGCGTCGGCGTTGGCGCGGCGATGTCCGGCCTGAAGCCGATCGTCGAATTCATGACGTTCAATTTCGCGATGCAGGCGATCGACCAGATCATCAATTCGGCGGCCAAGACGCTGTACATGTCGGGCGGCCAGATGGGCTGTTCGATCGTGTTCCGTGGCCCCAACGGCGCCGCGTCCCGCGTCGCCGCCCAGCACAGCCAGGATTATTCGGCCTGGTACTCGCAGATTCCGGGGTTGAAGGTGGTCGCGCCGTACTCGGCCGCCGACTACAAGGGCCTGCTGAAAGCCGCGATCCGCGATCCCAATCCGGTGATCTTCCTCGAAAACGAGATGCTGTACGGCCACACCGGCGAAGTCCCGAAACTCGACGATTATGTGATCCCGATCGGCAAGGCGCGCATCGTCCGCTCCGGCGGCCATGTCACGATCATCTCCTGGTCGAACGGCATGAGCTACGCGCTCAAGGCCGCCGACGAGTTGGCAAAAGAAGGCATCGAGGCCGAGGTGATCGACCTGCGCACGCTGCGGCCGATGGACACAGACACCATCATCGCCTCGGTCAAGAAGACCGGCCGCGCGGTCACGGTGGAGGAGGGCTGGCAGCAGAGCGGCGTCGGCGCCGAGATCGCCGCCCGCATCATGGAGCACGCCTTCGACTATCTGGATGCGCCGGTGGCGCGGGTGTCGGGCAAGGACGTGCCGATGCCCTATGCGGCGAATTTGGAAAAGCTCGCATTGCCCAATGTGGCCGAGGTGGTCGCCGCCGCCAAAGCCGTTTCATACCGGTAAACTCCGATGGCCGGTCCGAAGGAGCAACCTTTACCGCCCGACGTCATCGGTCGTGACGACGCGATCGAAGTGCTGCGCGCCTTCGTGGTCGATGGCGGGCTCTCGATCGCGTTCCAGCGGGCGTTCGAGGAGCCGGATATGTGGGGCCTGCTGCTGGTCGACATCGCGCGCCATGCGGCGAGGGCCTATGCGCGTGAAAGCGGCCACACCGAGGACGAGGCGCTGGCGCGTATCGTCGAAATGTTCGAAGCCGAAATAAATCGGCCGACTGACGTGGGTAACACCACGCTGCGGTCGCAACAGGGTCACTGACAATGCCGATCAACATTTTGATGCCCGCGCTGTCGCCGACGATGGAAAAGGGCAACCTTGCCAAGTGGCTCAAGAAAGAGGGCGACAAGGTCAAGTCCGGCGACGTGATCGCTGAGATCGAGACCGACAAGGCGACGATGGAAGTCGAGGCCGTCGACGAGGGCACGATCGCCAGGATCCTGGTGCCTGAAGGCACGCAGGACGTTCCCGTCAATGACATCATCGCGGTCCTGGCCGGCGATGGCGAGGACGTGAAGGCGGCCGGAGCCGCGCCTGCGCCGGCTGCAAAAGCTGCACCTGCACCCGCCGCAACTCCTGCCGCAGCCGCACCGGCGCCTGCCGCGCCCGCGCCAAAGCCCGCAGCAACGGGGCCGACGCAGGCTGCCGCGCCGCAGGCGGCGGCTTCCGCCCCGCAAGCCAATGGCCATGCCCGCGTGTTTTCGTCGCCGCTTGCCCGGCGCCTTGCCAAAGAAGCCGGCATCGAACTCGGGCGCATCAACGGTTCGGGTCCGCACGGCCGCATCGTCGCGCGCGACGTCGAAGGAGCCAAATCCGGCAAGGGCCTCAAGGCGCCGACCGCGGCTCCCGCCGCTGGACCCTCGGTCGCGCCGTCGATGTCGGACAAGCAGATCCTCGCGCTGTTCGAGGAGGGCTCCTACGAAGTCGTGCCGCATGACGGCATGCGCCGCACCATTGCGCAGCGTCTCACCGCCTCGGTGCAGACGGTGCCGCATTTCTACCTGACGATGGACTGCGACATCGGCAAGCTTCTCGCCGCGCGTGAAGAGATCAACGCCGCAGCTCCCAAGGACAAAGACAAGAAGCCGCTCTACAAGCTCTCGGTCAACGACTTCGTCATCAAGGCGATGGCGATCGCGCTGCAGCGGATTCCGAACTGCAACGTCAGTTGGACCGAAAGCGGCATGCTCAAGCACAAGCATTCCGACATCGGCGTTGCCGTGGCGATGCCCGGCGGCCTGATCACGCCGATCATCCGCAAGGCCGAAACCAAATCGCTCTCGACCATCTCGGCCGAGATGAAGGATTTCGCCGCGCGCGCTCGCTCGCGCAAGCTGAAGCCCGACGAATACCAGGGCGGCACCACGGCCGTCTCCAACCTCGGCATGTACGGCATCAAGGATTTCACCGCCGTGATCAACCCGCCGCATGCCACCATCCTCGCGGTCGGCACCAGTGAGGAGCGCGCGGTGGTGCGGGCCGGCAAGATCGAAGCCGCCCACATCATGAGCGTGACGCTGTCCTGCGATCACCGCGCGGTCGACGGCGCGCTCGGCGCCGAACTGATCGGCGCCTTCAAGATGCTGATTGAAAACCCCGTCATGATGATGGTGTGACCCCCGTCATTGCGAGCGCAGCGAAGCAATCCATTTCACCACCGGAAACATGGATTGCTTCGTCGCAAGTGCTCCTCGCAATGACGGAAGCGAATAGTCCGGTTGAATGATGAGAATGAGCGCATGGCCGACACTTCCTTCGACGTCATCATCATCGGCTCCGGCCCCGGCGGTTACGTCACGGCGATCCGCGCCGCGCAGCTTGGCTTCAAGACCGCGATCGTCGAGAAATCATATCTTGGCGGCATCTGCCTGAACTGGGGCTGCATCCCGACCAAGGCGCTGTTACGCTCGGCGGAAATCTACCACTACATGCAGCACGCCAAGGATTACGGCCTGTCGGCGGAAAAAGTATCCTACGATCCGAAGGCCGTGGTGCAACGTTCGCGCGGGGTCTCAAAACGCCTCAATGACGGCGTCGGCTTCCTGATGAAGAAGAACAAGGTCCAGATCATCTGGGGCGACGCCTCGATCGACGCGCCCGGCAAGGTCACGGTGAAGAAGTCCGCGGTCGAGTCGCCGAAGGGCACCTTGGGTGAGGGCGCCTATCAGGCCAAGCACATCATCCTTGCAACCGGCGCGCGGCCGCGCGTGCTGCCGGGGCTGGAGCCCGACAAGAAACTGGTCTGGACCTATTTCGAGGCGATGGTGCCCGACAAGATGCCGAAGTCGCTGCTGGTGGTCGGCTCCGGCGCGATCGGCATGGAGTTCGCCTCGTTCTTTCGCACCATGGGCTCCGAGGTGACGGTTGTCGAAGTGCTGCCGCAGATCCTGCCGGTGGAAGATGCCGAGATATCGAAATTCGCCCACAAGGCGTTCGAGAAACTGGGCATCAAGCTCCTCACCAATACCAAAGTCACAAAACTCGACAAGAAGAGCGACAGCGTCATCGCCACCATCGACGACGGCAAGAAACCGCAGACGGTTGAGTTCGAGCGGGTGATTTCCGCCGTCGGCGTCGTCGGCAATATCGAAAACCTCGGGCTGGAAAAACTCGGCGTCAAGACCGATCGCGGCTGCGTGGTGATCGACGGCTATGGCAAGACCAACGTACCCGGCATCTACGCCATCGGCGACGTCGCAGGCCCCCCGATGCTGGCGCACAAGGCCGAGCATGAGGGCGTGGTCTGCATCGAGGCGATCAAGGGCATGCATCCGCACGCCATGGACAAGAACCTCATTCCCGGCTGCACCTATTGCCACCCGCAGGTCGCCTCCGTTGGCCTCACCGAAGCGAAGGCGAAAGAGGCCGGCCGCGAAATCCGCGTCGGGCGTTTCCCGTTCGTCGGCAACGGCAAGGCGATCGCGCTCGGCGAGGACCAGGGCCTGGTCAAGGTGATCTTCGACAAGAAAACCGGCCAGTTGCTCGGTGCCCACATGATCGGCGCCGAAGTCACCGAACTGATCCAGGGTTACGTCGTGGCGATGAATCTGGAGACGACGGAAGAGGAACTGATGCACACCATCTTCCCGCATCCGACGCTGTCTGAAATGATGAAGGAAGCGGTGCTGGACGCCTATGGCCGCGTGCTGAACATGTAGTGCCGGCGTCATTGCGAGCGAAGCGAAGCAATCCACCCATCCGCGCGCGGCGCTATGGATTGCTTCGTCGCTGACGCTCCTCGCAATGACGGACAACAGAACTATTCAAACAAGAAAGAAACGGCCCGTGAAAGACAACGACAACCTGACCATCGAACGTCCGACGTTCGTCACCCATCTCGAATGCGCGATGGAAGGCGATTATTATCCCGCCGACCAGATCCACAATCTCTCCAAGGCCAACAAGCCGCTGCTGGTGCGCTACGATCTCGCCGGCGTGAAGAAGGTGCTGACCAAGGACGCGCTGGCGCGGCGGCCGGGCGACATGTGGCGCTACCGCGAGATGCTCCCGGTGCGCAAGGTCAGCGATATCGTCAGCCTCGGCGAGGTCACGACGCCGCTGATCCGGCTGCCAAAGCTCGGCAAAAAACTCGGCGGCGGCGAGATCATCGTCAAGGACGAGGGCCGGCTGCCGACCGGATCGTTCAAGGCCCGCGGCCTCGTGATGGCGGTGTCGATGGGCAAGGCGCTCGGCATCAGGCACATGGCGATGCCGACCAACGGCAATGCGGGTGCGGCGCTCGCCGCCTACGCCACCTCCTGCGGCATCAAGACCACGATCTTCTGCCCGGCAGATACGCCGGAAGTGAATGTCAGCGAAATCGAGCTGCAGGGCGCCACGGTCTATCGGGTCAACGGCCTGATCGATGACTGCGGCAAGATCGTCGGCGAAGGCAAGGCCAAGGCGGGCTGGTTCGACACTTCGACCCTGAAGGAGCCGTACCGGATCGAAGGCAAGAAGACGATGGGGCTGGAGCTCGCCGAACAGCTCGGCTGGGACGTGCCCGACGTGATCTTCTATCCGACCGGCGGCGGCACCGGCCTGATCGGGATGTGGAAGGCGTTTGCCGAACTCGAGGCCATCGGCTTCATCGGTTCAAAACGTCCGCGGATGGTGGCGGTGCAGGCGTCGGGCTGTGCGCCGATGGTCCGCGCCTTCGAGAACGGCACCGAGCACGCGCCGCGCTGGGAGGACGCCCACACCATTGCATCGGGTATTCGCGTGCCGCAGGCGGTCGGAGATTTTCTGATCCTGCGCGCGGTCCGCGAGAGCAGAGGTTTCGCCATTGCGGTCGATGACGAGAAGATTTCTGCTGCATTGAACGAAGTCGCGCGCGAGGAAGGCTTTTTGTTGTGTCCGGAGGGCGCTGCGACCTATGCTGCCTACAAGCAAAGCCTTGCCGACGGCCGCGTCACGAAGAATGATCGCGTGATGCTGTTCAATTGTGCGACAGGGCTTAAGTATCCGTTGCCGCCGGTCACGCGCGCGCTCGATCGTCATCAGCCGATCGACTACGCGCAATTTTAGGCCGTGCGAAACTATAGATCGTCATTGCGAGCGAAGCGAAGCAATCCATAGCGCGGCATCAGAAGCATGGATTGCTTCGTCGCAAGTGCTCCTCGCAATGACGGTGGTGAAAACGTTTTTGAGGGGAGAGCGCGATGCGAAAACTCGTTCTGGCGGCGTTTGCGGTGTTGGCGTTCGGCGGCGCCGCGGTCGCGCAGAATTTTCCGTCACGTCCCATCACCATCATCGTGCCGTTCTCCGCCGGCGGCCCCTCCGACGTGATGGCGCGAATCCTGGCCGAGCGCATGAAGGCGACGCTGGGCGAGGTCGTCCAGATCGAGAATGTCACCGGCGCCGCCGGATCGATCGGCGTCGGCCGCGCGGTACGGTCAGCCCCTGACGGCTACACCATCAGCTTCGGCCATCTCGGCACCCATGTGGCCAACGGCGCGATCTACAAGCTCGGCTACGACCTCGTCACCGATCTTGAACCGGTCGTGCTGCTGCCGAGCAACACCATGATCGTCGTCAGCAAGAATGCGGTGCCGGCGAAATCGCTGAGCGAATTGCTGGCGTGGCTCAAGGCGAGGCCCGAGCCGGCGGCGACCGGTACCGCCGGCGCCGGATCCGGCAGTCACATCGCCGGGCTCTATTTCGAGAACGTCACCGGCATCAAGCTGCAATATGTGCCGTATCGCGGCACCGGGCCGGCGATGAACGATCTCGTCGCCGGACAGATCGATATGATCGTCGATCAGCTCTCCAATTCGATCAACCAGGTGCGCGCCGGAAACATCCGCGGCTACGCCGTCACCGATACCAAGCGTTCGGAATCCGCCTCCGACATCCCGACCGCCGAAGAGGCGGGCTTGGGCGGATTTCACATGACGCTGTGGTCGGGCTTGTGGGTACCGAAGGGTACGCCGAAGGAAATCGTCACCAGGTTGAATGCCGCCGCCGTCGAGGCGTTGAACGATCCAGCGGTGCGCAAGCAGCTCGAAAACCTCGGCCTGCAAATGACGCCGAAGGACAAGCTGACGCCTGAAGCGCTCGGTGAGTGGCAGAAGGCGGAAATCGCAAAATGGTGGCCGATGATCAAGGCCGCGAATGTGAAGGTGGATTGAGGCTCACTGTCGTCCCGGCCTTGAGCCGGGACCCATACGCCGCGGCCTATCGGTGGAGACACCGGCGTTAGACACCTTCCGCAAAATAACCGCCGCGGCGTATGGGTCCCCCGATGCGCAATTGCGCATCTGAGATCGCGCTTCGCTTGTCCGGGACGACGGTGAGAATTATTGCGCCGCGCTTGCCGCTGCCGCCGGAAGCGGTGCCGCATTGGTCTCCTGCGTCGCAACGCGCTCGCCGCTCTTCGCCGCCATCGCCGTGCCGCTGTCGAAGCGGACGCGGTAGACCGCCAGATTCTCGATCACGCGCTGGACATAGTTTCGCGTCTCGGAGAACGGGATGCGCTCGACCCAGTCGACCGGATCGACCTTGGGATCGCGCGGATCGCCATACGCCTTGATCCAGTCCCGCACCCGGCCGCGGCCGGCGTTGTAGCCGGCGAAGGTCATGATGTGGGAGCCCTTGTATTCGCTGAGCAGCGCGCTGAGTTCGCCGGCGCCCATTTGCGTGTTGTAGACGGGATCGGAAACCATCCGGTCCCAATCATATTTGACGCCAAAGCGCTTGGCGGTATCGCGTCCGGCCTCCGGGGTGATCTGCATCAGCCCGACCGCATTGGCGTGAGACTTGTCGCGCTGGTCGAACGCGCTCTCGGTGCGCGCCACCGAATAGATCATGCTGTGCTCGATTTCGGGCGCGATCTGCTTGTGCGGTGGAATTCCGATGGTCGGGAACGCGTAATGGTCGAGCGCCAGCCCGCGGCCGAGCGAGGGTTTTCCGATCTGCAGCATCGCGCGGGCATCGTTGCGGCGGCCGGTGAGTTCGCCGAGCGCTTCGAGCAGGGTGACGTCGGAGCTCTGTTCGCCGAGATCGGTGACGAAATACAGCACGACGTCGCGCTCGCCGATTTCGTACAGCATGTCGGCGGCGCGAACGCGTTCGTCAACGCTCGAAGCGTCGGCCGACGCGAGAGCCGGTGAGGGCGGGCGCAATTCGATCCTGTCGCGGCCAAGTTTTGCGTGCGCGAGCTGGCCGTAATAGGCGGTCGGGTAGCGTGCGGCTGCTTCATAGCTTGCGCGCATCATGTCGTTGTTGCCAAGGGTTTCGGCGGCCCGCCCGCGCCAGTAATTCGCCCGCGACAGCACGGTGGGATTGGCCTGGCCTTCGTCGATGCGGGCGAAATGCTCGCGCGCGCTAATGGGTTCATCGAGATAGCGCAGGGCGATCCAGCCGCACATGAAATGGTAGTCGGAGCGGTAGTACTCGTTGGCAGGCGCTGCGGCCGGCTGGATGACCTGGTAGGCGGTCAGGAATTTGCCTTCATCGAGCAGCTTGCGGGCGAGCGAGCGCCGCTCGCGCCACCATTGATCGGTGTCCTGCAGCGCCATCGTCTCGGGCCGCGCCGCCAGCATCAGGCGGGCCGCGTCATCGATGCGCTTCTCGGCGAGCATCCACTGGATCCGGCACAGCGTGTAGCCAAGATCGGCGCGCGCCTCGGCCGGGACGTCGTCGAGCGCATCCTTGGCCTTGTTCGATTTGCCCCTGACCGCGGCACAGGCCTTTACGATCGCCAGGTCGTCGTCGCCGAGGAGTTTTGCGGCGCGCTTCGCGCCTGCGAGATCCTTGGCGCCGATGCGTTTGTCCATGCGCGCGCGGTGGTCGTCGCGGGTGAGGAGGTCGCGGAACAGCTCCAGCACGTCGGGTTCGACGCGTTCCGACAATTCGTCCGAGCGCCACGCGTCGCGCGCCAGCCGGCCCGCGCCGTCGCGATCGCCTTCACTGAGCTTGACGCGCGCGAGCGCGAGTTTGCCCCTGGCGCTGATCGGCGCCTCCCCGGTGAAGCCGCGCACCTTGGTGCCATCGGCGCGCTCCTGCCACAGCCGCGCTTCGGCCCGCCGGCGCAGCTGCGCCGCGCTCGGCCATTCCGGATTGGCGGCGATGAAGGCGGCATAGCGGCTGAAATTCGCCGTGGTCTCGGAGTGGCGCAGGATGAACCATTCGACGAGCTTTTGGGCGGCCGGATCGGCGATCCTGTTGCGCGTCGCGGTCGCCTCGTCGGTCTTCGCCTTGCGCGCGAGATTGATCGCTTCCTTCACCAGTGCGAGATCGCCGGTCAGTGCTGGAGCGGCCTCCTTGACAGTTTCCTTGACAGTTTCCCTGGGAGCAGGGGCGTCCTTTGCTCGCTTTGATTTCCTCTTCGCATCGGTATGTTTGGCGTTCTTCGCAAGTTTCGCGTGGCGGCGTTTTTCGACCGCAGCGTTGCGTTGCGGACCAGCATCCTTTTTCGCATCGTGCGGCTTCTTCGCATCGTGCGTTTTCTTGGCGGGTTGCTGTTTGGGATTGGTCCGCGCCGTCGCCTCGGGTGCGAACAAGGCGAGCGCGGTTGCGGCGAGAAGACAGGACAGTGAACGCAAGCAACGGTTCATTCCATGGTGCTCCCCTGCGAGTCACAAACCAAGAATTCGCACGTCACGTGCGGCCCGAGCCGTCCGAGAGGTAGCATGAGATCGATTAATCAATTGTCGCATCGGCGCAACAGCGCGCGACAAACCGCGAGGGGGAACGGAACCAGAAGGTCGATGGAACCCAGCAGGGCGGCTGACCTATTTTGGCGTCTGCAGTTCGTGGGAGGAGGCCCATTCGTCCGCTTGGGACGGGGCCTTCAGGTCGTCGGGCCGCTTCAAGGCCGCGAGGCGGAACAGGCCAACGACCACGATTGCCGCGAGGACAATGGCGGCGGCGGAGTACGCCAGTAGCGAGGTCCACATGGCAGCACCAGTCTTGCTGCCCCACGAATCAATCGCAGGGGGCGGGCGGTGTTCCCAGAACCAGAACAAGCCGCCGTGATGGACCTGTTGGAACCAACATTTCCCAATGAACTTGATTCAATCCATCGGGCGATTACCGCTGATTGCGTCCGATGCGGAATGGCGGCCCCAGCCATTAGCCCCCCTCCTACTGGGGCCGTTTCCTTGGCTACCGGTTCTCGCTCCCCCAAAAACAGAAGGTGCGGCCGCCCCGGAACGAATGACAATTATGTCGGTTAGCGGACTCTCGGGGTAAGTTCAGATGAGCAAGCAAAGCGAAGATCTCAGAGAGCAAGCCCGACGAGCAAGCCGCCTCGCGCTGACGATCAGCGACCTCGAGGCCTCCGTGAAATTGAAAGACTTGTCCAAACAGTACGACGCCGACGCCGAGAGGCTGGAGAAGATCGACAGCCCCGCGTCCGGCACGACGCGTGGTGACCTTCAAGGATGAGAGTATCTCCGGTTCAGGGGCGTCCCATGTACCCTTGGCGGTTTGGCGAATTCGACAATGTGATGGATGACGCGCTCAATATCGCGATGGACTATCTCATTCGCACTGAGCAGGCCGTCGAATTCCGGGAGACGCAGACGGTGGCCGCAAATGCCATCGCGGACGCCTGGCGCGCAGGTGTGCGCAGTCGCATGCGGCTTACCAACGTGGCGATAAGGGCGGTCGAACAACACCGCGACCGATTGAGAAGCGGTTAGCGTGCGCTATCGCGGCCGATCGGGTGGCCAGGCGAGGGCCTGGTGAACAAAAGTGGCTTTCCGGGATTGGATAATCCCAGAGGCCACCATGATGAATTTTATTGCTCTTGTTGTGGAAGACGACCCGTTGCAGCGGGCGTTTTTGGCTGACCTGCTGAAAGAGCAAGGCCTCGAAGTGGTCGAGTGCGCGAGCGCGGAGGCTGCCGAACTCGTGCTGGTTGCGACCGGTACTGAGCTGCGGGCCCTGGTGACGGACGTGAATCTCGCGGGCGATATGTCCGGCGTCGAAACTGGCGCAGTACCAAACGCAAGTTCCCCCTTTTGAACGTGGTGATGGTGTCCGGACGCGGCCCACCTTACATTCCGCAGGATACGCGTTTCCTGATGAAACCCTATCTGCCAGATGAGTTACTCGCCGCCGTCCTGAACTAGATCGGCTCGCGCCGCCTTGAGGGACGGCCTCTCAGATATTTGAGACCCTCAACGGCCAGCGTGCGTTCATCGAAGCGCTTGCCTTCGAGAAATTTGGCGACTTCGTCCCTGGCCTGCCGTTCCTGCTCCGAAGTGAGATTGACCATCATTCCGTAGGTCTTCATCACACGGTCAATCGCCGTTTGCATGGCAGTCTCCTTACGCCCCCAGAAAGGGAACCTCCGATTGGAACGAAAGTTCCCCATCGGAATTACCGGGTGCAACAGGAGTCAGAAGATGGATCGGGTGACGCGGTGTTTGCGCTGCGGAAAAAGATTGGTCCGCACCTCCGGCTTGAGCGGCAGGGCCGAACTGAAATGCGTGTTCTGCGATAAACTTGCTCCGCCGAGGATGGAGGCGGCCCAATGGGCCGACGGCCCACTCGCCACGGGAATCGCGGGCGATCGCCTTTCGGGCGAGACCGAACTTCACAAATTGTGATCAGATGTCGCATGCCCGATGTTCCGGCCTACGCTGAACATTCGAAAGTTCATCACCACGCGTGGCGCACGACACCTTTGCCGGCATAGGGAGCAGGTGACGTCGGAGAACTCACCGTTGAATGCCGCTCATGGCGCTGTGCCATATCGCGCTGACGGCAGGTAATGTGCGACAAATCAACCCGACGGCCGCCGCGCCCGGCGTAGCCTTGGCGAAGCCGGGGCAAATCACTTCTGTTTTTCGGAAGTCGTGTCAAGCCCCCAAAATAAAAAATATTTCGCTTTTCCCGAAGGCCAAATCAGTGGCACATAATAGCCATCCCGTCCCACTCAGAGGGCGTCGGCCGTCGTCACGGACGTTGGACGGGTTGCGGTGGACGCTGAAGTGCTGGCGACGAACGGCACTGACGCGTACGGCGAAGTCGTGTGGTCCTGGCGCCCCGTTGCTGGCGTCACGTTCTTGAGAAGCCAAAAGCTGATCAGGGGCAATGGTGGCAAGAAAGCCCGTTCACCAGGGAGAGCTCGATATAAGCCGTAAAGCCACTGCGCAGGGAAGGCCGGGTGTTCTCCGCTGGACCTGTATGCTCGTGTGCACTTTGTTTTGTGCAAACCGCACGCGAGACCGCGGGTGCAGCGCGCACCCGGTCTTCCCT
>NZ_JAFCLR010000006.1:0-266404 GCF_018131065.1 Bradyrhizobium sp. AUGA SZCCT0431 | reverse complement strand
CAGAGGCGTACGGCGAAGGCGCGTGGTCCTGACACCCCGTTGCTGGTGTCAAGTTCCTGAGAGGCCAAAAGCTGATCAGGGGCGACGGTGGCAAGAAAGCCCGTTCACCGGGGAGATCGCGTTATAAGTCGTAAAGCCATTGCGCAGGGAAGGCCGGGTGTTCTCCGCTGCCCTGTATGCTCGTGTGCACTTTGTTTTGTGCAGGCCGCACGCGAGACCGCGGGTGCAGCGCGCACCCGGTCTTCCCTGCGCCCTCTTACGAGAGGGCGGGAAGTTTCTGGCAAAGCTCGGGCGCAATGCGTCGCGAGAATGCGAAACTGTATCCTTGTCGTCCCGGCGAAGGCCGGGACCCATACGCCGCGGCTTCTCGATTTTGAAAGGTCGGAGTTGATACCTTGCGCGATGACTTTGGCCGGTGGTTATGGGTCCCGGCCTTCGCCGGGACGACGGATGGGCCTCATTGCGCCGAAACGCAATTCACCCACAGCACCACCGCCTTGGCCTTGTCGGACGGATTGCTGAAGCGGTGCGGGCGGCGGCTGGCGAAACGGAAACTGTCGCCGGTCTTGAGCGTCCAGCTCTCGGCATCGACGGTGAGTTTCATTTCGCCTTCGAGCACGAGACCGGCTTCCTCGCCGTCATGCGTATACAATTCGTCACCGGTGCTGCCGGCGGGCTCCATGTGGACCAGAAACAGATTGAGACGGCCTTCAGAACCCGACGGGCTGAGCAACTGCTTGGAGATGCCGGTGCGCCACAAATTCAACTCGGCGCGCTGCGGTTCGCGGGTGACGATGGCTTCCGAGCCGCTCCCGGCAGCTTCCTTGGCGCCGAACAGGCCGGCGATCCCGACGCCCAGCACGTCGGCGATGGTCGCCAGCACCCGCAACGAGGGCGAGGAGAGACCGCGTTCGATCTGGCTGAGAAAGCCGATCGACAGATCGGTGCGGGCGGCAATCGTTTCGAGCGACAGCTTGCGGCTTCGCCGCAGGTCGCGGAGGCGCTGCCCGACCGCGACGTCCACCGCCGGTTCGGCCTTGACGGCCTTCTTGCTCATGCGCTTGCCGCCGCTCACGTCAGATCGCGTCCTTCATGTGTATGAAAATCCCGCTTGCGCAATTTCGGGCAATGTGTCCATAATTTCATGGTTATGAAAATAGGCTTGGACGGCGAAACCTGCAACTGGCTTGTTGACGACGCCGCCCGGTGCCCAAACTCGTGAGAGGGTACGATGCTTTTCAAACGTCTCGTTCAGGCCGCGACCGCGGCGCTCGTCCTTGCCGCCGCCACGCCTCTATCGGCGCAGCAGGTGCTCAAGGTCGGCTCGACCCCGACCGGCGTGCCCTTCACCTTCCTCGAAACCAGGACCAACAGCATTCAGGGTGTGATGGTCGATCTGATCACGGAGATCGGCAAGGACGCCGGCTTCCAGGTCCAGATCGAACCGATGCAATTCTCCGCGCTGGTGCCGTCGCTGACGTCGAACAAGATCGACATCATCTCGGCGGCAATGTTCGCCACCGCAGCGCGCAAGGAAGTGATCGATTTCTCGGAGGCCGTCTACACCTATGGCGAGGGTCTCGTGGTGCCGAAGACCGACGCCAAGAACTATGCCTCGCAGGAAGATCTGAAGGGCGAGGTGGTCGGCGCCCAGGTCGGAACGGCCTTCGTCGATGCGTTGAAAAAGACGGGATTGTTCAGCGAGGTCAAGGTCTACGACACCATTCCTGATATTCTGCGTGATGTGAATGCGGGCCGCCTCAAGGCCGGCTTCGCCGACTTCCCGATCCTCGCCTACAATCTGAAGCAGGGCGCGTTTGGCGAAGTCCGTCTGGTGGATTCCTACAAGCCGGTCACGGTGGGCACGGTCTCGATCGGGGTCCGCAAGACCGACCAGGAACTGCTCGGCAAGATCAACGCCTCGCTCGCCAAGCTCAAGGCCAACGGCGCCCTCGACAAGATTCTCGACAAATGGGGTCTGAAGCCCAAAGCTTCCTGATCGAGCCCCTTGATGCAGCCTTAGCGTTTTCGAGCGAAGTGGATACCGGTTCGCGTAAAGAAAACGCGTCAAAAAATAAAGCCGGCAACGCGTGATCAACTGATGCAAAATTTCCTGCGCGATGCCGTCGAGTTCATGCCGATCCTGCTGCAGGGCGTCTGGCTGACGGTCGTCGTCACCATCGGCTCGCTGCTGCTGTCGACCGTTCTGGGCCTGCTATGGGCCCTGATGCGGGTCTCCGGCATTCGGGTCCTGACGGGCCTGAGCGCCGGCCTGATCAACGTGATCCGCGGCATCCCGATCATCGTGCTGCTGTTCTACCTCTATTTCGTGATGCCCGATTTCGGCGTCGCGCTGACGGCGCTGCAGGCCTCGATCATCGGGCTCGGCATCGCCTATTCGGCCTACCAGGCCGAGAATTTCCGTGCCGGCATCGAGGCGATCGACAAGGGGCAGATCGAGGCCGCGCAGACCATCGGGATGGGCTGGTGGCTGACCATGCGCCGCGTGGTGCTGCCGCAGGCGGTCAGGATCGTGCTGCCGCCCTACGGCAACGTCATGATCATGATGCTGAAGGATTCCTCGCAGGCCTCCACCATCACGGTCGCCGAACTGGCATTGCAGGGCAAATTGATCGCGTCCTCGACCTTCAAGAACACCAGCGTGTTCACGCTGGTCGCGCTGATGTACCTCACCATGAGCATCCCGCTGATCCTGCTGGTTCGCCATTTCGAGAACAAGGCGAACCGCAAATGATCGAGCTCAGCAACGTCCATAAGAGCTTTGGTTCCAACGAGGTACTCAAGGGCATTACAGCTTCGGTTGAAAAGAGCGAGGTGGTCTGCATCATCGGTCCGTCAGGCTCCGGCAAGTCGACCATCCTGCGCTGCATCAACGGCCTGGAAAGCTACGATTCCGGCGACATTCTGGTGGAAGGCGCGAAGGTCGATAACAAGGCGCCATCGATCGTGGCGATCCGAACCCAGGTGTCGATGGTGTTCCAGCGCTTCAACCTGTTTCCGCATCGGACCGCGCTGGAGAACGTCGTCGAAGGACCGATCTATGTGAAAAAGGAACCGCCGGCCGAGGCGCTTGAGCGCGGCCGCGCGCTGCTGGCGCAGGTCGGCCTTGCCGAGAAGGCCGACGCCCATCCGGGTCAGCTTTCCGGCGGTCAGCAGCAGCGCGTCGCCATTGCCCGCGCGCTTGCAATGCAGCCCAAGGCGATTCTGTTCGACGAGCCGACCTCCGCGCTCGATCCTGAACTGGTCGGCGAGGTACTCGGCGTCATGCGCAAGCTCGCCGATGACGGCATGACGATGGTCGTGGTCACCCATGAGATGGGCTTTGCCCGGGACGTCGCCGATCGCGTGCTGTTCATCGACGGCGGCGTCATCGTCGAGCAGGGGGCGGCGAAGTCCGTGCTTAACGCGCCGCAGCACGCGCGGACCCAGGATTTCCTGCACCGCGTGCTGCATCCTCTCTGACTCAGACCTGCCGGACCTGATGACCGTGACCCACCATCCCCTTGCCCTGCCGCCGAGCCTCTATGCGGACACCGCCGTTGCGCCGGTCGCGACGCCGCCGCTCGATGTCGACAAGACCGTATCGGTGGCGATCATCGGTGGCGGCTTTGCGGGGCTATCGACCGCGCTGCATCTTGCTGAAGCGGGAACCGACGCGATTGTGCTCGAAGCCCAGCAGCCCGGCTGGGGTGCATCGGGCAATAATGGCGGCCAGCTCAATCCGGGACTGAAACTCGACCCCGATACGATCGAGGCGACGTTCGGCGCGGATCTCGGCCGGCGCATGATCGCGTTCAGCTACAACACGCCGGTATTCACGCTCGATCTGATCCGCCGTCTCGGGATACCCTGCGAGGCGCGGCAGAACGGCACCTTGCGCGCCGCCTATCATCCGTCCAGCACCGCGGGGGTCGAAACCACCGCCGAGCAATGCATCCGGCGCGGCATGCCGGTCACGGTACTCGGCCGCGACGCCGTCCGCGAAGCGACCGGGACCGACCGATATCTGCTGGCGATGCGGGACGCGCGCGGCGGCGACGTGCAGCCGTTGAGCTACGCGCGCGGTCTTGCGCGGGCGGCGATGGCTGCCGGTGCTGCCGTTCACGGCGAGAGCCCGGCGACCTCGCTGCGGCGCGAGGGCGGACGATGGCGCATTGAAACCCCGCGCGCGGTGGTCCAGGCCGAAAAAGTCCTGATCGCCACCAACGGCTTTACCGATGATCTCTGGCCCGACCTGCGCCGCACCGTCGTGCCGGTGTTCAGCTCGATCGCCGCGACCGAGCCTTTGCCTGATGAGGTCGCGCGAAAAATCATGCCGACGCGGTCGGTGCTGTACGAAAGCGGGCATATCACCGTCTATTATCGCATCGATGCGTCGAACCGCCTGCTGATGGGTGGCCGCGGCCCGATGCAATGGATCAAGGATCCGGCGCCTGTCTCATACCTCATGCGTTACGCGGAACGGCTTTGGCCTGGAATCTGCGGCGCGCGCTGGACGCACGGCTGGAACAGCCGCCTCGCCATGACGCCGGATCACTACCCGCATGTGCACGAACCCGGTGCGGGCGCGCTGGCCTATCTCGGCTGCAATGGCCGCGGCGTCGCGCTTGCCACCGCGATGGGGCAACAATTGGCGAAACGGCTGATCGGCGGTGAGAAGGCCGAGATCGATATGCCGATTACCGGCTTGAAACCCATTCGTTTTCACGCATTGTGGCCGGTGGCGGTCAAGAGCGTGGTGATGACGGGCCGGATCCGCGATCGCCTGGGATTATAGCGAGATGAAGAATATCACGATCGGCGTGATCGGCGCCGGGCTGATCGGGCGCAAGCATCTGCGCAAGCTCGCCGAGCGGCACGACTACGAGCTCGTCGGCATCGCGGACGTGAATGTCGATGCGGTCTCCGCCGAGCACCCCAGGACGCGCATTTTCGCGGATTATCGTCAGCTGCTGGACGAAGCACGGCCGGAAGCCGTGATCATCGCTTCCCCCAACCAGCTTCATGCCGAGAACGGCATCGAATGCGCCCGGCGGGGCATTCACATCCTGATCGAGAAGCCGGTCACCGATACGCTCGAGACGGCGGCCACATTGATTACGGAAGTACGGAAGGGCGGTGTCAAATCGCTGGTCGGACATCACCGCCGCCATCATTTGCCGGTCAAGACGCTGCAAGCGCTGCTGCGGGATGGCCGGATCGGGGATGTCGTCGGCGTATCGGCGATCTGGGCGACGCATAAGCCGGCGGATTACTTCAAGATCGCGCCGTGGCGGAGTGAGGCCGGCGGCGGCCCGATCCTGATCAACCTGATCCATGAGATCGATTTCCTGCGCTACACCGTCGGCGAAATCGTTGCCGTCGAAGCCATCGCGTCGAATCGCCAGCGCGGCTTTGCGGTCGAGGATAGCGCCGCCGCGCTGATCGAATTCGCCAATGGCGCGCTCGGCACCTTTTTCATCAGCGACAGCGCCGTCTCTCCCTGGACGACGGAGCAGGGTCTGGGTGAGGCGCCGGAATTCCCGTTCAGCGGCGAAAGCAGCTACCGCTTCATGGGCCGTCGAGGTGCGATCGAGTTTCCGGAGCTCGTCCAATGGACGCAGGCGGGCGACGCGCAGGACTGGAACAAGCCGATCCAGGCCCAGCGCCTCCACGCGCCAACGATTGATCCCTATGTCGCCCAGCTCGATCATTTCCGCGACATTATCCGCGGCACCGCTTCCTCATTGCAGCCGGTCGAGGATGGCGCGCGGTCCTTGCTCGCAACGCTTGCGATCGCCGAGGCGGCCACCGCCGGGCGGCGCATCGACTTGCGGGACCGGTATGCGGCGCTTTCGCCATAGGTCCGCTGAGAATCAGTGAAAGTTATCGGAGACCAGAGATAACAATTGGTCCAAATGGTTGAAAAAGAAGATGCTTTAGCTCTATCGTGCGGCCCTCGGGACGCGCCTGGGACCTTCCGGAGCTAATCGCATGACCAAACGCTCGATCGCCACGGTTTCGCTGAGCGGCTCGCTCGACGAAAAGCTGCGCGCCATCGCCGGCGCCGGCTTCGATGCCGTCGAGATTTTCGAGAATGACCTGCTGACGTTCAACGGCAGCCCGCGCGACGTCGGGCAGCTCTGCCGCGACCTCGGCCTTTCAATTTGCGCGTTCCAGCCGTTCCGCGATTTCGAGGGCATGCCCGAACCGCAGCGCGCCCGCAACTTCGCGCGCGCGGCGCACAAGTTTGACCTGATGCAGGAATTGGGGACCGACTTGCTGCTGATCTGCAGCAATGTTTCACCCGCGTCCCTTGGGGGAATCGACCGCGCCGCCGCGGATTTCCGTGCGCTTGGCGAACTCGCGGCTTCGCACGGCCTGCGCGTCGGTTTCGAGGCGCTGGCCTGGGGGCGCCACGTCAATGACTATCGCGACGCCTGGGAAATCGTGCGCCGCGCCGATCACAAGTCGATCGGGATCATTCTCGACAGTTTCCACGCGCTGGCGCCGGGATTTCCGGTCAGCGCTATCCACTCGATCCCGGCGGACAGGATCTTCCTGGTGCAGCTTGCCGACGCGCCGAAGCTTGGTCTCGACGTATTGTCCTGGAGCCGGCACTTCCGTTGCTTCCCGGGGCAGGGCGACCTGCCGGTGGGGGCCTTCATGGACGCGGTGGCCGCGACCGGATACAGCGGCCCGCTGTCGCTGGAAATATTCAACGATCAGTTTCGTTCCGGCTCGCCGGTCCGCACTGCCACCGACGGGTTGCGTTCGCTGATCTTGCTGGAGGATGAGCTGGCCAAGAGTTCGCCCAAAGCATCGGCGCCGAGGCTGCAGCCCAAAGCGCAGAGCCGCGGCGTCGGCTTCGTCGAATTCGCCCTCGATGAAGCCAAAGCGAGGAACCTGTCGGCGCTGTTCGGCCAACTCGGCTTTCGCAAGACCGGTTCCCACCGCAGCAAGGATGTCGAACGCTGGTCACAGGGCCATATCGAGCTGGTCATCAATTGCGAACCGGACGGCTTTGCTCATTCGCATTACGTCACGCACGGCCCGGGCGTCTGCGCCATCGCGATCGACATCGATGACGCCGGGAAAACCATGGCCCGCGCGGAAGCGCTGAAGGCGCACACGTTCTACCAGCCGGTTGGGCCCGGTGAGCTCGAGATCCCCGCGATCCGGGGCGTCGGCGGCAGCCTGCTGTATTTTCTGGAGGCGGCGGGCAAGAACTGGGACACCGATTTCGAAGCGTTGCGCAGCGATGCCGCGAGCGACCGTCTCGACGCGGTCGACCATATCTCGCAGTCGATGCCTTATGACGAGATGCTGTCCTGGCTGTTGTTCTACACCGGCATACTCGATCTGCAGCGCCTGCCGCAGATGGAGATCGCCGATCCGGTCGGGCTGGTGCAGAGCCAGGCGCTGATCAACGGCAATCAGGGCTTGCGCGTGATCCTGAACGGCTCGTCGGCGACGCGGACGCTGTCGGCCCGATTCATCAACGAATTCTTCGGCTCCGGGGTTCAGCATATCGCATTTTCATGCCGCGATATTTTCACGGCTGTCGCGGACATGCGCTCGCGGGGCGCGGATTTCCTGAAGATTCCGGACAATTATTACGACGATATCGAAGCCAAATACGATCTCGATGCCGCGACGATGACAGCCCTGCGCGACAACCAGATTCTGTACGATCGCGAAGGCGACGGCGAATTCTTCCAGGTCTACACCCACACCTTCGATGACCGATTCTTCTTCGAGATCGTCCAGCGGCGGGATTATCAAGGATTTGGTGCCGCCAATGCCGCGGTTCGCCTTGCGGCGCAGACGCGGGAGTCGCGGCCCTTGACCATTCCCCGCGCGTGAAAAAATCTAGAGCGCGATTGATCCGATGCTGGCGCCACCGCAAACATAGAGCGCCTGGCCGGTGATGAAATCGGCATCGCGGCTCGAGAAGAACATCACGGCGCGCGCCACGTCGCTCGGCCGGCCGATGCGGCCGACCGGAATCGAGCGGGCGAGTTGATCGACCTTCGGGCTGCCCTGCGGAATGACTTCGTGGAACATGTCGGTCTCGACCGGTCCCGGAGCGACCACATTGACCGTGATGCCGTGCGCCGCGGTCTCCAGCGCCCAGGTCCGCGCCATGCCGAACATGCCGGATTTCGTAGCCGAATAGGCGGTACGCGTGGCGGCGCCAAGCGCGGCGCGCGAGGCGATCAGAACGATACGTCCGAAATGCCGTTGCTTCATGCCGGGCAATGCGGCCTGCACCAGCGTCAGCGCCGCGCCGAGATGAAGCTGACTGAGCGCTGCGATGTCGTCCACCGTCGCCTGCTCGATCAGGTTGGGCCGGATGATCCCGGCATTGTGAACGATGTGTGAAACTTCATGCCGTTCAGCTACAACCCGGGCAGCATCCGCCGTCGCCTTCGGATCGAACAGATCCACCAGAACCGGCTCCAGCCGTGCATGCGACCAATCCGGCAGGCGCCGGTCGAGCGAGATGATTTGGTGACCGGCCGCAAGCATCGCCTCGGCGATGGCCCGGCCGATGCCGCCGCTGGCGCCGGTGATGATGGCAACGTTGCGCTCGCTCATGATTCCCTCATCCGGCCTTCTGCACCGGCCGCTTCTTCAGCGCCCGTGTATCGATGCACTGATCAGAACCGATCGTCGCAGCAACCAACTCCTTGAGCGCGCCGCGCTGGATTTTCTGCGTCGAGGTCAGCGGCAGCGCCGGCACGAACGCGACATAGCCGGGCGCCTTGTAATAGGCGAGGCGGCTCAAGCTCCATGCGACGAGATCGGCCGCGATCTTGCTGCGCGATGCCGCGGAGTCCGGGGAGGCTCCCTCGCTCACCACGCAGGCGTAGACCTCGTCGCCGCGCACCGGGTCCGGGGCAGGCGCCACCGCAACCTGCCTCACAGCCGGGTGCTGCATCAGCACGCTCTCGACTTCGACCGCCGAGATATTTTCGCCGGAGCGGCGGATCACGTTCTTCTTGCGGTCGACGAAATGAAACGCCCCATCCGGCCCACGCCGCGCCACGTCGCCGGTGTGAAACCAGCCGCCATCCCAGGCCTCCGCGGTGGCTTCCGCGTCCTTGAGATATTCGCGGAAGAAACCGTAGCGCGGCGCTGCGCCGGCATGGCGCACCAGAAGTTCGCCGGGCTCGTCGACACCGGCGTCAGCGCCAGTATCGGTAACGATGCGAGCCTCGAGTTCGGATCCGAGGCGGCCGAAGCAGCTTGTGCCGGTGTGGCGCGGCTCCTGGGAGGCGACGACGACGGCGCCGGCTCCGGTTTCGGTCATGGCCCAGGCCTCGACCAGCGGAAAGCCGAACCGCGCTTCGAACGGATCGTGCAGCGCCTTGTCGACACCGGCGCCAAAACCGAAGCGCACGCCATGGCGCTTGTCGTCGGCGCCTTCGGGCGCGCCCATCAGCATCGGCGGCATCACGCCGAGATAATGCACGATGGTGGCGCGGCTGTCCCTGACGCTGGCCCACCAGCTCTTGGGGTGGAAACGGTCGAGCACGATCAGGCAGCCGCCGGTGGTCACCATCGCCATCGCGGAATAGGCCATCGCATTCATGTGGAACACCGGCAGCGGCGTCAGCATCCGCTCGGAGCCATGGTTCAGCGCGATCAAGCCGCCGACCGTGGCGTACCAATGTCCGGCATAGAGAAAATATTCGTTCGGCAGCACGCAGCCTTTGGGCCGGCCGGTGGTGCCTGATGTGTAGAGCAGGGCGCACTCGCTGTCGCGATCGGGTGCGCCGGGCTGCGGCGCCGGGGCGTGGATCGCCGCCGGTTCGTCATCCGGCCCGACGACAGGAATGTCGCGCCCGATCGCCTTGGCTGCGGCAGCGACATCGTCCTGACGCGATGCAATCACGACCGCCGCGACGATCTCGGAATGGCCGATCAGATATTCCAGTTCGGCTGCGCGCATGTCCGGATTGATGGGCACCAGCGACACGCCGAGCGCATTGAGCGCAAACCAATGCAGGAAGAAGCCGGTTCGATTCTCCATGAGGATGCCGACCCGATGACAGCGGCCATAGCCCTTGACACGATAGGCGTCGGTCAGCGCCGCTATCCGCGCGAACGCCTCGCCATAGCTGATCTCGCCGGCCGCGGTGCCATAGGCCCGCGCCGTCTCGGGCAGCACCGCGAGAAATGGGTTGTCGCCATGGCTCGCCGCGGCGCGCGCGAAAGCCTCAAAGACGGTTGCCGGAGCCTCGATCGGGAGCTGCATCACCGTCTCACATGAACAGCTGGATGTTGCCGAAGGCGGCATCGCAATTGACGATATCGACCCGCTTCAGCTTGATCTGGAGCGCGCCGTCGATCACGGCCAAGGTGTGAGTCGCCCAGGCGGCGTAAAGATCCTGCTGATCGAGGCGGGTCTCGATATAATGCATCGGCGTCCAGGTGACGTATTCGTTGGCTGCTTCGTTGCGGCTGTCGACCTGCGGCGTCTGCAGAACATGATGACAGCGGCTCTTGGGCTTCTGCGAAAAGGTGCGGTTGCCCTTGAGCCGCTCGACGCGGATCTTGAGCAGCAGTTTGTCCTCGTACATCAGCGACGTCGTCAGCCGCGGATCGGTCTGACCCCATTCGAGCGGCATCCAGTAGAAGCCGTCTTCGGCGAACAGATCGAGCCATTCCTCAAACCGGTGCTGGTCGATCAACCGGGTTTCGCGAATGACGAAATCGATCAGTTGCTGGTCGGTGGGCGCGGTCATGGCAGCACTCACATCGACATCGTCATGAACTTCGACCAGGCGCGGAACTGGTTCCGCATCTGCCATTCGGTGGTGCCGTTGGTGACGGCGGTCGTGTCCGGGATTTCGGAGGGGTCGTAGAGCCGCTGCAGGTTGACCCATTGGTTGGCGTCGACATGCAGGCCTTCCTGCGCGCGCTCGTACATTTCGAGGTCGTCATGGCCGACGACGGAGGTCGGCGCGTTGATCAGCCGGTTGTACATCAGGGTGCGTTCCAGCAGCATGTCGGGTGCGTCGACGAGGCGGAAGGTCCAGCTTTCCACCAGCGTCTTGTTGGCCGCGATCGGCTTGAACACGCGCACCAGCTGGATCGGTCCCTTGATCATGATGTTGGGGAAATACACCGTGTTGTGGCGGTTCTCGTTGAGGATCGCCTTGGCGCGTTCCTCGCCATGGGCTGCCGTCATCTTCTCGAAATAGCCGGGCACCGCCGAATAGTCGGAATGGATCGAGTGGTGCACGCCGGTATGGCCGTGACCATTGGGCCAGACGCGGATGCCCATGTTTTCGAAGAATTCGTAGGGCGCCATGAAGGGTGCGTAGATCTCCACCGCCATCGGCTTCTTGGCGCCGGGCGGGGCATTCTTCCATACCTCGATCGCGGTGCCGGCCGAAGATTCATGCGCGACCATGGGATGGCAGGTGTCGGTCTGGTTCTCGACCAGCATTTTCCAATTGCAATTGTGCATGTAGCGCAGCACGCCACCGGCGACTTCGAGCCGGCCGGCCGGTGAACGGTCGACCATGTTGTCAAAGCTCGACAGGCTGTCGCCGAAAAATTCCTCGAAGCCGGGGCCGACGTCGTTGAGCTTGGCGAATACGAAGCCGCGATAATTGTGCACGTGTTTGACGGGGCTCATGCCGCGGCCGGCGTGGCTCTGCTCGACGCCGGTGTTCTCATAGCCCTTCTTCAGGGGGATCGCGAGCAGCGAACCGTCGGTCTTGAAGCTCCAGGCGTGATAGGGACAGCGGAAGAATTTTCCGGTGTTGCCGCAGGATTCGGTGGTGATGCGGGTGCCTTTGTGAGGGCAGCGATTGTGCAGCACCTTCACGGTGTTGTCGGTGTGGCGCACCATCAGGATCGGCTGGGTGCCGATGGTCGTGCCGTAATAGTCGCCCGGTTTCGCCACCTGGCTGTCATGGCCGACATAGGCCCAGGTGTTGGCGAAGACATGCTCCATTTCGAGCTGGAACACCTCTTCGTCGATATAGACGTCGCGATGCACCTCGGTCTCGCGCACGAGGCCCTTGATTGCTTCGAGATTTCCGCGATATCTGGCCATCAACACCTCCTCAGGAATCAAAGATCGAGCACGAGCCGCGGGCTTTTCGACCGCGAGACGCAGATTTGCATGACCTTGCCATCGGCCTTTTCGGTATCGGTCAGGATATAGTCGCGATGGTCGGGCGTGCCTTCGATGACGCTGACCTGGCAGATGCCGCAATCGCCGCGCTGGCAATCATGCATGGGATCTTCACCCGCTTCGATCAGCACGGTGAGAATGGTCTTGTCCGGCGGAATAAGGAAGGTCTTGCCGGAATTGTTCAGCACTACTTCGAAGGGCTGGTCACCGGCGAGGGGGACGGCGGTGGCAAAAATCTCGAACCGCAGGCGGCCGCCGGACCAGCCGAGGTCTTTGGCGCTCTGGATCGCGGTATCGATCATCGGCTTGGGCCCGCAAACGTACAGTGGTTCATCATCGGTGAGCGAGATCATCAGGCGCTTCACGTCGAAGATGCCGCTGGCGTCATCGGTGTGAACGCTCAAATGTTCGCCGCACAGCGCCTCGCTTTCGCTGAGAAAGGCGAGCTGGTCGCGCGAGCGGCCGGCATAGATGAAGCGGTAGGGATGCTTGCTGGCGGTGAGCGTCGTTGCCATCGAGAGTACGGGCGTCACCCCGATGCCGCCGGCAAGAAGCACGATCGGTTTCGACGCCGGCTCCAGCGGAAAATTATTCCGGGGTGCGGTGACCGAAAGGACGTCGCCGACCTTGAGCGCATGCATGAATTGGGAGCCACCCTGGCTTGGTTGCTCCAGCCGCACGCCGAGACGGTAGGCGTGCGGGCGCGTGGTCGCTGCCGGATCGAGCGAGGTGTTGATCAGCGAGTAGGAGCGTTCGCTGCCGTCGGGCAGGCGTATTTTGACATGCGCGCCGGCCTCCCAGGAGGGCAGCGGCTCGGCGTGCGGACGGGCGAGCTTGATCGAGCGGATCAATGCGGTTTCCGCGTGGATATCGGTCACGGCGAGGTCGAACTGGTCCATCGTATCAATCACAGAAATGTTTCAACCGTGGCAAGCGCGCCGTCGAGCGCCTTACCCTCTTCATCGGCGAGGGCGGCCTTGCAAAGGCGGCGCAGCCATTGCGCACCATCCGCGCGACCGGCAAGACGCGGTGCAACCGCAATCACCCTGTCGAATTTCGAGGCGCCGCGCGCGTGGGTGTCGGAATAGCCCTTCACCAGCCGGCGTGTTTCAAGAATGGCGACGGCGAGTTCGTAATCTGTTGGCGCAGTGTTGCGGGCGAGATTGAGCCAGGCGTCGCGATGGGCGACTTCGCGCTTATGACGCAGCGTGCCGCGGCGAAAGCGTTTCAGGCCACCCAGCACATACAGCGGCAAGAACCAGCGCACCGTGCCGGTCTGCACGCGTCGCCCGCGATTGACCACGCGATCGAGCTTCTTGCACAGGCCAGACTTGCCTTCGAGCCACAGGCCAAGGCCCGCGGGAAGCGTACCCAAAACTTCCTCCATGCGCGGATGCATGAATTCGGTGGTGTAGACGAGCTGGTCGGGCTTTGCGAGAACCTCGCCGCGGACGCGTTCGAACCGGCTTGCGCGGGTCTTGAGGTCGGCAACGCGGATGACGTCGTCATAGGCCATGGCCACGGCGACATGTTTTGCCGCCGCCCGCGTCAACGCAGGACCGCTACCGCGTTCCAGACGCATAAAGCCTGCGACGAGATCGAGGTATTCCCGGCCATAGCCGACGTCCTGAAAATCGACGACCTTGCGCAAGCCTGCGGCGATGATGCCGTGCAGGGACGCGGGGAAGGTCGTGCTTGCGTCGGTGACGAGCGCATCGAAGGCGGTATCGCCGATCGGTGCGAGCGTTGGGTAGAGCTTGCCGGCCGAAGCCGGCTTGGGCGGCGCGGGCGGCGTCGCCGACGCGGCATCCGCCTGCGTGTGCTCAAAACCCGCCGCGAACGCGCGCAGGCTCGGTTCGATGCCGATGCCGGCGGCGCGGATGGTCGCTTCATAAGCTTCGCGGCCAAACGGCAGGGCGCCGCTGCCTGCGAGCGCACCGAACAGCACCGCCGAGATGGCGCTGCCGGTGCTGTCTGCGAGCACGGCCATGTCGAAGGCGACAAAACGTTTCGCGGCGGCCTCTGCGGCCTCATAGACCTTGCTGGAATCGCTGATGCCGTCGCCGGGCACCAGCTTCTCCTGGACCGCGAAGGAACGATGCGACGAGGCGATCAGTGTGGTCTTGTCGGGTGTGACGAGGCCGCGCTGGATGGCGCGGCCGGCTTCCATCAGTTCGGCGCCGACCACGACGTCGACTTCGCCGGGAACCGGCATCAGCGACAGCACCGGGTAGGCGGCATCCGGGCGGGCAGGGATCATCTCGACATAATAGATGGTTGCGCCGGTGCGCTGGGCGACACCGGGCACCGAGGTGGACTGCGCGATCCAGTTCTGGCTTTCCGCCAGCGCCACGATCCAGTCGACCAGCACGCCGCCGCCCTGGCCGCCCATCGCGAGCACGGCGATCGAAAGCGGTCGGGTCAGGTCGATGGCGGGGGGCTGCAGCATGATGTTCATCCGGTCATGCCCTCAAACCAACGCGAGACGGCGGCGGTCGCGGCGTCGCTGCAGGAAGCCGATGATGCCGCCGCGCAGCTTTGCCATGAACTGGTCGAAGCCGGTCGGGTTGTGGATGATGTCGGCGCGGTAGAATGACGGGCACAGTACGGCGGCCTCCGCCACCTCACCGCAATTGCCGCAGCCGACGCAGCTATTGTCGATCGCCGCGACCGGATCGTCCTTCAGGGGATCGTCGGTGTGCTTCACCGAAAGCGAGGGGCAGCCGGACAGCCGGATGCAGGCATGGTCGCCGGTGCAGACGTCCTCATCGACACCAAAGCGCTCGCGCACGACGCGCTCGCCACCCTTCACCGCCTTGTTGAACAGCGGCTTGATCCGGCGTTGCTTGTTCAGCATGCATTCGGACGAGGCGACGATGATCTTCGGTCCCTTGTCGGTGCTTGTGAGCGCTTCCTTCAACGTGTCGCGCATCTTGGCGACATCATAGGTCCGGTCGATCTGGCGCACCCATTTGGCGCCGATGCCTTTCACCGCCTCGGTGATCGGGTGGTTGGTCGAGCGCGATTTGTTGTCGGCGCGGGACGACAGGATGTCCTGGCCGCCGGTGGCCGCGGAGTAATGATTGTCGACAACAAGTATGACGCCGTCCTGCTGGTTGTAGACCGCATTGCCGATGCCGCTGGTCAGGCCGTTGTGCCAGAAGCCGCCGTCGCCCATGATAGCGATCGAACGCTTGTCTGCCTTCACGTTAAACGCGGACGCCGAGGCCGGGCCGAGGCCATAGCCCATCGTCGTCGCCCCGATGTTGAACGGCGGCAGGATCGAGAACAAATGGCAGCCGATATCGGCCGCGACATGATGCGGCCCAAGGTCCTTTTCCACGAGTTTCATCGCGGCGAAGATCGGCCGCTCCGGGCAGCCGGTGCAGAAGCCGGCGGGACGCGCCGGCACCACTTCGGCCAAGGCCTTGACCTTGTCGTGGGCGAGGATCGATGGGTCGTTCGGGGCGCGGATTCGATCCGGCAGCGCGCCGGGCGCGGCAGCGGTGAGAAAGTTGCGAAGCCCCGCCGCCATCACGGCTGCGGTATATTCGCCGCCGATCGGCAACTCGCCCTTGCCGTAGATCTTGGTCGGGACATCGGCCTTTCGCAGCACCTTGTGCAGGGCCTGTTCGATGTAATCAGGCTGGCCTTCTTCAACCATCAGCACCGCGCGCTTGGATTGGCAGAAGTCGATCAGCTCATCGTCGATCAAGGGATAGGTCACGTTCATGACGTAGAGCGGAATGCGGGTGTTGCCCCAGACGTCCGCCAGGCCAAGGCCTTGCAGCGCGCGGATCACGCCATTGTACATGCCGCCTTGCAGGATGATGCCGACGTCGTCGATGTCGCCCTCGAACACCTCGTTGAGCTTGCGCTCTTTTATGAAGGAAATCGCGGCCGGCCAGCGCTGTTCGATCTTTTCCTTCTCGTGCATGTAGGAGGCCGGCGGCAGCACGATGCGGTTGGTGTCGCGGCGCGGATTTTCCAGCGCCTGCGCCATCGTGAATGCCGGGCGCTTGTTGTCCTTGGCGGCGAAGCGGCCATGCACATGGCAGGAACGGATGCGCACTTCGAGCATCACGGGCGTGTTGGTCGCTTCCGACAGCTCAAATCCGTCCTCGACCGCTTTCACGATGGATTCGAGGTTGGGGCGGGGATCGAGCAGCCAGATCTGGGACTTCATCGCAAAGGCGTGGCTGCGTTCCTGCATGATGGAGGAGCCTTCGCCGTAATCTTCGCCGATCACGATCAATGCGCCGCCCGTGACGCCGCCGGAGGCGAGATTGGAGAGCGCGTCGGAGGCGACGTTGGTGCCGGCGGTCGATTTCCAGGTCACCGCGCCGCGGATCGGGTACATCACGGAGGCCGAAAGCATCGCGGCCGCCGCTGCCTCGTTCGCCGAGGTTTCGAAGTGCACGCCGAGGTCGCCGAGAATGTCCTGCGCATCGGCCAGCACGTCCATCAGATGCGAAATCGGCGCGCCCTGATAGCCGCCAACATAGCCGACGCCGGATTGCAGCAGCGCCTTGGTGATGGCCAGAATCCCTTCGCCGTGGAAGACATCCCCGTTGCCTAGTTTGAGGTCCTGGACCTCACGGGCGAAAGAGCGTTCAGCCATGACGCATTTCCTTCGGCTTGGGCGATGGCGGCGAGCCGCGCCATCCCGACGGGGCCTGGTGCCAATGACGGCCCGGTGTCGGATCGGCAAAAATGCTAAGCCGACATATTTTAAGTGTCAAATAATTATCCATTACACGGCACCCCGCTTCAGCCGGTAGCCGGCCGCTTCGCGATCCCAGGTCGATGCG
Organism: Bradyrhizobium sp. AUGA SZCCT0431; assembly: GCF_018131065.1. Classification (NCBI taxonomy): domain Bacteria; kingdom Pseudomonadati; phylum Pseudomonadota; class Alphaproteobacteria; order Hyphomicrobiales; family Nitrobacteraceae; genus Bradyrhizobium; species Bradyrhizobium sp. AUGA SZCCT0431. The sequence continues at coordinate 249,436 of NZ_JAFCLR010000006.1, read as the reverse complement.
GTCACGCCGCGCTCGCGCAGCTCGTATTTCCGGATCTTGCCGTTCTCCGTCCGTGGCAGGTCTGCGACAAAATCGATGAAGCGCGGCACTGCGAAATAGGGCAGCCGCAGCGCGCAGAATTGCATCAGTTCGATGGGCGTGATCGCCGCTCCCGGCCGCACCACCATCGCGGCCATCACTTCATCCTCGGCAAGTTCCGAGCGCACGGGAAAGACGGCCGTCATCTCGATGTCGGGGTGAGCCAGCAGCACCTGCTCGACCTCATAGGACGAGATGTTCTCGCCGCGCCGGCGGATCGCGTCCTTGAGCCGGTCCACGAAGCGGAAATAGCCGTTCTCGTCACGGATTACCCGATCGCCGGTATGGAACCAGAGATTCCGCCAGGCTTCCACGGTCTTCTCGGGCATGCCGAAATAGCCGCTCGCGAACGCAAACGGCTCGTCGGCGCGCAGTACGAGCTCACCAGCCTCGCCATCCGGAAGCTCAACGTCGTTGGCATCGACGACGCGCGCCTGAAAACCGTCGACGATACGGCCCATGGTTCCCGGCTTCTGCGTTTCCGGCGATGCGCCGATTACGAAATTGGTTTCGGTCGAGCCGTAACCTTCGAGCAGCGTAACGCCGGTGCGCGCAGCGAATGCCGCGCCAAGATTAGCGGGAACCCCCGGTCCGAGCCCAGTGCGGACTTGGTGTCGACGTTCGTCGGCGTGCGGTTCACCCGCCAGCAGGATCGGCACCATGGCGCCGAGCAGATAGATCACCGTTGCTTCGTTGCGGATCATGGCCGGCCAGAAGCCGGAGGCCGAGAACCGCGGTTCGAGGACCATGCGCGCGCCGCTAAGAAGCGCCTGCGCAAATGTATTGAGGGCATTGATATGGAACAGCGGCAGGGTTGTGCAAAGCACGTCGTTTGCCGTCAGGCCAAAAATCCGGCCGGAGTGGATGCCCCACCAATAATATTGCGCATGCGGGCACATCACGCCCTTGGATGGGCCGGTGGTGCCGCTGGTATAGATGATCGCGAACGTGTCGCCGGGACTGACGGGCGCCGCCGAAATCGCGGCGGCGCGTGGCGGCATGACCTCCATCGACGGCGCTGCAACCTTGGGCGGGGCATCGCCGCCGATCACCCAGATCGAACCAAGCGAGGCCATGCCTTCGGAGACATGGGCCAGGCGTTCGACGTATTGCGCCTCGATCGCGAACAGCCGCGCGCCGCTATTCGAAAGGTAATAGCCGATCTGCGGTCCCATCGCGGCGGTGTTGATCGGGACCGCGATGGCGCCGATCCAGCCGCAGCCCAAAACGATCTCCAGCATTTCGACGCGATTGGAGCAGAGGATCGCGACCCGGTCGCCGGCCGCAACGCCGGCCGCGCGTAACGTCGCGGCACGGCCGGCCGCGATGTCGCGCGCCTCGCGGAACGTCCATGAATCAGTTGCGCACGAGACCAGCGTCCGGTCGCCGTGGCTGCCGGCCTGAATCTCGAGCATGCGCGGCAGCGTCCGGTCTTCCGGTGGCAGCGGAATCATCCCGGGCGCATGGAGGCTCATGGGCGCGACGCTCCGGCCTGACTTGAAGGCACCAGTGCCAGCACGCGCAATGGGCTGCCGCTGCCCTGCTGGATCTTCAGCGGCGGCGCGATCAGCGAACTGCCGGTCGGCGGCAGCAGGTCGAGATTGGTCAGGCATTGCAGGCCATAGCGTCCGGCACCGTGCATGTAGTAGTGGCACGGATAGGGGGGCAAGAAATGCGCCGCCTGGCCCGCATCGGTGCCGATGGTTTCAGTGCCGAAGCCGAGCACGTCGCGCTTGTTGAGCAGGAAACGCACGGCGTCAGGATCGGGACCTGGCGTGTGCTGCCCGACGTCGTCGAAATTCTGATAGGCCGCCGGATCGCTCTTCTTCGACCAGTCGGTGCGCATCAGCACCCAGCATCGCGGCGGGATCTTGCCGTGCACGGCTTCCCATGCCTTGATGAAATCCGGCGTCAGCAGGAAGTCGGCATCCTGTGCGGATTCCTTCGAGCAGTCGATGACCACGGCGGGCGCAATGAAATCGCCAACCGGGATCGTATCGGTAGAGCTGTTGGGAAGGTCGCGGCCCGAGACCCAATGGATCGGGGCGTCGAAATGCGTGCCGGTATGTTCGCCAAAGGACAAATTGTTCCAGTACCAGGCGCCGCCGCGTTCGTCGTAACGCGAAATCTCTTCCATACGGAATGCGCGGCTCTGGCCTATTTCCGGCGGCATCACGATGCTTGGAAAATCGGGACCAAGCGTCTGCGTCAGATCGATGATGCGGATCGCGCCGGTCGCGAGTGCTGCGGTGAAGCCCGCCAGGATTTCAGGGCCGGGCGCTGGATCATGCGGTTTCATCGGCCAAGCTCCCGTTCCAGTGCCTTCGGATTGTCGCGGAAACGGGCGAGCCAGTCCTGCGCGATATCGCCGGGATAGACGTCCTCGACCGATCCCTTCAGCGCGCCGACGATGGCGCGGGCGACCGCCGATGGCGCCAATTTCGGCGGCAGCAGCAGCTGATTCCATTCGTCGTCGATCGGTCCCGGAAAGATGTTGACGACCCTGATGCCGGCGACACGCATTTCGGCGCGCAATGCCTGTGCGACCGAAAGGGCCGCGGCCATCGATGCCGAATAAGTCGCGTGCTGCGGAAAATTGGACAGCGCATAGATCGACAGCAGATTGACCCAGGCCACCGCGCTTGTTTCGCCATCGGCGCCGCGCGACTGCATCACCGGACCGAACGCCTGGGCCAGCCGCAACAGGCCGAAGCAGTTGGTCTCCATCTCCGCACGTGCGGTTTCGACGCCGGCGCGGCCGAAAATGCCAAACGTGCGATGATGCTCTGCAGTGTTGATCACGATGTCGACCTTGAAGCCGAGTTCGGCGGCAAGCTCATTGACCGACTTGGTGTCGGTGACATCGAGCGGGACCAGCGTCACCTTGGGCAGTTCGGCGATCGCTGGCCAGCCCGGCGGATTCTTCCAGGGTTCGCAATGGCCGGCCCAGACGAGGTCGGCGCCGGCCTCCAGCACCGCTTTCACGACAGCCTGGCCGACCGGTGACTTGGCGTCGGTGACCAGCACTTTGCGGAATCTCGGATCCGACGTGAAATTGCGCAGCTTCGGCTCGTCGGCGAGTGCGGTATTGCCACCATCCGGCTTGGCGACAAGCGCGGCCTGGCCGGCGCGGTCGAGCACGGCTTCCACGATGACCGGAGACGGTGCCGGACCACAGCGCGTATCGAGGTGGACGACGAGGCTGACGCCTTCGGCCAGACGGACCAGTCCAAGCCGCCAGGGCATGCGTTCGCGAAAGAACAGTTCCTGGGAATGATGCAACGTGGTCTCGCTGACGAGTTCGCCGCGTCCGCTCATCACGGTCCATTCGAGTTCGGCCGACAGACAGCGAACGCAGGCCTCGCGCGGCGGATATTGCACGGCGCCGCAGGCCGCGCAGCATTGCAGTTCGAGGTTACCAAGCGCCGCACCGCGAACGAGGCCGAGCGCAATCCGGCTGCGGCGGTCCGGCGGCAGTGTCGGCGCGCGCGTCTTCAGGATCGGGTTCTTGCGCTTCGGCCGTTTGATTGTTTCACTCATCATCAAGTCCCAATCATGTTGCGGCGAGAATGGCGGCGCCGGTGCATAGTCCCCGGTCGAAGTTGATCATGCCGAATCCGGAGACCAGCGCATGACGCGCGTTCTCGACCCGGGCGCCAAGCGACTGTCCCGTGACCTGCCGGAGCGCTTCGACGATCCCGAGCGTGCCGCCGGCGGCACCGGCCTGGCCGACAGATAGTTGGCCACCCGATGTGTTGAAGGGAAAGCTGCCGTTCGCTTCGAAAGTGTTGCGACGAATGAAGTCGGGCCCTTCGCCCTTGCCGCAGAAGCCGAGATCCTCGATCTGCAAGACGCAGATGACCGGATAATCGTCATAGGCCTCGAGCAGGTCGATGTCTTCAGGCCCGATGCCTGCGCTTTCGTACAGACGATCGCGGTCCATTGCCCAGCCGCCGCGGTGCTGCACCGGATCGTCAGGGAAGGCGTTGTGCCGCTCGATGGCGCCGGTCAGCCGCGCGTGCGGCAGGGCGAGGCGCCGTGCCCGGTCCTCGCTCATGACGAGAAAGGCCTCGGCGCCGGCGCAAGGCATCACGCAATCGAACAGCCGAAGCGGGTCGGCCACCGGCCGGGCGTTAAGATACTCGTCCAGGGTCAGCGGCTTTTTGAACAGCGCATGGGGGAACTGCAACGCGTTCGAGCGCTGCGCGACGCAGAGCTTGCCGAAATCCTCAGGCTTCGCCCCATAGGTTCGCATGTAATAGGCCGTGAGGAAGGCGAAACTGGTATTCGGCCCACCGGCGCCATAGGGATAAACCGCGTCCTGCGCGAACATGCTGAAGGTCGCCGTGCTGAGCCGGAAGCTGTCGACGTGGTTGGTGTCGCCGGCGATGCAGGCAACGATCTCGGCGTCACCGGCCTGAACCGCGCGCGCGGCGCGGCGGAGGCTGACTATGCCGGAAGCACCGCCCATCGGCACGTGATCGAGCCAGCGCGGCGAAAGGCCGAGATGCTGGGTCAGGCCGACGGCGCTGTCGGGCGCCAGCGTGAAGCTCCCCACGCACAGGCCGTCGACCTCGTCCTTGGAAATCCCGGCGCCATCAACCAGGGCCTTCAGCGCGCGGGCGATGAACCAGTGCGCGCCGCGGATGGAGAAGCGCTCATAGGGCACGGTGACGGGTACCGCGACGGCGACCCCGTCGTAACTTGCAATGCGGTTTGCCATGGCGGTCAATGCCCTCCGCCAAGATAAGTTGCCTGCACGCGGGCATCGCCGAGCAGGCTGGCGGCTTCACCGTCGAGCACGATCTCGCCGGTTTCCAGCACATAGCCGTAGTCGGCGATTTCGAGTGCCGCCTTCGCATTCTGCTCAACCAGCAGGATCGAGACGCCGGCGTCGCGCAGGCCAGCGACGATGCGCAGGATGTCGCGCACGATCAGCGGCGCGAGGCCGAGGCTGGGCTCGTCGAGCATCAGGAGCCGCGGCGCCGACATCAGCGCGCGGCCAAGCGCAAGCATCTGGCGTTCGCCGCCGGAAAGCGTGTCGGCGCGTTGCGCCCGCCGTTCGGCAAGACGCGGAAACCGCCCATACGTCTCGTCGAGCGCGCGGGCGACGAAGGCACGATCCGAACGGCGCGGGTAGGCTCCGAGCACGAGATTGTCGTAGACCGTTAACTCTCCGAACAGCTCCCGCGTCTCGGGCACCAGGCAGAAGCCGTGCTCGACGCGCGCCTCGACGTCGAGCTTCAACAGATCCTGGCCTTCGAAGATGAGCCGGCCGCGCGATGGCAACAGGCCGATGGTGGCGGCGAGCAGGGTGGTCTTGCCCGCGCCGTTCGGCCCGATCACCGTGACGATCTGGCCTCTCTGCAGCGATAGCGAAACGCCGCGCACGGCTTCGACCTTGCCGTAAGCCACATGAAGATCTGTTATTTCGAGCATCGCGCTCATAATACGCCTCCGAGATAGGCTTCCTGCACCTTCGGATCGGCGCGGACCGCTGCCGGATTTCCCTCGACCAGTTTGCAGCCGAACTCCATGACCACCAGCCGGTCGACCAGGCCCATGACGAAATCCATGTCATGCTCGACGATCAGGATCGTGACGCCCTCATCGCGGATCTGGCGCAAGACCTTGGCAAGGGCTTCCTTCTCCGGCGGCCGCAAGCCTGCGGCCGGCTCATCCAGCACCACCAGCACGGGATCGGCCGCCAGCGCGCGGGCGACTTCCAGAATGCGCTGTCCGCCGAGCGGAAGGTTGCCGGCGAGTTCGTAAGATTTGTCGCCGAGGCCGACGCGCTGCAATTGCCGCTGGGTCTCGTGCAGCGTCCGCCGCTCTTCGGCGCGATCGAGCCGAAGTGCGCTCTTCAGGAAGCCGGTCGCGGTGCGCGCATAGGCGCCGAGCGCGACGTTGTCGATCAGGCTCATGTTCGGCCGCAGCTTCACATGCTGGAACGTGCGCGCGATGCCCATGCGCGCGATTTCCATCTGTGGACGGTACGTGATGTCCTCGCCCAGAAAACTGATCCGGCCGGCGTTGGCCTGCAACGCGCCGGTCAAGAGGTTGAACATCGTGCTCTTGCCGGCGCCGTTCGGACCGATCAGGCCCAGGATCTCGCCGGCCTTGAGATCAAAACTCACTTTGTTGACGGCGGTCAGTCCACCGAACGTCCTCACGGCGTCTTCGACTTTCAGGATCAGCGTGCCATTTTCGGGCAGCGCGCGGCGTGCCATCGGCTCCGCCGCCGCAGGCGCCGGGCGCGTGCCCTTGGGCAGGCGCTTGGCGATGAACGCGATGAGGCCGCCCCGGGCGTTTTGCAGCAGCAGGACAAGGAGAACGCTGAAAGCGATGATCTCGAATTGCGCCGGGTTCTTCGTCACCAGCGGCAACACATCCTGCAACCAGTTCTTGAGCAGCGTGATCAAAGCGGAGCCGGCGACGGCGCCCGCGATATGGCCGGCACCGCCCGCCATCGCCATCAGCAGGTATTCGATGCCGGGCTTGACGTCGAACGGGGCCGGGCTGATGAACCGATTCATGTGCGCATAGAGCCAGCCGGCCAGTCCAGCGAGCAGGGCGGCAATCACGAAGGTGACAAGGCGAATTCGGAAGATGTTGACGCCAAGGCTCGCCAGCAGAATTCCGCCGCCGCGCAGGCTTCTGATGGCACGGCCCTCGCGGGAATTGAGCAGGTTGGCGCTCGCCAGCATGGCGAGCCCGACCATCAGCCAGATCAGATAGAAGATGGTTTGCGAGGAAATCAGTGGGACCGACGCGATGGTGATCGGCGGGATGCCGGCCATGCCGGTGTTCTGCCCGAGGCCCGCGACATTGCCGAACAGGAAATAGATCGAGATGCCCCAGGCGATCGTGCTGAGCGAGAGAAAATGCCCGCCGAGCCGCAGCGTCAGCGCGCCGATCGCCAGCGCCGCAAGCCCGGTCATCGCCAACGCCAGCAGCAATCCGAGCCACGGCGACAAATCGAGCGTCACGGTTGCCCAGGCCGTCGCATAGGCGGCGATGCCGACAAAGGCGGCTTGCCCGAACGACGTCATGCCGCCGATGCCGGTCAGCAACACCAGCCCGAGCGCGACCAGCGCGGAGATGCCGATATAGTTGAGAAGCGTAATGGCGAAGCTGCCGAGCAGTGCAGGTGCAATCAGCAGGGCGATGACGGCGGCGCTGATCAGGCCGATGCGAAGCGGCGCGCTCAGCGCGATCGCGTCGGGCATTTCCATTTCCTCGCCTTCCTCATCGGCATGCCCGGCCGATTTCCAGGATTGCCAGAGCAGCACCGGGATCAGTAGGCCGAACACGATCACTTCCTTGTAGGAACTGCTCCAGAACGAGGCGAAGCTTTCCATGATGCCGACAAACACGGCGCCGAGCGCTGCAATCGGATAGCTGGTGAAGCCGCCGATGATGGCGCCGATAAAGGCTTTCAGCCCGATCATGAAACCGGAATCGTAATAGATCGTCGTGGTCGGGCCGATCAGGATGGCGGAGACGCCGGCGAGCAGCGAGGCAATGAAATAGGCGATGGTGCCGGTGCGTGCCGGCCGGATACCGACGAGCCGCGCGCCGATGCGGTTGACCGCGGTGGCGCGCAGCGCCCGGCCCGACATCGAGCGCTCGAAGAACAGGAAGAAGAGCAAGCTGAGCAGGGCGGCGGTGACCAGCATCAGCAGTACCTGCGCCGATACGATGACGCCGCCGAAGCTGTAGATGCCATTGACCAATGGACGAATGCGGAATCCTTCGGCGCCAAAGGCCATCAGGCCCAGTCCGCTGATCGCGAAATGAACGGCCAGCGCGATGATGAGCAGGACCAGCACGGAAGCATCGGCGGCGGGCCGAAACGCAATACGGTCGAGCAGCGGGGCGATCGGCAGCACGAGCACCAGCGCAAGGACGATCTGCACCGCCTGGGGCAGGGCGTATGATGCGGCGACCCAGGCCAGCACGCAGGGAACAAGCGGCAGCAGGCCATACAAGAATACCGAACACGGGATCCGCGCGTGTTCGCCTGATCGGTAATGACCGGCCGCATCGACAACGGTTGCGATGATGGCCAGGATCGCGACCACCCAGATCGTGCCCGGCACCCGGCCAAGTTCGAACGCGGCGATCGAGAGCACACAGAACGCCGTGATATCGCCGAACGGCACGAACACGACGCGGGTGACCGAAAAGATCAGCACGAGGCCGAGGCCCGCCAGCAGATAGATCGCTCCATTGGCGATCCCATCGAGCAGCAGAATGATGGCGATTTCAGTCGTCATGCGATCCAGCACCTTGATTAGTCAGGTTAATACATTAAATTGCTGTTTGAAATTGATATTTGAGGAGGCGTTCTGTGGCCAAAAAACAAGCAGTTTCGGCGCAAATAGCGGCAGTAGTCACGGAGCCGGCCGCCGAAATTTCGCCGATCGAGCAGACCGTGAACGCGTTCGAATATGCCGCCTGGCATTTCGGTTCGGCGTTCGCCCGCTGGCGGCGCGACTGTCTGGGCGCCATGCCAACGAACGCGCTGGGCGGCACAGAGGCCTCGATCCTGCACGTGCTTCACCTGAATGGCACGCCGAAGGGCCTGAGCGACGTGGCGCGGCTTCTGCATCGCGATGATCTTGCCAATCTGCAATACGGGCTGAAAAAGCTGCTTTCGCTGGGCTTTATCGAGAAAGCGAGCAATGGCGCCTCGCGCCGCAACACCACTTACGTACCCACCGAGTCCGGCCGTGCGATCGTCGACGCTTATCTGCAGCACCGGCGCGACACCCTGGTCCGTCTGGTCGGCAGCATGTCGGGCACCCAGGACGCACTGCAGCAGGCGACGTCGATCCTGCATGTGATGACCGGACTCTACGATCAGGCCAGCACGATCCTTTCCAGCCAGATCGGCGACACCCTCGGCCTTCGGCCATAAGGCATGAATTGCAACTTTAATCGGTAAGTTGATCATGTGAATTGCCTCTTGACGGAGGCCATACTGCACGCTTTTATATTTTATGTCTAAAACAATTTTTGTCCGGAATGGCGGATGGCGCGGCTGTGAACAGTAAATCAAGCCACGACGCGGGGATGAGCCGGCGGCCATGCCGCCGTCGGCCCGCCATCGCTCCGGTCTCCCACTTCTTCAGTAGCCCGGCCCCCGTCGACTGACCGGCGGCCCAACAGGAGGTAGCGACGATGAGCAGACAGATGATTTCGCGCCGAAACGTTCTCGTCGGCGGTGCAGCACTCTCCGGTTTCGTCGCGGCTCCCGCGATCCTTCGGGCGCAGTCCGCTCCCATCTCCGTCGGTTTCGTGACCGGTCAGACCGGACCGGGCGCCTCCATCGGCATTCCCTATTCAAGGGGAATTGCCGCTGCCATGGCTTACCTCGACACGATCGAAGGCCATAAGATCAGGCTGGTCCAGATGGACGATGGCGGCGATCCATCGGCTTCCACGCGCAATGCCCGCAAGCTAGTCGAAGAAGAAAAGGTCGACCTGTTGATCGGGACGTCCGGCCTGCCGGGCTCGGTCGCGATGGCGGCGGTCGCCGGCGAGCAGAAGGTGCCGTTCGTTTCCATCTCGCCGCTTCCGCCGACAGCGGGCAAGGGTGACGGCGGCTTCTGGGCGATTTCGATTCCGCAACCGCCGCCGCTGATGGTCGCAGCCGTGGTCGCGCAAATGCAAAAAGCCGGCATCAAGAGCCTCGGCTATATCGGCTTCAGCGATGCCTGGGGCGATCTTGTCTTCAACGCGCTGTCCAAGACGGCCGCGCCCATTGGCATCAAGATCCTGACAGACGAGCGCTATGCGCGCCCCGATACCACGGTGACCGCACAAACGCTCAAGATCATCGCCGCTCAGCCTGATGCCGTCATGACCGGCGGTTCGGGAACGCCGGGGGCGCTGCCGTTTTTGGCGCTGCGCGAGCGCGGTTTTCGCGGCCCGATCTATGGCACGCATGCCCTGATCAACCCTGACTTCATCCGGGTCGGCGGCGCGGCGGTCGAAGGCGTTCTGGCGCCAACCGGGCCGGTGATCGTCGCCGAACAATTGCCCGACAGCAACCCGGTGAAGAAGGTCGGTCTGGAATTCCGGGCCGCTCACCTCAAGGCCAACAACGTCGCCTCGACCGATGCCTTCTCGGCCTATTCCTTCGACGGCTGGCTGGTTTTCGCCGCCGCGGCCAAGCGCGCGCTCGCGTCGACACCGCCCGGTACGCCGGCCTTCCGGGCGGCGTTGCGCGATGAGCTCTACCGCACCAAGGACGTGGTGGGCTCGCATGGCGTCTACAACTATACCCAGAACGACAATTCCGGTGTTGACGAACGCGCACGCGTCATCGTCACGCTCGAGAAAGGGGCGTGGAAGTTGCTGGCCTGAGCCACGGTCTCGACGATCGCGCCGCATTCATCAAACGCCGCGCCGTCCGCACGACGCGCGCGGAAGGAGACGCCTGCCATGAAGCCGATCCGCATCTGGTATCAGAGCTACGTCGATTACGAGAACGGCAAGACCTATTGGGATCGTTTGCGCAAACATCTCGATGACATTGTGGAGCCCGGCACCACGATCGACATCAAGGGCATTACGCCGCACGATTCCTATGCCCACGCGATTGTCGAATTTCGTTGCGCGCGCGAAGTGATCTGCAATGCGGTGCGGGCTGAGCGCGAGGGATACGATGCCTTCGTGATCGGCCACTTCCAGGATGCCGGTCTCTACGAAGCCCGCTCGGTGGTCGATATTCCGGTTCTGGCACTCGGCGAATCGTCGATGCTCCACGGCTGCCAGCTCGGCCAGCGCAGCGGCATCATCACGATCAATCCCCGCTACATACCCTGGTTCCATCACCAGATCACCAAATACGGGCTGGAGCGCCGGGTTGCGGGCACCCACGCCATGACATTCGAGCCAGGGCAGATCTTGAAGGCCTATGAATCGGAAGCGCTGGCGCGTGAGGTCGAAGAGCTGTTCGCCGAACAGGCGCGGCCGCTGGTGGCCAAGGGCGTCGAAGTGCTGATTCCGGGCGGCGGCATCCCGATGCTGCTGTTTGCCGCGCTCCGCAATCACGCGATCGACGGCGCGCCTGTTATCAACGGCATCCCGATCGTGGTGAAGATGGCTGAAATGGCGGTCAAACTTCGCCGTCTCACCGGCCTCGGCGTCAGCCGCGCGGGAGAATTCGTCAAGCCGCCAGTGGAGATCATCGAGGAATTCATGACGCATCCGAAGCTCGGCTAGCGATCACAACTCAGCAGGCTAGCCCGGAGTACGGGTCCCGCATATCGCTGCGCTCGTGCGGGCTACTTGCTAAAGCTCGGTTCTTACTTTCCAAAGTTCCGGGAAAAGTTCGACCTCGAGCATCTTGCGCAAATAGGATACGCCCGACGTGCCGCCGGTTCCGCGCTTCAGGCCGATAATGCGCTCGACCGTGGTGACGTGGTTGAAGCGCCAGCGGCGGAAGTAGTCTTCGAAATCGACCAGTTTTTCGGCCAGCTCGTACAGCATCCAGTGTTTCTCGGGAGATGCGTAGACGGTTTTCCAGGCATCCAGCACCTTGTCATTTGCGGTTCGCGTCAGGCGCCAATCCGGTCGATGCGCATCTTCGCCGATGTCGAAGCCGTTGCGCGCGAGCAGAAGCAACGCTTCGTCGTAGAGACTGGGCTGGCTCAAAATCTCCTCCAGCTTCGCGACGATGTCGCCGCGGTGGGCATGAGGACCGAGCATTGCAACATTGCGGTTGCCGGCGAGGAATTCGATCGCCCGGTACTGGTACGACTGGAAGCCTGACGACTGGCCGAGCTGGTCGCGAAATTCGGTATACTCGCTCGGCGTCATCGTCCGCAAAACATCCCAGGCGCCCGTGAGCTGCTCGAAGATCCGGGCGATGCGCGACAGCATCTTGAAGGCGGGTTGGAGCTTGTCGTTGCGGATGGCCTTGATGGTGGCGCGGATTTCATGGATCGCCAGCTTCATCCAGAGTTCGGAGGTCTGATGCTGGATGATGAACAGAAGTTCGTCGTGCGCATCTGAAAGCGGTTCCTGCGCGTCCAACACGCGTTCCAGATGCAGATAATCGCTGTAGGACATCCGCCCGTCGAACGACATCTGGGCTCCCTCGCGGGAGGGGTCGTAAGGTTTTTCGGTCATGTCACGACAGCCATTTTGCGATACTCCGCGGCATCCCAGCGGCGATTGTTCACGACGTTCTCGATCGCATCGACCGCCGCGCGAACCTCGGCCTCGCCGATGTAAAGCGGCGTGAAGCCGAAGCGTATCGCGTCGGGAGCGCGAAAATCGCCGATCACGCCGCGCGCGATCAGCGCCTGCATGATCGCGTAGCCGCTCGGGTGGCGAAACGACACCTGGCTGCCCCGCTTGTTGCCGTCCCGCGGCGAGGCCAGCGCCAGTTCCGGACAACGGGCTTCGACTTCGCGGATGAACAGGTCTGCCAGCGCGATCGACGCCTTGCGGACCTCGTTCATGCTGACGCCCTCCCAGACATCGAGCGCGGCGTCGAGCGCGGCCATCGCAATGACGGGAGGCGTTCCAACCCGCATTCGTTCGATGCCGGCGCCCGCCCGGTAATCAAGATCGAACGCAAACGGCGCCTGATGCCCCAGCCATCCGGAAAGCGCCGGCCGCGCCGTGTCGGCATGTCGAGGCGCGACATAGATGAAGGCCGGCGCGCCAGGACCGCCATTGAGATATTTGTAGGTGCAGCCGACCGCGAAGTCGGCTTTGGCGCCTGACAAATCGACCGGAATGGCGCCCGCGGAGTGGGCGAGGTCCCAAACCGTCAATGCGCCGGCGGCGTGCGCTTTCTGCGTCAATGCCTTCATGTCGTGAAGGCGGCCGGTGCGATAGTCGACTTCGGTCAGCATCAGCACCGCAATCGTTGCGTCGATGGCGTCTTCGACTTCCTCGGGGGCGACAATTTTGAGCTGATATCCCCGGTCGAGCGATCTGAGCAGACCCTCGGCCATGTAGAGATCGGTCGGAAAGTTGCCGTTGTCGGACAGGACCACCCGCCTGCTGGAATTGAGTTCGAGCGCTGCGGCAAGCGCCTGATAGACCTTGATCGACAGGGTGTCGCCGATCACCACGGTGCCCTCGGGCGCGCCGATCAGCCGGCCGACGCGGTCTCCGATGCGGCGCGGCTGGGCCATCCATCCGGCGCTGTTCCAGCCCCTGATAAGCTGTTTTCCCCATTGCTCGGACATCATGCCGCGGACGCGATCGGTCGCCGCAACGGGCAGGGGACCGAGCGAGTTGCCGTCGAGATAGATGACGCCATCCGGCATATGAAACAGGGATCTCGTTCGCGTGAAATCGGTCATCATTGGCCTCGTTCGCAGGCGGCGGATACATACTCGCATGGCGGCGAATTGTTTCAAGCCCATAAGTTATATGTCTAAAATACTTTTGGACTTGTCCTGCAGGCGGCCGATGTGAGTAGATATCGTCGAACTGAATCCTGATCGTAGGCGCCTGCGCCGGCTACTCAAGACCAAACGGAAACCGACCCGCATGATCTTTCACCAGATTTCCGACTGGAACGACGCCTACGCCAACGGCCCTAACATCCCCGGTGGCGAACGCTGGCCGGCGGCCTGGGTGCAACCCGCCCAGACCTATCGCGATGAATTAGGGGGTCGTGGCCGCGCGACGCTTGATATCGGCTATGGCGAGCGGCCGCGAAACCGCTTCGATCTGTTCCGTCCCGAGGGCCAACCCAAGGGACTGGTCGTTTTCGTCCATGGCGGGTTCTGGCGCGCCCTCGACAAGAGTTTTTGGTCACACCTCGCGCGTGGCGCCGTCGAAAGCGGCTATGCGGTGGCGATGCCTTCCTACACGCTTTGTCCGGCGGTTCGCGTGGCCGATATTACGCGCGAAATTGCCGCCGCGATCGCGCAGGCGGCCTCGATGGTGGAAGGCCCGATTTTCCTGACAGGCCACTCCGCAGGCGGACATCTGGTCACGCGCATGATTTCGGCGACTTCGCCGCTGTCGGAGGTCGCCCGCGCGCGTATCCGCAATACCGTCTCGATCTCTGGCGTCCATGACCTTCGCCCAATGCTGAAGACCGCGATGAATGCCGAACTGCGGATCGACGACGCCGAAGCGCAAACTGAAAGCCCCGTGCTGTTGCGGCCTTTGCCTGGTGCCCGGGTGACCTGCTGGGTGGGCAGCGCGGAGCGCCCGGAATTCGTCCGCCAGAATGCCTTGCTAGCCAATATCTGGACCGGGCTCGGCGCGCAAACCTGCACGGTCGAAGAACCCGGTCGCCACCATTTCAACGTCATCGATGGCCTGGCCGATCGGAATCATCCGATCGTCCGGACCCTCTTGGCCGATGCCGTGTAGTTCACCATGACTTTGCGGGCACCGATGGACCTATTCGGTCGCGGAAGGTCCACGATGAAGCCGCGCGACGAGGGCCGCGCGATTGCCCACCGCGAGCTTCTCGAAAATATGGTCGAGATGCGAACGGACGGTCCAGTAGCTGATCTGCAGTGATCTGGCGATGGCGCGATCGGTTAAGCCGTTCACGACGCCCGCAGCTATCTGCCGTTCCCTGACCGTCAGTTGCTGAAAGCAAAACGAGGCGGGGGCGAGGCTCTGGTTGCGCACCTCTCGGGTCGCCCGCAGCAGCACCGGCTGCAATAGTCCCAGCAGCAACATCTCGCGCGACCCGACCGGCGTGCGGCCTCGATCGCGCCAGAACCTGAAGTCGCCAACGTTCGTATCGCCGGCATAGAGATGGAGATCGATACCGTCGGTGGTCCGGTAGGTCCGCAAGAATTCGTGAAAGTAGCGCGTGCGCTCGAGTTCATCGCGGCGGATCACCGAATAGATCGGCGTCGGACCCTTGCGGTGCCGAAGCCGCGGCGAAATAGGGTCACAGCTCTGAAATTCCACGACATAGGCACGCGCCATGTCCATTCCGCGGCCGACGCACATGGCGTTTTCGTAGCGGCCACTGGCGGGATTCCACAGGGTGGTCCCGATGAAATCCATCGATAGCAGGTGCTGCAGATCCGAGGCCACGCCTGGCGCTGTCAGCAGCCAATCGGGAGCCAATGGCTCGAGCAGGGCCTCGCTTACCCGCTTCAGGAGCGTCACATCCTTCGAAGAAAAGACTAAGCGCCATGGCGATGCCGGGGGCTCCTGTCGTGCGGCGAGGCGCATCCCAGAAAACAGGGATAGTGAGCAAATATTGTGAAAGCTAGCGTGGGGTGCGTCAAGCGCGGGAGGGGAGCCCCATCACCTCCCGGTTGGATCAAGACGAGGAACGACATGAAGATCTCAATGCCGGATGGATGCGGACTCCATGTCGAGTCGGAAGGACATGGCGATACGGCCATCGTGTTTCTGCACGGCATCATGATGAGCGGTGCCGTCTTCAAGCGGCAGGTCAGTGCGATGTCCGCCGACCATCGGGTCGTCACCGTCGATCTCCGCGGCTTCGGCCAGTCCGACAAGCCGGAAACCGGGTACTCCGGAGAGAACTTTGTCGCTGATCTGAAGGGCGTCATCGATCATCTCAATCTGACGCGGCCGATCATTGCCGGCTGGTCGATGGGCGGAGCCATCGCGCTGGCATTTGCGGCCACGTTTCCGGGGATAGCCTCGCGGTTGGTGCTGATCGGTACGACGCCATGCTTGATTCAGCGACCCGATTGGCCGCACGCGGTGCCGCCGGCGGCCGCCGAGCAACTCGGGCAGGCGCTGGCGACCGACTATGACGCGGGTGTCGACGGCTTCTGTCGCATGATGTTCCCGGAAGCCAATTCTGACGACGATATGAACTTTGTCAGGCAGATCATGCTGGCGACACCGCCGCGTGTCACGCTGGCCTGCATGCAGAATCTCGGGGGCAGCGATCTTCGTCCGCTGCTAGGTTCGATCCGTGAGCCGGTTAGCGTCCTCTGTGGCGCCAAAGATATGGTTTGCCCGCCAGCGGCAAGCCGGTTCCTGGCCGAGACGCTTGGCGGAAAAATCGCACTCATACCCGGCGGCGGGCACTGCGCGTTCCTGACCAGGGCCGAGGAATTCAACAGCGTGCTCCGCGCGGCACTTTGATCGCCAGCCTATTTGGTGCCATAGGCACGGTCCCCGGCATCGCCGAGACCGGGCACAATGTAGGCGTTTTCGTCCAGCCCCTGGTCGATCGCGGCGAGCCAGATCGGAACGTCCGGGTGAATGCCGCGCATGCGCTCGACGCCTTCCGGCGCGCCGATCAGGCACACCAGTCGAATGTCGTTGGCGCCGCGCTCTTTCAGCCGGTCGACCGCGGCGACGGCGGAGTTCGCCGTTGCCAGTACCGGTGAGATCACGATCACCAGCCGTTCGTGCAGATCGCTCGGGGCCTTGAAGAAATATTCGACGGCAACGAAGGTTTCCGGTTCGCGGTAAAGACCGATATGCGCGATACGCGCGGTCGGCACCAGATCGAGCATGCCTTCCGCAAAGGTCACGCCGGCACGCAGTACCGGCGCGAACACCAGCTTCTTGCCCGCGATCTGCGGCGACTTCATGTGCGCGAGTGGCGTTTCGATTTCGACGTCGGCCAGCGGCAGGTCACGCGTGACCTCATAGCAAATCAGCATCCCGATCTCCTTGAGGAGCTCGCGAAACGACTTGGTCGAAATGTCTTTTCTCCGTAACAGCGTTAGCTTGTGCTGCACCAGCGGGTGACTAACGATCGTGACGCCGTCCATGTTGCTAATCCCAAATCTAGAAAACAGTGCCGTCGCTGATAATTTTCACCGGCGGCGAAGCGTCGGCGCGGCGTTCGCGCGCCAACAATCGACCCGCCGCCCAGGTGCCACCCTCGAGAATTTTTGCCAATGGCATCGAGGTGGCATCGACTTTGAGCCGGTGTCGTAAACCATCGGCGATGCGGTCAAGCAGCGCCACCGTCAGCGCACGCCATTCCACGACCAGCGGTGACGCGACCTCGTGTTCCTGCTGCGCGGATTCCGGATCGCGAAACGCGAGCACGCCGGTATCGATGAACAGTCCGCCATTGCGATATTCGGCGAGGCCGGTGAGACCATCGATATCGGTCACGGTGATGCCGGCCGTTTGCAGCGGCTCGATCAGGGAGTAAGCCAGCCATTGCGAGAGCTTGTGCAGCGGCACGAGGCCACTGGTCGCATCTGCGGTCGTCAGCATCGGATGCTTCCAGCAGTCGCCGAGCGGGATTCCGCCCAGCGTCAGCCGCGATGGCCAGATTGAGCCGAGCTGTTGCAGCAACTCCGCAAGAATAGTTGGGGCGGGAAGCTTTCCGCCGTCGGTGAGCTTTGCCAGTCGATCGAACAGGCCGCCGGGCCGCGGCGCGTCCTGGCTGCCGAACACATCCGGCTTCGAGGTCACCAGCCGGCCCAGCCGGCGCAGCAGCTCAGCGCGACCGTCCATTCCGACCAGTGGATTGGTATCTGAGACCTGCATGCCATGCTCGAGATCGGCGACGGTCAGATTTGCAAGGATTTCGCCATCGGAGCGCAGCGGTTCCTGCGGATCGGCGGAGAATGCGCCGCCCGCGAACATCGCGAGGCTGGCGAGCCCCAATCCTTCCGAACGGCCGATCGCCGATCCGGTTTTCGGATCGTGGTAGCGCCACGCCGGCCCGGCGCCGGCATCGAGAAAGACGCTGACGATCGCCAGATCGAATTCGGCCCGGGCGCGGGCCGCCCGGCCGGGCCATTTGGTCCGGCCGGCGATATCGGCCCAGCGATTGTCCCCATTGGTGACGAAGTGCCGCCAGCGCGAATGAAAGGGAACGTCGAAGGAGGGATAGGCCTTGCGCGTGGTCTCCAACACCAGATCGACGGCGCTGTCCATGCGATCGAGATGAACACGGAAATTCGGCAGCCTGTCGTCAAGGCCGATTGCGAGCATGCGATGCGCCCGCTCACGGACCGCGCTGGCGTTCAGCAATGACAACGCGGCCGAAATCTCCGGATCTGCGGGGGACACGGCGCCCTCTCAATATTTTTCGAGCGGACGGCCGACCGGATTGTCCGGACTTTCTTGCGGCTCGGGCGTGTAGTAGCCGGCGGCTTTCTTTGCCGCGATTTCCACATGCGCGTCGGCTGGGATCATGTCGTCGGGGATAGGCACACGCTCGACGATTTCGATGCCCTGGCCGGTCAGCGCATCGTGCTTCATGTCGCTCATGGATACGAAGCGATCGATCCGCTTCAGGCCGAGCCAATGCACCACATCCGGCATCAATTGCTGGAACCGGGCGTCCTGCACGCCGGCGACGCATTCGGTGCGCTCGAAGTACTGGGCCGCGGCATCGCCGCCTTCCTGACGCTTGCGCGCGTTGTAGACCAGAAACTTCGTCACTTCGCCGAGCGCGCGGCCTTCCTTGCGATTGTAGATGATGATGCCGAGACCGCCGGTTTGGCCGGCGCGCGCGCATTCCTCGATGCCGTGAATGAGGTACGGACGGCAGGTGCAGATATCAGAACCAAACACGTCGGAGCCGTTGCACTCGTCATGCACGCGGCAGGTGATCTTGGTATGGTGGTCCGGCAGCTTGGTAACGTCGCCGAACAGATAGGCCGTGGTGCCGCCGATCGGCGGCAGAAAGACCTGCAGATCGGGCCGTGTTACCAGCTCCGGAAACATGCCGGCGGTCTGCTCGAACAATTGCCGCCGCAGATTGTTTTCGGTGGTCGCGAAGCGCTCCGCCAGGCCCGGCAGATACCAGACCGGGTCGATCGCGACCTTGACCACGGAGACGCTGCCGTTCTTGTGCACGAACTCGCCGTCGTGCTTGAGCCGTCCGGCTTCGATCGCCGCCTGCAACTCGGGCAGGTCAAGGCGCGCGCGGGTGATGGCAATGCTCGGGCGGATGTCGATGCCCTCGGCGATCTCGGTTGCAAAATTTTCCGCGGCGAGATGTCCCCAGGGATCCAGCGAAACGATCCGCTGCGGATCGGTCCATTGCGGAAACGGCCCAATGGTTTCGGCGGGGTGGGTGTTGGTGAGATCCGGGCGCCGGATCGGATCGAGCGCGCCGGAGGAGACAGCGAGCGCGCGATACACCGAATAGGAGCCGCCATGGGTGCCGATGACGTTGCGGTCCTGCGGGCGCGACACCGTGCCGATCACCGGTCCGCGCTCGCGCGCGCTGGCGGCGCCCCAGCTGATTGGAAAGTTGAGCTTGGCACCCGGAGCCGGGTGCGACGTAATGCGAATATGATCAACCCGATTGGAACGAGTCATCGCTACGAACCCTGAAACGGCGACGGCCCGCCTGAACAGACGGGCCTGGTCACACCAACGTTAAATTCAGCAGCGGTTGCAGCTGAGAGAGCAATATAATCAAATCTTGGCCGATTACAACGGCGATCAGAACGTGCCACGGAGGCCTTCCCGGCCTGTTAACCTTTTGGGTGCGGTGCCGCGATGCCTGTTCTTATGCCCCCGCGGTATTGCAGGGCAGAAATCGGCATCGGTCGATGCCTCCCGACTTTACGATCCCGTGTTTCGCGGCGAAGGTGACGTTCAATTGCGGAATCAGCAACGCCCAGGAGACCGCCATGCCAACCGTCGACCTCAATTCCGATCTTGGCGAAGGATTTGGAACTTATCGCTGCGGCGACGATGACGCTATGCTCGCCATCGTCACCTCGGCCAACGTGGCCTGCGGGCTTCATGCCGGCGACCCCGAGGTGATGGCGCGGACGTTTGCCATCGCGCGCAAGCGCGGCGTCGCGGTGGGGGCCCATCCCGGGTTTCCCGATCTGTGGGGTTTTGGTCGCCGCCGTCTCCCGTTCTCGAATGGCGAGATCGAAAGGCTCATCGCCTACCAGATCGGGGCGGCCATGGCGCTTGCGGCTTACGCCGGTCATCGCATCACCTATGTGAAGACCCACGGCGCGCTCGGCAACATCGCCTGCGAGGAACGCGACGTTGCGGACGCGGTAGCGCGGGCGGTGCGGGCGGTCGATCCCAATCTGGCATTGCTGGCCATCGCGGTGACGGAGCTGGTCGCGGCCGGTGAAGCCGCGGGACTTGAAATTCATCAGGAGATCTATGCCGACCGCGGCTACACCGAAACCGGGCAATTGATCCCGCGCGGCCAGCCCGGCGCAATGATCGAGGGCGCGGAAGAAGCTGCCGCGCGCGTGCTCGCGATGGTCGAGGCGGGGGCTGTGATCACGGCAAGCGGCAAGCATTTGCCGACCCCGATCCGTTCGATCTGCGTTCATGGCGATTCCGACCATGCGGTCGCGACCGCCAGCCTCGTGCGCGCGCGATTGGAGCAGGCCGGTATCGCGCTGAAACCTTTTAAACCGATGGCCGTATGACACTGCAGATCGACCCGCGCTTTCTCGACGCGGGGGAAGCCGCCCTCGTCGTCGAATTCGGTGACACCGTTGATCCCGTGATTAACGACAGGGTGCTCGCCCTCGACGCGGCTTTGCGTGCCGATCCTCCGACAGGAACGCGTGAATTCGTGCCGACCTATCGCTCGCTGATGATTCACTATGATCCGCTTGGGATCGACAGGGAAACGCTGGTTGCCATTGTGCGCCGTATGATGACGGGTGTTACCGAATGGCGGGGCGAGGGCACCATTTGGACGTTGCCTTGTTGTTACGATCCCGCGCTGGCCGAGGATCTCGACGAGGCCGCCAAGATCCTTGGCCTCACACGGGATGACGTCGTCGCTTTGCATACGAAGGCGACGTATCGCGTCTACATGTGTGGATTCACGCCTGGCCAGATCTATCTGGGCGGCGTACCCGAGCAGCTAAAGATTTCGCGCCGCGCGACACCAAGACCGCCGCATCCGGCCGGTGCGGTGTCGATCGGAGGTGGTCTTGGCACCGTTGTGCCGTTCGTGATGCCGACCGGTTGGTATGTCATCGGCCAAACGCCGGAGCGTCTCTATGCCGCGGAACGCCAAGATGCCTTTCTGATCCAGGCCGGCGATCTCGTGCGGTTTGAACCGATCGATCTCGCGACGTTTCGCGATCTGGCGCAACGCGCCGGGAGCGGCGAAATCGTTGCCCGCAAGCGTGCCGCATGAGGGCTGACGCTTCGGAGGCGATCCTTCGCATTCTGTCGGCCGGGCCGGGTGCGACGCTGCAGGACGCCGGCCGGCACGGCTATCTGCGCTTTGGTGTCACCGCCGCAGGCCCGATGGATCCGCTGGCGCATGCCACGGCAAACCTTGCGGTTGGCAATCCCGCGGGCGCAACCGCGATCGAAGTGTCCGTCGGTGGGTTAGAAGTGACCGCCGAAGCCGGAGCGCTCCATGTCGCCGTTGCCGGCGGCGAATTCTCGCTCAGCCTCGACGGCAAGTCGCTCCCGCCGGCGGTGGTACTCAATCTGGAGGCAGGCGCCGTACTGAAAATTCGCGCCGGCGGTCGCGGCTGCTGGTGTTATCTGGCGGTGGCGGGCCGCTTTATCGTGCCAAAGGTGCTGGGCTCTCACGCCACCCACACGCGCACCGGCTTCGGCGGCGTGAATGGCCGCGCACTTGCCGCGGGCGATCGTCTCGCCATCGAACGATCCGCTTCTTCGACACCGTCGCTGAGCGCCATCGCAGCACCATGGCTCGACCGTCCCCTCGACGCTATTCGCGTGGTCCTAGGCCCTCAGCACGACTACTTCGCCGACGACCAGATCGCCGCCTTTCTCGCCGGGCCCTGGACCGTCTCCGCCAAGGTCGATCGCATGGCGTATTACCTCGACGGACCCCAACTGGCGCACGCGCGTGGCTACAACATCGTGTCCGACGGAATTGCCATGGGGGCGATCCAGGTGCCGGGAGACGGCCGTCCGATCGTTCTGATGGCCGATCGTCAATCCACCGGCGGTTATCCCAAGATTGCGACCATCATCGGTCCCGATCTTGGCCGGCTGGCGCAGGCGCGACCGGGAGCGGTGTTCAGATTCGCGGCTGTCACGATCGGGCAGGCGGTCGAAGCGCGCCGCAGCGAGGCGACGTTGCTGGCGCGCGGCATTGTCGTCGAACCGCTGACGCGCACCCATCTCAGTTCAGAGTTTCTGCTCGGCCTCAATCTGATCGACGGTGTCGTTGGGGGTTGAGGGCTCCGGATGACGTCCCGGACACAAAATCGCGAAAACAACCCCATGCAAAGTAAGAATAAGCCCCGGCTCGCAGCCCTCATGCTGCGTTGCGTCCGGGTTCCGTCTACCGCGCAACTTAATCTCATCCCGCTCTAAGCGCCGTCCCGGTCCAGGGCGCGGCTCGCCTGCCGGACTTCGTTCAGGAACGCCTTTGCCAGACGCGATAGAGGCTCCGCCTCAGACCACAGCATATACGCCACGGCCACGGTCTTGGGCGTGAAAGGCCGGACGATAAGGCCTTGGCCGCCGCCCTGGCGCGGCGAAAACGGATCGACGACCGCGGCGCCCACGCCGGCGGCCGCCAGCACGCAGGCGGTATTGCAATATCGCACCTCGACGGTCGGCTGGAACGGCGCGCCGGCTTGCGCAAAACTCTCGCGCACGGCTTCACCCAGTCGCGTGCCGCGCTCCAGCCCGATGAAGGGCAAGCCGACGAGGTCGGTGGCTGAAATGACCGGCCGTTCGGCCAGCGGATGGTTAGGCGGCAAGACGCAGACCATTTCGCCGGTGTGAACCACCTCGTGCGCGATGCCGGGATGATGTGACAGCCCAAGCGCGAAGCCGAGTTCTGCGACCCTGCTCGTAACGCCGTCGATGATTCCCTCATAGCGCCGTACGTCGAAGAAGACGCGGGTCTGCTGACGGCGGCGCAGGAAGTCCGATAGAGCGTGTGGAATGATGCTGTAGGCCAGCGGCGGCGTCGCCACGATCGATAGAAGGCCGGTGCGGCACTCCCGCAAATCGCGCACGCGATTTTCGAGCTTGGCGTGGAGCGCAAAGATCGCTTCACTTTCCTTGTAGAGCGTCATCGCCTCTGATGTCGGGAACAGCCGGTTGTTGACGCGCTCGAACAGCGCGAAACCAGCCTGTGCCTCCATCGCCTTCAGCGCATTGCTGATCGCCGGCTGCGACAGCGCCAGTTCGTCCGCCGCCGCGACCGTCGTCCGATGGCGGATGACCGCCCGCAGGATCTCCAATTGGCGCAGGTTCATATAACTACCGGTTATTGTCCCAGTGAAAATATCATAGCACGAGTGATTGCATTTAGGCCTGCGCTTTCGCGTAATCACCTCTGCATCGGTGCGCTGTCAGAGCGGGCTTGTCCGCCTCCTGCGTAAGCAATCCGCTCAGATTGGAGGCAATGTTGGTTCGAGTTCTCCGCGCCGCCGCCGCTCAGATGGGGCCGACGCAAAAAACGGACTCGCGGGAACACACGCTTGGCCGGATGCTGGAATTGCTGGAGGCAGCGGCGGCGCAAGGCGCCACGCTGGTGGTCTTCCCCGAACTGGCGTTTACGACGTTTTTCCCGCGCTGGCTGATCGAGGGCGAAGCGCTCGATCATTATTTCGAGCGCGGCATGCCGAATCCGGCCGTGCAATCCCTGTTCGATCGCGCCCGGGCGCTTCGGGTCGGCTTCTATGTCGGTTACGCCGAACTGACAGCGGACGGTCAGCGCTTCAACTGCTCGATCCTGGTCGATAGCGACGGCGAAATTATCGGCCGTTATCGCAAGGTGCATTTGCCGGGTTCGGTCGAGCCGCGGCCCGGCGCACGCTACCAGCAGCTCGAAAAACGCTATTTCGAATACGGTGATCTCGGATTTCCTGCCTTTCGGGCGGGGGCGGATTGGCGCCACGCCATCATGGGCATGATGATCTGCAACGATCGCCGCTGGCCGGAAGCCTGGCGCGTGCTGGGCCTGCAGGGCGTCGAGCTGGTGTGTATCGGTTACAATTCCGCGGCCTACGATCCCAACGGGGGCCTCACCGAAGATGCGGCGCTGCGTACCTTCCATTCAAAGCTCGTAACGCAGGCCAACGCCTACATGAACGCGACCTGGGCGATCGCGGTCGCCAAGGCGGGGAACGAGGACGGCTCCGGGCTGATCGGCGGCTCCTGCATCGTCGATCCGAATGGCCGGATTGTTGCAGAGGCGCAGACACTCGCGGATGAGATCATCGTCGCGGACCTCGACCTCGATCTCTGCCGCCAGGGCAAGGACAAGATGTTCAATTTCGCCGCGCATCGGCGGCCGGAGCAATACATGGCCATTACGGAGCGCGCGGGCGTCGTCGAACCGGCCGATCTCGATGCAATTTAATATGCTGCGTCCAGTCGCGGCCGCGGGCCGAAGGAGCTGATATGACACGCCTCAGGTACTTCGTTGGTTTCGCCGCTCTCCTTGCAGCTGCAGCGGCTCAGGCCGCCGAACTGCCTGAAACAATCAAGCAGGCGGGCACGCTGCGGCTGACGGTCAATTCGACCTACGCGCCCATGGAGTATCGCGATCCGGCAACGAACCAGCTCGTCGGACTCGACATCGATCTCGCGAACGAGCTAGCGAAACGCCTCGGCGTGAAGATCATCTGGAGCGAAACGCCGTTTGCCGAGCTCATCCCCTCATTGCAGACCAAGCGCGCGGATTTCATCATCAGCGGCATTTCGGATCGCGCCTCGCGGCGCGAGACCGCCGATTTCATCGACTATCTGGCGACAGGCCCGCAGTTCTTCGTTCTGGCTGAAAATGCGGCGAAGACCGCCATTGATCTCTGCGGCAAGAAGGTCGGGACGACGCGCAGCACCAGCTTCCCGATCGAGATCGAGAAATGGAGCAAGCAGAACTGCGAAGCAACCGGCAAACCCGCCGTGCAATATGTCCCGGGCGAAAACAGCATCGACGTCCGCAACCAGCTCAAACAGGGCCGCGTCGACGCCGCGGTGCAAGGCAGCGAAACCTTGCCCTACGCCCAGGCACAGGAGGCCGGGAAATACCGTATTGTCGGTGAGCCGTTCTCCACCGGCTATCAGGGCATCATGTTCCGGAAGGACGATGCGGCGCTGCGCGAGGTGGTGACGGAACATCTCGCCGCGATGATGAAGGATGGTTCGTACAAGGCCATCCTCGACAAATGGGGGCTCGGTGCGAACGCGGTCGCCCAGCCGATGATGAATGCGGCCACGCAATGAGAACGGCGCCCGCGCTGGCCGGAGGCTTCCCCGACATTTCTGGCATGACGGTCGCGCGTCAAGCGCATTGGCAGCGTTGGCTTGCCGCGGCGGCTATTCTCGTGGTGCTGGCTGCGATCGGCCGCGCCTTCGTCAACGGTCAGATCGAATGGAGCTATGTTGGCCGCTTCCTGACTGCGAAGGCGATCCTCGAAGGCATTGTCAACACCATGGTGATGGCGGTGCTCGCGATGACCCTCGGCATCGTTCTGGGCGTCGTCGCCGCGATCATGCGGCTGTCGCCCAATCCAGTGCTCAAATCGGTCGCAGCCGGCTATACTTGGCTGTTCCGCGGCACGCCGCTGATCCTGCAGCTGCTGCTCTGGTTCAACATCGCGCTGGTGTTTCCGACGATCGGCATTCCCGGCCTGTGGGAGGCCCGGGCGGTCGACGTCATGACGCCGTTCCTTTCAGCCCTTCTCGGACTCGGCATCAATCAGGGCGCCTATACGTCCGAAGTAATGCGGGCGGGCATGCTGTCGGTCGACGTCGGACAATATGAGGCCGCGCAGGCGATCGGCATGGGGCGGCTGCGCGCGCTGCGCCGGATCATTCTGCCGCAGGCGATGCGGGTGGTGATCCCGCCGCTCGGTAATGAATTCATCGGTATGGTCAAGGCCACCTCGCTGGCGAGCGTCATTCAGTATCCGGAGGTGCTGCACGCTGCGGAGAACATCTATTACGCGAATTCGCGCGTGATCGAACTGCTGATCGTCGCCGGCTCGTGGTATCTGCTCGTCGTATCAATTTTGACGCCTCTGCAGATGCTGCTCGAGCGACGCTTCGCGCGTGGCGCATTGCAGATCACCCGATGACCCAGCCCCTCGTCGCCATCCGATCGGTCAGCAAGAATTTCGGGGAGTTTCAGGCCCTGAACAAGGTCTCGCTGGACGTCCGGGCAGGCGAGGTGCTTTGCCTGATCGGTGCTTCAGGGTCGGGCAAGACGACGCTTCTGCGTTGCATCAACCAGCTTACGCCCGTCGACAGCGGCGGCATCTGGCTCGACGGTGAGCTACTGGGCGTGCGGGAGGAGGGCGGGCGATTGCATCGCCTTACTGAGCGGCAGATTGCGCGCCAGCGCCTGAAGACCGGCATGGTGTTTCAGCGCTTCAACCTGTTTCCGCACAAGACAGCGCTGGAAAACATCACCGAAGGTCCGGTGCAGGTGCAGGGCTGCAGCCGCGAGGACGCGCAAGCGGAAGCGATGGAACTGCTGCGGCGCGTCGGACTGGTGGCGAAGGCCGATGCCTATCCCTCCCAGCTTTCCGGCGGGCAGCAGCAGCGGGTGGCGATCGCCCGTGCGCTT
The DNA here is from genome assembly GCF_018131065.1 of Bradyrhizobium sp. AUGA SZCCT0431. Lineage (NCBI taxonomy): Bacteria > Pseudomonadati > Pseudomonadota > Alphaproteobacteria > Hyphomicrobiales > Nitrobacteraceae > Bradyrhizobium > Bradyrhizobium sp. AUGA SZCCT0431. The sequence goes on along the minus strand of NZ_JAFCLR010000006.1, from coordinate 222,927 downwards.
GCCATGAAGCCGATGCTGATGCTGTTCGACGAGCCGACCAGTGCGCTCGATCCCGAACTGGTCGGAGAGGTGCTGACCGTCATGAAGGAGCTTGCCCGCAGCGGCATGACGATGATGGTGGTGACGCACGAACTCGGCTTCGCGCGCGAGGTCGCCGACACCGTCATCTACATGGACCATGGCGCGATCGTGGAGTCCGGGCCCGCTGCCGAAGTTCTCGGCGCGCCCCGTGAAGTGCGCACAAAATCGTTTCTTTCCGCGGTGATCTGATGGGGACATTTTCATGATCAAACGTATTCTTGCAGCGGCGTTCCTCTGTGCCGCCGATAGCTCAGCCATGGCGGTCGAGCTGCCTCCGGAAATCGCAAAGCAGGGCAGCATCAAGGTTGCCATCGTGCCGAACTATCCCCCGTTGGAATTCAAGGATCCCGCGACCAACATGCTGGCCGGTTTCGACGTCGAGCTTGGCGAGGCGCTCGGCCGCAAGCTCGGACTCAAGATCGTGTGGCAGGAGACCAGTTTCGACCAGATGATGCCCGCGATTGCGACGGGCAGGGTGGATGCGATCCTGTCCGGGATGACCGACATGGCAAGCCGGCAGGATACGGCGACCTTTGTCGACTACCTTCGCAACGGTCCGCGCTTCTTTGTGCAGCAATCGCGCGCCGCCGAGTTCAAGGACACGAAGGCGTTCTGCGGGAAAAAAGTCGGCGCCAGCCGGCGCACGTCGTTTCCGAAACTGATCGCGGCCTGGAGCGATGCGAATTGCGGCGGCAATCCGATCGTATACGTCGGCACCGAAGGCTCGGCCGATGCCCGGACCCAGCTCAGGCAGGGGCGGCTCGACGCGGCCGTTCAGGGCGGCGAGACGCTTCCCTACATCATGGATCTCGAACCGAACACCTATGTTCCGATCGGTGAGGTTTTCGCGGTGCAGTTCACCGGACTTGCATTGGGTGTGAAGGAGACGGTGCTTCAGCAGGCGTTCGTGGAGGCCCTCGACGGCTTGATCGCCGACGGCTCCTACCGCGCATTGCTGGCGAAATGGAAATTGACCGACTACGGCGTAGAAAAGGCGATGATCAATGCAGGACAGTAAAGCGCTCGCGAGCATTCCGCTGGTGCCGGCGAACACCGCGCCGATGGCGCCGGAGTATCCCTGGCCAAAGCCCTATACCTCGGCGATGTTTCTCTCCTTCGACGTGGACGCGGAGAGCGCCTGGACCAGCAAGGATGCAGCCCATGCCCAGCGTCTGATCACGATGAGCTACGGCGGCTACGAGGCGCGCGTCGGCACGCCGAAACTGCTGGAACTGCTCGATCAGCTTGACCTGAAGGGTACGTTCTTCATCACCGGCTGGTCTGTCGATGCGCACCCCGCGATGGCCGAGGCCATTCTCAAGGCCGGCCATGAAATCGGCCATCACGGCTATCACCATTTGCTGCCGGACCCGGGCGATCCCTGGATCGAGGAAGAACTGGAGCGAGGTTTTGAGGCGCTGAAGCGTCGCCTTGGTGTCAAGCCGACCGGTTACCGGGCGCCTTACGGCGAATTCACGGAAGAACTGCGCGTCGCGCTGGTGCGGCACGGCATTGTCTACACCTCCTCATTTCGGGATGACGTGCGGCCTTACCGCCATCAGCTGGCGGATGGCCGGCCGGGCACGATCGAGCTTCCGGTGACCGCAAGCTATGACGACTGGATGCACGGGCTGTCTGCCCGGTTCAGCCCGCGGCCGATCTTTCCCAAGGAGCATGTGCTCTCGATTTGGAAGGATGAACTCGACGAGGTCCGCGATTGGGGCGCGATGGTCACGACCGTGCTGCATCCGCAATGCAGCGGTCGCCCGATGCGGCTGCGTCTGCTGCGGGAATTTCTTACCTACGCGAAATCCTGCCCGGATCTGTGGATCACGACCGGCGAGGCGATCGCGGCGAATTTCGGCCGTCACGAAGCCGCCAGCCGCTGAGAGCGGTGCTTACTGAATATCCCAGGAGTCTTCGATGCTTGTTTCCCGCCGTTCACTGTTGAAGGCCGCCGCCGCGGCGCCGGCACTGACGCTGCCGGGAATCGTGCGGGCGCAGTCGCAGACCACACTGCGCTTCATTCCCGTGATCGATCTGACCTTCATCGATCCGATTTACTCCACGGCGCAGGTCTCCCGTAACCATGGATTCATGGTCTACGACACCCTCTACGGCATGAATTCGGCGCTCGAGGTCTCGCCGCAGATGGTGTCCGGGCATGTCGTCTCCAATGACGACCGGCAATGGGATCTCACGTTGCGCGACGGCCTGCTATGGCATGACGGCGAGCGCGTGCTGGCGCGGGATTGCGTCGCCAGCATTCGCCGATGGGCGGCTCGCGACGGATTCGGCGCCGAACTGATGGCGGCGACCGATGAATTGTCGGCGCCGGACGACCGCACCATCCGCTTTCGGTTGAGCAGGCCTTTCCCTCTGTTATCAGCGGCGCTCGGCAAGGCCGCGATCCAGGCGCCGTTCATGATGCCGGAGCGGCTGGCGAGCCAGGATCCATTCAAGCCGCTGACCGAGGTGGTGGGCAGCGGTCCTTTCCGTTTCGTGGCAGATGAGCGGGTGCAGGGCGCGCGCAACGTGTACGCCCGCTTCGATCGCTATCAGCCCCGGCAGGATGGCAAGCCGGATTGGACCGCCGGTCCCAAGATCGTTCACTATGACCGCGTGGTCTGGACGACGATGCCGGATGCGGCGACAGGGGTCGCTGCGCTGCAAACGCGCGAACAGGATTGGCAGGAAACGACGCCGCACGATCTGCTGCCGGTGCTGAAGCGTACCGGCGTCACCACGCGGATCCTCGACCCGCGAGGCTACACCTGCATGTTGCGGGTGAACCATCTGCAGCCGCCATTCGACAATCCGGCTATCCGCCGCGCGCTGCTCGGCGCGATCGACCAGTCCGCCTTCATGACGGCGGTTGCGGGCGACGATCCCGCCTATCAATCCGCGCCGATCGGCTTCTTTGCGCCGGGGACGCCGATGGCGAGCGATGTCGGCCTGAACGTGTTCCGCGGGCCGCGCGACATGGCGAAGGTCAAGGCCGATCTGAAAGCTGCCGGTTACAATGGCGAGAAGGTGGTGCTGCTCGTTCCCACCAACTCGCTGGCGCAAAAGCCGCTCGGCGACATCGCCGCCGACATGCTGCAGCAGGCCGGCATGAACGTCGAATATGCCGGACTGGATTTCGGCATCGTGCTGCAGCGGCAGTTGAAAAAGGAGCCTGTCGCCCAGGGCGGCTGGAGCGCGGGCGTCGGCAACTGGCAGGGCATCGATTGGCTGAACCCGGCCGGCAATTCGAACCTGCGCGGCGACAGCAAGGTGGCCGGCTGGTACAAGAGCGAGAAGATGGGCGCTCTCCGAAGCCAATGGCTCGCCGCTCCCAATCTTGCCGAGCAACAGCGGATCTGCCGCGATATCCAGGCATTGTCGTTCGAGGAAATTCCCTATTTCCCGATCGGCCAGTATAAACAACCGACCGCCTACCGTTCTGGTATCACCGGTATCCTCGACGGCACGGCCGTGTTCTGGAATGTGAAACCCGCATGAGCACGATCGCGATCTTCGGCAGCTATGTGTTGTCACGCAAAGATGGTGGGCAGGAGGTGCTGCGCGATCATTGGGTGCTGCTCGAAGGCAAGCGGATCGCCGCCGTCACGCGCGACCGCCCGTCCGCCACCGAGGTGTTCGACAAACCGGGCCGCTTCGTGCTGCCCGGGCTTCTGAACCTGCACAACCATTGCTTCAGCGAAGCTGTCGCCCGGACCCATACGGAGGACGGCAATGGTCGCAAAAACAACCAGAGCATCGTCTATACGGTGCTGCTGCCGTTGACCAAACGCGGCGCCGACCTGCTGTCGCCGTCAGAGCGGCTCGCCATCGCGCGGCTCGGCATTCTGCAATTGCTGAAGGGCGGCGCCACCACGGTCATGGAGCCGTTCCGCAACACCATTCCTGAAATGTTCGACGCCGCCGAGGAGATGGGCATCCGCTTCTATGGCGCGCCGTATCTGTTCTCCACATCGGATGCCAAGGCCGGGCCGGACGGCGTGGTGCGCTACGCGGGCGATGATGGCCAGGCCGATATGGATACCTGGAACGCGCTGTACCATCGCTGGAACGGTCGCGGCGATGGGCGGATCGGCCTTGCGATGAGCCCGCACGCGACCGACACCTGTGGTCCGGATCTGCTACGGGCGTGCGCCGCCCGCGCACGCGAGCTCGGCGTTCCCATCACCACCCATCTGGCGCAAAGCCAGGCCGAAGTCGCGACGATCGGCAGCCGCCACGGCGGCCGCACGCCGGCCGAATATCTCGACTGGCTCGGCCTGCTGGCGCCAGACCTTCTGGCTGCGCATTGCATCGCGAGCAGTGATGGGGATTTGAAGCTGATGGCGGCGAGGGGCGCCACGGTGCTGAACTGCCCGCGCGTGTTTGCTCGCGCAGGCGTTACCGCGGCGTTCAGCCGGTTCGCCGATCACGGCGTCCGGACGGTGGTCGGAACCGACGGCTACAACATGGACCTGCTCGGCGAACTCAACGCCGCGTCGATGATCTCGAAGATCGTGTCTGCTCGGCCCGACGTCGCCAATGCACCCGAATTGATCGAGTCGGTCACGGCAACCGCGGCCGCGGTCATCAAGCGACCGGATCTCGGGATCATCACCCCGGGCGCAACAGCCGACCTCACCGTCGTCGATTTGACCCATCCCCATCTGCAGCCGCTGTTCGATCCGCGGCGCGGGCTGGTGGCGCTTGGCAATCGCGCCAATATCGACCAGGTCATTGTTGACGGGCGTGTGCTCATCGATGGCGGCCAATACATTCATGGCGACGAGGCCGCGACGATCTCGGCTGGAACCGCGGCGATCGGCAAAATCTGGGATTTGCCGGAAGCCCAGGCGGCCTTTAATGGCTGACATCCCGTCGACACATGCGCAATGTTGGAAAGGCGAGACGCGCTCCCGCTGCTTCCGTTACTGTCTTATCAGGGGTTCGCAATGCCTTTCGACTTGATCCTGCGCGGCGGCAGGGTGATTGACCCGTCGCAAAAACTCGATGCGGTGACGGATGTCGCCTTCGCCGGCGGCAAGGTGGCCATGGTCGGAAACGAGCTCAAGGCCGATCCCGTCACCGACGTGCGCGACGTGTCGGGTCACATCGTCACGCCAGGTCTGATCGATCTGCATACCCACGTTTATTGGGGCGGCACCTCGCTGGGCATCGACGCGGAAGAATTCTGCCGTACTTCGGGCGTCACCACGGCGGTCGATACCGGCAGCGCCGGCCCGGGGAATTTCGCGGGTTTCCGCAAGCATGTGATCGAGCCGAGCCAAGTCCGCATTCTCGCTTATCTGCACGTCTCGCACGCCGGCATCTTCGGCTTCTCGCATCGGGTCATGGTCGGCGAGAGCGAAGAGCTCCGGCTGATGAATCCGATCGACGCCGCCACGGTGGCGGATCAAAATCGTGATCTCATTGTCGGCATCAAGGTGCGGGTCGGTCTCCACGCCTCCGGTACCTCGGGGATCGTGCCGCTCGACATCGCGCTTGAGGTCGCCGAACAGGTCGGCATGCCGCTGATGGCGCATATCGACCATCCGCCGCCGAGCTACGAGGAGGTGCTCGCGCGGCTGCGTCCGGGCGACGTCCTCACCCACGCATTCCGGCCCTTTCCCAATACGCCCGCCACGGCCCAGGGCACGGTGAAGCGGGCGGTACTGGAGGCGCGCGAACGCGGTGTGTTGTTCGACATCGGCCACGGCAAGGGCTCCTTCGCCTTCAAGACCGCCCGGGCGATGCTCGCCAACGGCTTCTATCCCGACACCATCTCTTCGGATGTCCATCTGTTGTGCATCGACGGCCCAGCCTTCGATCAGGTGACGACCATGTCCAAGTTCCTCTGCATGGGCATGCCGCTCCCGGACGTGGTCGCCGCTTCAACCGTCAATGCCGCGATGGCGCTGCGGCGTCCCGAACTCGGCAGCCTCAAGCCGGGCAGCGCCGGAGACGCCACCCTGATCTCGATCGCGCAAGGGCAGTTTGACTATGTCGACGTCATCGGCGAGCATCTGATAGGCGACCGCAAGATCGTGTCCGAAGGCGTCGTCATTGGCGGTCGCTGGTGGCACCCGAAACCATCGGAGAAGTTCAGGCAACTCGCAGCAGGTTAATCGGCCCTGGATGATGCATCGTTCGAAGATGTGATCGCTCGAAAAATGTTTCTTCGTTCATGATCGACCTGACTTTTGGCAGCGGAACAACCTGGCCCCGCTGGCATACCATTTGCACGCAAAGGAAGCTGATCGCTATCATCTGATTGGCCTGTTTCACCTCACCGGCGCCGAACCCTCGGCCCATGAAACGGGCGGAATCGTTCATCACAACCCAAAACTGGGGAGAGCACCATGGATCGCAGGACGCTGTTGAAGGGATTTGCCGGGGTGGGCAGCCTGGCCGCAACGGGTGGCTTGTCGATGCCGGCCCTTTCCCAAGGCGCCGCGGCGCGCACCTTGCGCTTCGTGCCCCAGGCCAATCTTGCGAATTTCGACCCCATTTGGGGGACCCAGTATGTCGTGCGCAACGCCGCCGCGATGGTGTGGGACACCCTCTATGGTGTCGACGCGACCCTGCAGCCGCAGCGCCAGATGATCGAGTCCGAGCAGACCTCCGATGACGGTCTGGTCTGGACCTTCCGGCTCCGGCCGGGGTTGAAGTTCCATGACGGCGAGCCGGTGCTGAGCAAGGATGTGGTGGCAAGCCTGACGCGTTGGTCGGCGCGCGATCCGATGGGGCTGATGCTCAAGGCGCTCCAGAACGAGCTGGTCGCCGTCGACGACAGGACCTTCAAGTGGTCGCTGAAGGCGCCTTATCCGAAGATGCTGCTGGCGCTGGGCAAGAACAGCACGCCCTGCGCTTTCATCATGCCGGAGCGCATCGCGCAGACCGATCCGTTCAAGCAAATCCCCGACTATATCGGCTCGGGCCCGATGAAATTCGCGAAGAGCGAGTGGGTGCCCGGCGCCAAGGCGGTGTTCGAGAAATTTGCCGATTACACGCCGCGGCAAGAGAAGGCGTCCTGGCTGGCCGGCGGCAAGCAGATGCTGATCGACCGCATCGAATGGGTGGTGATCCCGGATCCCGCTACGGCGGCCGCAGCACTTCAGAACGGTGAGGTCGATTGGTGGGAAAATCCGATCACCGATCTGGTGCCGTCGCTGAAGAAGAACCGCAACATCAACGTCGACATCGCCGACCCACTCGGCAACATCGGCTCGTTCCGGATGAACCATTTGCATCCGCCCTTCAACGATGTGAAGGCGCGGCGCGCCGTGCTCGCTGCGCTGAGCCAGGAAGATTACATGCGCGCACTGGTTGGAGATGACCCCGCGCTCTGGAAGCCGCTGCCGGGGTTCTTCACGCCGGATACGCCGCTCTACAGCGAGGCGGGCGGCGAGATACTGAAGGGCAAGCGCGACCTCACAGTGGCCAAGAAGCTCTTGGCCGAGAGCGGTTATTCGGGACAGCCGGTCACTTGCCTGGTGGCGCAGGATCAACCGATCACCAAAGCGTTCGGCGATGTCACCGCCGATCTTTTGAAGCAGATGGGGATGAACGTTGATTTCGTCGCAACCGACTGGGGCACGGTCGGTTCCCGCCGCGCCCAGAAGACGCCTCCGGGCCAGGGGGGCTGGCAAGTATTTCACACCTGGCACGCCGGCGCGGATTGCGTCAATCCGGCCGTCTACAATGCTGTTCGTGGCACTGGCGACAAGGCATGGTTTGGCTGGCCCACGAGCGTGGCCGTGGAAAAGGAAGTCTCGGCCTGGTTCGGCGCCAAGAATCTCGATGAGGAAAAGGCCGCGGTGGGACGCCTCAACAAGGCGGCGCTCGAGGACGTCGTCTATGCGCCGACCGGCTTCTTCCTGAGCTATACAGCGTGGCGCAAGAATGTCTCCGGCATCGCGAAGGGGCCGCTGCCGTTCTTCTGGGGCGTGTCGAAGACCGCATGATGGGACAGTGAATCGACATGCTCTCGTATATCCTGCGGCGCATTCTCTCGACCTTGCCCGTAATGGGGATCGTCGCGCTGTTCGTCTTCAGCCTGCTTTACATCGCGCCGGGCGATCCGGCGGCGGTGATTGCAGGTGACCAGGCAAGCCCCGCCGACGTCGAGCGGATACGCCAAAGCCTCGGACTCGACCGGCCGTTTCTGGTCCAGTTCGGCAACTGGCTATGGGACATCCTGCACGGGAATCTCGGCACCTCGATCTTCACCAATTTGCCGGTCGCCAAGATGATCGCGCAGCGGATCGAGCCGACGTTCTCGCTGATGGCGATTACGCTGGTGCTGACCATCCTTGTCGCGGTGCCGCTCGGCGTGGTGGCGGCATGGAAAGCGGGAAGCTGGATCGACCGCACCATCATGGCGTTCGCCGTGTTCGCGTTCTCGCTCCCGGTCTTTGTGGTCGGATACGTGCTTGCCTATGTGTTCGCGTTGCAGTTCGAATGGCTTCCGGTGCAGGGCTATACGCCGCTGTCCAATGGCGTCTGGCCATGGTTCCAGAATCTGATTCTTCCGGCACTTGCCCTCGGCTCCGTCTACATCGCGCTGATCGCGCGCATTACCCGGGCCTCGATGCTCGAGGTGTTGCAGCAGGATTATGTCCGCACCGCCCGCGCCAAAGGCCTTGACCAGCGCAGTATCCTGTTCATTCACGCGCTAAAGAACGCGGCCGTTCCGATCGTGACGGTGATCGGTATCGGTATCGCGCTTTTGATCGGCGGCGCGGTGGTGACCGAAAGCGTGTTCGCCATTCCGGGCCTTGGCCGGCTGACGATCGACGCGATCCTGCGCCGCGACTATCCCGTCATCCAGGGCATCGTTTTGCTGTTCAGCTTCCTCTATGTGCTGGTCAACCTGATGGTCGACGTCACCTACACCTTGGTTGACCCGAGGATCCGCTATTGACCGTCATGGAAGCCAACACGGTACGGATACCGCCGGGTCTTGTGGTCGCGCCGCATTTGCCGGATCTGCTGTCGCCGGTCAAGATTCGTCGCGGCGTCCTCGGTTTCCTGCGCAACCATCCGACGGTGGCGATCGGCGGTGCTTTGCTGCTCTGCCTCGTCCTGGTCGGAATCTTTGCGCCTTATCTCTGGACCGTCGACCCGACGACGATCGCGCCCGCCAAACGTACGCGCGTACCATCAGCGGATTACTGGTTCGGTACCGACGTGCTGGGCCGCGACATTTATTCACGCGTGATCTACGGGGCGCGGGTCTCGCTCACGGTCGGTCTTTCGGTGGCGGTACTGGCCTCGCTGGCCGGTCTCGCCATCGGCCTTGTCTCCGGGTTCGTACGATGGGCCGACGGCATCATCATGCGGTTCATGGACGGGCTGATGTCGATCCCGCCGATCCTGCTTGCGGTTGCGCTGATGGCGCTGACGCGCGCCAGCGTCGGCAACGTGATCCTGGCGATTACGGTAGCCGAAATCCCGCGCGTCTCGCGCCTGGTGCGCAGCGTCGTGCTGTCGCTGCGTGAGCAGCCCTATGTGGACGCCGCGACGGCTTCCGGTACGCGAACGCCGATGATCATCCTGCGCCACATCCTGCCCAACACGCTGGCGCCGATGCTGGTTCAGGCGACCTATATCTGCGCCAGCGCCATGATCGTGGAGTCCATTCTCTCCTTTATCGGCGCCGGCACGCCGCCCACCATTCCGTCCTGGGGCAACATCATGGCCGAGGGCAGGGCGCTGTGGCAGGTCAAACCCTACATCGTATTCTTTCCCGCCGCGTTCCTGTCCGTCACCGTGCTTGCCGTCAACCTGCTCGGTGACGGCCTGCGCGATGCGCTCGATCCGCGCATGGCCAAGAGTCTCTGATCTGATGGCATTGCTCGAAGTCGAAAATCTGCAGACCCATTTCCGCACCCCCGAGGGCATCAACCGCGCCGTCGACGGTGTTTCCTTTCATGTCAAGGAAGGCGAGACGCTGGCCATCGTCGGCGAATCCGGTTGCGGCAAGTCGGTCACCTCGATGTCGTTGATGCGTTTGATCGCTGAGCCTCCCGGCAAGATCGCAGGCTCGATCCGTTTCCAGGGCAAGGATCTGCTTCAACTCTCCGAGCGCGAAATGCGCGCCATCCGCGGCAACGACATTTCGATGATCTTCCAGGAGCCGATGACGAGCCTCAATCCGGTGCTGACCGTCGGCCGTCAGATCGGAGAGACGCTGCGCATGCATCAGGGGCTCGACAAGCAGGCCGCAGAGGCCCGCGCCGTCGAGATGCTGAATCTGGTTGGCATCCCGGAGTCGGTGCGGCGCGTGCGCGAATTTCCACATCAGCTTTCCGGCGGCATGCGCCAGCGCGTGATGATCGCGATGGCGCTGGCCTGCAACCCCAAACTCCTGATCGCCGACGAGCCGACCACGGCGCTCGACGTCACGATCCAGGCGCAGATCCTGCAGTTGATGCTGGACCTCAAGCGCCGGGTCGGTGCAGCGATCATTCTGGTCACCCATGATCTCGGCGTGGTCGCCGAAATCGCCGAGCGCGTCATGGTGATGTATGCCGGCCGCAAGGTCGAGGAGGCGCCGGTGGCCGAGCTGTTCCGCGCGCCGCGTCATCCCTATACGCAGGGCCTGCTCGGCGCGGTGCCGAAGCTCGGCTCCTCGCTGACAGGGGCCGCGCGGCGTCTCGCCGAAATCCCGGGCCAGGTGCCCAGCCTCAAAGGACGGATCGAGGGCTGTGTGTTCGCGGGGCGGTGCGCACTGGCGACCGATCTCTGCCGGCAGGTCGCGCCGGGTCTTGAAGAGAAGGGCCCGCGCCATATCGCTGCCTGCCACTATGCCGCCAAGGAGGCGGCTGCGGCATGAACGCGCCACTGCTCCAGGTCCCGTTGCTGCAAGTCCCGTTACTGCAGGTCAACGATCTCAAGAAACATTTTCCGGTCCGCGGCGGTTTGTTCAGCCGCAAGTCCAAATGGGTCTATGCGGTGGACGGCGTGTCCTTTGAGGTCGCGCGCGGCGAGACGCTGTCGCTGGTCGGCGAGTCCGGTTGCGGCAAGTCGACGGTCGGCCGCGCGATCTTGCGCCTGTTCGACATCACGTCGGGCCAGGTGGTGCTCGATGGCCAGCGCATCGACGACGCTTCACCCGCAGCCCTGCGCAGCATGCGCCGCCGCGTGCAGGTGGTGTTCCAGGATCCGTTCTCCAGCCTCAATCCGCGCATGCGCGTGCGCGACATCCTGGCCGAGCCGATCCGCAATTTTGGTCTGGCCAAATCTTCCGCCGAACTCGACGCCAAGGTTGCCGCGCTGATGGACACCGTGCGCCTGCCGCGTGACGCGCTGGGCCGCCGGCCCCACGAATTCTCGGGTGGCCAGCGCCAGCGCATCGGGATCGCCCGGGCATTGGCGGCGGAGCCCGAACTGATCGTCTGCGACGAGGCGGTCTCGGCGCTCGACGTTTCGGTCAAGGCGCAGATCGTCAACCTGCTGCAGGATCTGCAGCGCGAGTTCGGCCTCGCGCTGCTCTTCATCAGCCACGATCTGGCGATCGTCGAGCACATGACGCACCGTGTCGCGGTGATGTATCTCGGCAAGATCGTCGAGATGGCGCCCAGGCAGCAGATCTTCACCGCACCCAGGCATCCCTACACCAGGGCGTTGCTGTCGGCCGTGCCGGTGCCGGAGCCTGGGGCCATCCGCAACCCGATCATCCTGAAGGGTGACGTTCCGAGCCCGATCAATCCGCCGAGCGGTTGCCGATTCCACACGAGGTGTCCATACGTGTTCGATCGCTGCCGGACCGAGGAACCAAAACTTCGCTCGGGTGGCGACGAGCAGTGGGCCGCGTGTCATCTCGACGCGCTGCCGGCCTGATTCCGCGAGTCCACAAATCGTCGAAGTCCAGTTGTTCGCCCTGATTTGACTGTCCGGCGATCCATGCGCAAACTTGTCGTGTCGGCTCACGTCGTGACCGGCGCGGAAGCAACGAGAGACAGCCGGGCCTCGGCTTCTGTCCCAATCTCCGAAGGTCGGTATGGATCGGCTGGCAAATTTGAAGCGATTGGGGTTTTTCACGCGACTGCTCGACGATGTGGATCCGGCGGAACGATATCGCCTCGCGGCAGCGCAGATCGTTCACGCGGAAACAGCAGGTCTTGATTCTGCATGGATCGCGCAGCACCATTTTCATGAGAGTGAGGGCGGGCTTCCGGCGCCCTTCGCTTTTCTCGGCTTCGTCGCGGCACAAACGTCTCGCATTCAGCTCGGCACCGGCATCGTTACCCTGCCGCTGGAAAATCCTGTACGGGTGGCGGAGGACGCCGCGGTGCTCGACCTGTTATCAAATGGCCGTTTTGAGCTTGGTGTCGGCACCGGCGGAAACCCGTCAGCCTTTGCAGCCTTTGGGCTGGACAGTGCGCAGCGTGCGGAGATTTTTACTGACAATCTCGACATTGTCCGCAACGCCCTGGCCGGCGCGCCGCTGGCCGGCGGCGATACGCTCTATCCACCGAGGCCGCAACTGTGCGACCGGATCTGGCAGGCGACCTTTTCCGTCAGCGGCGGGACGAGGGCCGGCAAAGCGGGCGACGGCTTGCTGTTGTCGCGAACGCAGCCGCGGCCAAGGGAGACGCCGCAGGCGTCGCTTGGCGAGATTCAGCATCCCATCATCGACGCCTATCTCGCCGCACTGCCGCCGGGGCGCGAGCCCCGGATCATGGCATCGCGCAGTGTCTTCGCCGCCGATGATCGGCAGGAGGCGCTACAGCTGGCGGACATCGGGCTGCGGCGTGCGCGCGGGAGCTTCATTGCAGGCGGTCATGCCCCGCCGGGGGAGGAGTTGAGCGACATGATCGCCGCATTTGATACCCATGTCGGGACGCCGGATGACGTCATCGCCTCGCTGCGCGCCGACAGCATTTTGGAGCGGGTGACTGATCTTGTGTTTCAGGCGCATTCGGTCGATCCGCCGCACCCCTTTATTCTGCGATCGATCGAGCTGATCGCCGAAACGGTCGCGCCGGCGTTGGGGTGGACGAAAGGGACTGCTGCTGCGGGTCCAAACACAAAACTACGAAAATAACCCCATGCAAAGTAGAATGGGTCACGGTTAGCGGTACTAGAATGCCTTCGTCCGAGGCGCGAAATCGGCAAGGCAGCGAGCGTCCGTCAGGCATCAACCGCCACCTTCAATGCCTCGGCACGGATCTCCTCCACCAGCCGTTCCTTCAGCTGGACGAATTCGGGCGCGGTCTTGATCTTGTAGGATCGCGGGTGGGGCAGATCGACCGCGATCTCGGCCTTGATGCGGCCGGGGCGGGCGCTCATGACGATGACGCGGCTGCCGAGAAAGATGGCTTCCTCGATATCGTGGGTGACGAACAACACGGTTTTCTGGTCGCGCTCCCAGATGCCGAGCAGCATTTCCTGCATCAGCACACGGGTCTGGTTATCGAGGGCGCCGAACGGCTCGTCGAGCAGCAGGATCTTGGGATCGTTGGCAAGCGCACGGGCGATCGCCGTGCGCTGCTGCATGCCGCCGGAGAGTTGCTTCGGCCAGTGATTCTCAAAGCCGGACAAACCAACCCGTTGGATGAAGCCATCGGCGATCTTGCCGCGCTCCGCCTCGGATATTCCGCGCTCGCGAAGCCCGAACGCGATGTTTTCGCGCACCGTCAGCCATGGGAATAACGTGTAGGATTGAAACACCATCCCGCGGTCCGCGCCGGGGCCCGTTACCTCTTGCCCGTCGAGAATGACGCGGCCGCTGGTCGGCCGGTCGAGCCCGGCGATGATACGTAGCAGCGTGGATTTTCCGCAGCCCGAGGGCCCGAGGATGGTGACGAAGTCATTGTTGCCGACGTCAAGATTGGTCGGTTCCAGCGCCCGTGTCGGCGCATTGCCCTGGCGCGCAGGGAAGGTCCGTGAGACCTGATCGATCTTCAGCGTGATCACGCTAGTCTCCACGGAAACAGCCAGGCGTTGAAGGCCTTGAACAGGAAGTCCGAGACGAGGCCGATTAGCCCGATGACGATGATGCCGAAGATGATCTGCCCGGTGTTGAGCAGCGCCTGGCTGTCGGTAATCATGTGGCCGATGCCCGAGGATGAGCCGATGAGTTCGGCGACGATGACGTAGGTCCACGCCCACCCCAGAACGAGTCGGAGAATTTCCGCGATCTCGGGGGCGGACGAGGGCAGCAGGACGCGGCGGATGATGCCGCTGTCGCCGGCGCCAAGCGTGTAGGCGGCTTCAACGAGATCGCGCCTCGTGTTGCCGACATTCACCGCAATCATCAGGATGATCTGGAATACCGAGCCGATAAAGATGACCAGCAGCTTCTGCAACTCGCCGATGCCGGCCCACAGGATCAACAGCGGGATGAAGGCCGAGGCGGGCAGGTAACGGGCGAACGACACGAACGGTTCGAGAAAAGCCTCGATCGGTTTGTAAGCGCCCATGAGAACGCCGAGCGGCACCGCGATGATGGCCGCCAGCACGAAGCCGCCGATCACCCGCCATATCGTCATGCCGATATCGTACAGGAAGCCATGCTTGATCAGCAGTTCCCAGCCCTCCTGCAGCATGGTCAGCGGGTTGGCGAGAAACGTTTTCGACACGTAGCCGCCAAACGTTGCCCATGCCCACAGGGCAACGAACAGGACGAAGAACGCGAAGCCATAGGCCACACGCTGCTTCGACGTCACGGGATCGAGGGGTCTTATCAAAGGCTAATCCTCAGGGCGGAGCGCAGAGCGCGAAATGTCCCGCTTCCAAACCGTGAAGCGGGACCGTCGCGGCGTCGCCTGGTCTACTTGATGAAGCTCGCGTCAAAGAGGTCTTCGGTCTTCGGGATCGCCTTGATGATACCGATCTCGAGCAGCAGCTCCCCGGCTTCCTTGGTGAACGCCTGGAACTCGCCCGCGAAGAATTTCTGGTTCGCGGCCTTGTCCTGCCAGCGCAGATATTTTGCCGAATTGCCGAACTGCTCGCCGGACTGCTTCACGTCCGATCCCATGATCTCGTAAGACTTGGCCTGGTCCTTTTCGATCAGGGCCACGGCCTCGAAATAACTGTCGGTCAGCGCTTGCGCGGCCTTCGGATTCTCGGTCAGGAATTTCGGCGTGCAGCCGAACGTGTCCATGATCATCGGGTAGTCGAGCGTGGTGGCGATGATCTTGCCCTTGTCGGGCGCGGCACGCACTGTCGAGAGGTAAGGCTCATACGTCATGGCCGCATCGTTCTGGCCGGCCACGAAGGCCTGCGCGGCCGCGGCGGGCTCCAGGTTCACCACGGTCACGTCCTTGACCGTGAGACCATTCTTCTTGAGCATCCAGGCCAGGGTGAAATAGGGGGCGGTGCCGGGTGCGGACGCGGCGACCGTCTTGCCCTTCAGGTCCTTGATCGCGGCGACGTCGTTTCGTGTTGCCATGCCGTCAGCGCCGTAGCTCTTGTCGAGCTGGAAGATCTGCTTGGTCGCGACGCCATTGGCATTCCAGGAAATCCAGGTTTCCACCGTGGTTGCCGCGCACTGAATGTCACCTGACGCTACGGCCAGATGCCGGTCCTTCTGCGGGATCTTCTTGATCGTCACATCGAGGCCGTTCTTCTTGAAGATGCCGGCCTGGTTTGCGAGCGTGAGCGGTGCAAAGCCGGTCCATCCCGAGATGCCGATGCCGACCTTCACGTCCTGGGCGACGGCTGGTGCGGACACCAGGAGAGCTGCGGTTGCGGCAAATACTCTAAAACTAAGCATGGCTGTATCCCTTTTCTGGTTCATGGATTGCGTCTTGCTCGTCTGTGCAGCGTTGCTGCTTTGTAAGCTGGTGTTGCATAAATTGTGCCGGACCTTAGGAGCATTGATATCCCTCTCAGCCGCCCTTGAAGCGGGCAACCAGTTTGTGGGACTCGCCCGGATAAACGAGCCTCACGGCCGTCAGTGTCCGCGCACTGCGCCAAGTGTGGCGGTCGATCACGAGGCAGGGCGCACCGATCGCAATGTCCAGTGCGGCTGCGGCCTTGTCGTCGGCCACGATAGCGCTGATCGAATGCTCCGCTTCCGTCCATGGGACATGGTGAAGCAACCACGTACCGGGTGGCTCGACCGCAAAATCGGCCGTGGCGGCTTCGGGCACCGCGTCGAGATCGATCAGCCTGTCCTCGATCGCGAACGGCACGCCATCGGCGCTGTGGCGACAGGCAATCGCGATCACTTTCCCGGTTTTCCGCACACCAAGACGCACGCGGTCGGCGGCATTTGCCGCGCGGCGCGAGCACTGGATCAGCTGATAGCCATAGCTGCGGCCGAGCGCGGTGATCTCCGCGCGGATGTCGGGAATCGTCAGGACTGCTGACAGAAATTTGGGACGGCGTACAAAAGTGCCGGCCCGCCGCCGCCGCTCGATGAGATCGGCTTGGGCCAGTTCCGATAGCGCCTTGCTCACGGTCATTCGCGCGCAGCCATAGTGCGCCATGAGTTCGTGTTCGAACGGGATGCGGTGACCCGGCGGCCATTCGCCGGTCAGGATGCGGCGTTCGATGTCGAGGCGTATCTGCTTGTACAGCGTCGGCTTGTCGGTTGCATGGGCCTTGTCGCGATCGATCGAAAGGCTCATGTGACGAGCCTTCGAACGGCAGCGTTGAAGGTCTCGCGCGCTTTCTGGCGAAGCCGGTGACGCCCGCCCTCGACGACCTTGTTGCCGCCTGTCCAGACACAGTCGACGGCACCCGCATTGGTGGCGAAAATCCAACCGTCGAGAACGGCATCCCTGCGACGCCCGGCGAGCGAGGGATGCTCGGTGTCGAGGGTGACGATATCGGCGCGTGCGCCTGCCTGGATTCCTGTGGACGGCTGTGCGAGCGCCTGGGCGCCGCCGGACAGCGCGGCGTCGAACAACGCTCGTCCGGTCGAAATACCGGGACCGCCGGACAACACATTGCGCTCGCGGTGTTTGAGCCGCTGGCCATATTCGAGCTGACGCAACTCGTCGGCAGCGCCGACGAGGACATTGGAATCGGTGCCGACGCCGAAACGGCCGCCGGCGTCGAGGAATTCGCGCGCCGGAAAAGTACCGTCGCCGAGGCTTGCTTCGGTAACCGGGCAGAGGCCCGCGACGGCGCTGCTTTTGGCAAGTGCAGCGATCTCGGTCGGCGTGGTGTGCGTCGCATGGATCAGGCACCAGCGCTGATCGATCGGCGCATGTTCGAGCAGCCACTCAACTGGCCGCCGGCCCGACCAGGCGATGCATTCCTCGACTTCCCTGGTCTGCTCGGCGGCGTGGATATGGATCGGCCCGCCTTCGGCCAGTGGCACGATGGCCGCCAACTCGTCCGGGGTCACGGCGCGCAGGCTGTGCGGGGCGATGCCGACATTGCCCCCGGGCAATTCGCGGACAGCCTGCTTTGTAGCGTCGATCAGTTTGGCAAACTGGTCGACCGAACAGATGAAGCGGCGCTGACCGGCATGGGGCGCGGCGCCACCAAAGGAGCCGTGTGCGTAGAAACTCGGCAGCAGGGTGAGCCCGATGCCGGTGGTCTCGGCGGCTTGCGCAATTTGTGTCGCCATCTCGGCCGGATTGGAATAGGGCGTGCCATCGTGGTCGTGATGGAGATAGTGGAATTCCCCGACGCGCGTAAAACCTTGCTCCAGCATCTCGACATAGAGCAGTGTCGCGACGGCTTCGGCATCGTCGGGGGTCATGCTCAGCGCGAAGCGATACATCGTCTCGCGCCATGTCCAGAAGGTATCGGCGGTATTACCGCGCGTTTCGGCAAGGCCCGCCATGCCACGCTGGAACGCGTGACTATGCAGGCTCGCTATTCCCGGGACGGCCAGCTGGTGTCGCTCATCTTCGGCTTCGGGCGCCGTGCCGACGATAACCTTGGTGATGATCCCATCGGTCACAGCCACCTGCACGTCATCGGCCCACCCGGATGGGAGCAGCGCTGACGCGAAATGCAGAGTGGACATGTTTTCCAAACCGGCTGGACAGAACACCGGCACGATAATATGTATAGACATATCGTCCCGTCAAGCTTCTGCCGTTGAGGGAATGCTGCATGGCCGAGCGCTTTGATCGAATTTGGCATAATGCCCGGCTCGCCACCGTTCGGGAGGATCTGCCCGACCTCGGCGTGATCGAGCAGGGCGTGATTGCCGCGCGGGATGGCCGGATCGTCTTTGCCGGCAGCCGTTCCGATTTTCCATCTGATGCCGATGCGACTGAGTGGATCGATTGCGCGGGGCGGTGGATCACGCCGGGACTGATCGATTGTCATACCCATCTGGTGTTCGGTGGAAACCGCGCGCACGAGTTCGAGCTGCGCCTGCAGGGCGCAAGCTACGAAGAGATCGCACGGGCGGGTGGCGGTATTGTCTCGACAGTCGCTGCGACGCGAGCCTCCAGCGAGGCTGACCTGGTTGCCGGTGCGCTGCCGCGGCTCGATGCGCTGATCGGCGAGGGCGTGACGACGGTCGAGATCAAATCCGGCTACGGGCTCAACACCGAAATTGAAATGCGGCAGCTGTCAGCCGCGCGTGCGCTAGGCCGCGACCGCCCAGTCAGCATCCGAACCACGTTTCTCGGCGCGCACGCACTGCCGCCGGAAGCCGATGGCGACAAGGATCGCTACATCGAGCTTGTTTGCCGCGAGATGCTGCCCGCGGTGGCGCAGGCCGGGCTTGCCGACGCCGTTGACGCCTTCATGGAAGGCATCGCCTTTTCGGGTGATCAGACGGCGCGGGTGTTCCGTGTGGCCAAGGCGCTCGGACTGCCGGTCAAACTGCATGCGGATCAGTTGTCGAACCTCGGCGGAGCGGCCCTTGCTGCGAAATTCTCTGCTCTGTCCGCCGATCACCTGGAGCACACGGATGAAGCCGGCGCCGCTGACATGGCGCGGGCGGGCACGGTCGCCGTACTTCTGCCGGGCGCGTTCTATTTCATTCGCGAGACGACCAAGCCGCCGGTCGAGCTTTTTCGTGCCCACGGCGTCAACATGGCGCTCGCGACCGACTGTAATCCCGGCAGCTCACCACTGACGTCGCTGCTGCTGGCCATGAATATGGGCGCGACGCTGTTCCGGATGAATGTTGCCGAATGCCTGGCCGGTGTGACGCGGGAAGGGGCGCGCGCGCTCGGCGTTCTCGGCGAGACCGGCACGCTCGAAGCCGGCAAATGGTGCGATCTCGCGATTTGGGATATCGAGCGGCCCGCCGAACTCGTCTACCGGATGGGCTTCAACCCGTTGCATTCGAGGGTGTGGAGGGGACGATGAGCGACCGCGCCGCATCCATTGTAGTTTCGCCCGGCAGGGTTGGGCTCGACGAACTGGCCCAAGTGCTTGCGGGCGCGGCCGTCGCGCTCGATCCATCCTTCTTGCCGCGCGTCGAGGCGGCTTCGGCCATCGTTGCGAAGGCCGCGGGCGCTGACGTTCCGGCGTACGGCATCAATACGGGGTTCGGAAAACTGGCGTCGAAGCGAATTCCTCCGGACCAGACGACGCTGCTGCAGCGAAACCTGATCGTATCGCATTGTTGTGGAGTAGGGCCGCCGACGCCCGAGCCGATCGTGCGCCTGATGATGGCGCTGAAGGTCGTCTCCCTGGGGCGGGGCGCGTCAGGTGTTCGCCGCGACATCATTGAGCAACTGCAGGCCATGCTGGCGTGCGGTATTTATCCGCTGGTGCCGCAGCAGGGATCGGTGGGCGCGTCGGGCGATCTGGCGCCGCTGGCGCATATGACAGCCGTCATGATCGGTGAGGGGCAGGCGCTGATTGATGGCAAGGTCATGCCGGGCCTTGATGCGCTGGCTGCCGCCGGCCTCGCGCCGGTGACGCTCGGACCGAAGGAAGGCCTCGCTTTGATCAACGGCACGCAGTTTTCGACGGCCTATGCCATTTCCGGACTGTTGCGTGCCTATAACCTGCTCTGCGCGACGCTGGTGACCGGCGCGTTGTCGGTCGATGCGGCGATGGCTTCGACGGCGCCGTTTCGCGCCGAGATCCAGCTGTTGCGAGGGCATGCCGGGCAGATCGCCGCCGGGGCGGCGCTGACAGCGTTGCTGGAGGGCAGCGATATCCGCAACTCGCATCTCGAGGGCGACGAGCGCGTGCAGGATCCGTATTGCCTGCGTTGTCAGCCGCAAGTGGCCGGCGCCGTACTTGACCTGCTGACACAAGCCGCCCGCACATTGACGATCGAGGCCAACGCGGTCACCGACAATCCGCTGGTGCTGGTGGAGACCGGAGAGATCGTCTCGGGTGGAAATTTTCACGCCGAGCCGGTCGCGTTCGCCGCTGACCAGATTGCGCTGGCCTTGTCGGAGATCGGCGCGATCAGTGAACGGCGCATCGCTACGCTGGTTGATCCTGCGCTGAACTTTGGTCTGCCGCCATTTCTCACCCCGGAGCCCGGCATCAATTCCGGCTTCATGATTGCCGAAGTGACGGCCGCCGCACTTTACGCCGAGAACAAGCAACGTGCCGCGGCCTGCTCGATCGATTCGACACCGACCAGCGCCAACCAGGAAGATCATGTGTCGATGGCCGCGCACGCCGCCCGCCGGTTGTCTGACATGGCGGATAATCTTGCGACCATTCTCGGCATCGAGCTGCTGGTGGCGGCGCAGGGCATCGGGCTGCGCGCGCCGCATACGACCAGCCCCGCACTTGCTGCGGTGATTGCTACGCTGCGCGAGCAAGTACCGGCGCTCGGTGGCGATCGCTACATGGCCGACGACATTGCGAAAGCAACGGCGCTGGTCGCAGCCGGTGCATTGCCATCAGCCGCGATTTCGGTACTCAACAACAACCCGTTTCCAATGCTTGCCTAAACAAGACTTGCCGAGAAAGGTCATCTGTCATGAACCGCCGACTGGACAACGACCGCATCATCCGATCGCCGCACGGG
This sequence comes from Bradyrhizobium sp. AUGA SZCCT0431, assembly GCF_018131065.1. Lineage (NCBI taxonomy): Bacteria > Pseudomonadati > Pseudomonadota > Alphaproteobacteria > Hyphomicrobiales > Nitrobacteraceae > Bradyrhizobium > Bradyrhizobium sp. AUGA SZCCT0431. The sequence continues at coordinate 201,968 of NZ_JAFCLR010000006.1, read as the reverse complement.
TCCGAGATCAGCGCCAAGAGCTGGCTGACGGAAGCGCCGCTCCGAATGCTGATGAACAATCTCGATCCTGACGTTGCCGAACGGCCGAGCGAACTCGTCGTCTATGGCGGCATTGGCCGCGCCGCCCGCGACTGGGACAGTTTCGACCGGATCGTTGCGTCACTGCGCAAGCTGGAAGCCGACCAGACGCTGGTGGTTCAGTCCGGCAAGCCGGTCGGAATTTTCCGTACCCATCCCGATGCACCGCGCGTGCTGATCGCGAACTCGAACCTGGTACCGCACTGGGCGACACTCGATCACTTCAATGAACTCGACAAGCAGGGCTTGATGATGTTCGGCCAGATGACGGCCGGATCGTGGATCTACATCGGCAGCCAGGGCATCGTGCAGGGGACGTACGAGACGTTCGTCGAGGTGGGCCGACGTCATTATGGCGGCAGCCTCGCAGGCAAATGGATTCTCACAGCCGGTCTCGGTGGCATGGGCGGCGCCCAACCGCTTGCCGCGACGATGGCCGGTGCATCGATGCTCGCGGTCGAATGCCAGCCGAGCCGCATCGAGATGCGGCTGCGCACGGGTTACCTCGACCGTCAGGCCAGCACGCTCGATGAGGCGCTCGCGATCATGGCGGAGGCGGCGCAAAGCGGGAAACCGGTCTCGGTCGGCCTGCTCGGCAACGCCGCCGATATTTTTCCCGAGCTGGTGCGCCGCGGCGTCAGGCCGGACATTGTCACCGACCAGACCAGCGCGCACGATCCGATCAACGGCTATCTGCCGAAGGGTTGGACGCTCGCGGAGTGGGCGTCCAGGCGCGAGGCCGACCCGAAGGCGGTTGAGGCGGCCGCCAAGACCTCCATGGTCGGCCACGTCCAGGCCATGCTGGATTTCCATGCGCAGGGCATTCCCACACTCGACTATGGCAACAATATCCGCCAGATGGCGAAGGACATGGGATTGAAGAACGCATTCGATTTCCCCGGCTTCGTTCCGGCCTATATCCGTCCGCTGTTCTGCCGAGGCGTCGGGCCATTCCGGTGGGCGGCGCTATCGGGGGATCCCGAAGACATTTTCCGCACCGATGCCAAGGTCAAGGAGCTGATGCCTGACGACAAGCATCTGCACAACTGGCTCGATATGGCCAGAGCGCGGATCAAGTTCCAGGGGCTGCCGGCGCGGATCTGCTGGGTCGGCCTTGGCGATCGCCACCGGCTGGGTTTGGCGTTCAACGAAATGGTGGCAAGCAGCGAACTGAAGGCGCCGATCGTGATCGGTCGCGATCATCTCGACAGCGGCTCGGTAGCGAGCCCGAACCGCGAAACCGAAGCGATGCGCGACGGCTCGGATGCGGTGTCCGACTGGCCGCTGCTCAATGCGCTGCTCAATTGTGCGAGCGGGGCCACGTGGGTCTCGCTGCATCACGGCGGCGGCGTCGGTATCGGCTATTCGCAGCACGCCGGCATGGTGATCGTCGCTGACGGTACGCCGGAGGCCGCGCGCCGCCTCGAGCGGGTGCTTTGGAACGACCCGGCCACGGGGGTCATGCGCCATGCCGATGCGGGCTACGAGAGCGCGATCGAGTGTGCAAGGACCAACGGTCTCGATCTGCCTGGCTTACCGTCGTAGCCGGAATCGTCAGCTTCACTGAGGTACGATGCCGGCTTCTTTGGTCAGCGTTGCCCAACGCTCGATGTCGGCAGCCACGTGCTCGGCGAATTGTTTCGGCGAGAGCCACTGCGCTTCGAAGCCGATTTCGGCGAGGCGCTGGCGGACCGCGGGTTCGTCCAGAACTTCTCGGAGCGCCCCCGACAGCTGTTCAACCACCTCCGGCGGGGTCCCCTTGGGGGCGAACACGCCGGTCCACGCGGAGAGATTGCCTAAATCAACTCCCTGCTCCTGTATGGTCGGCAGTTCGGAGAGCAGCTTGGTCCGGTCCTTGGTGATGGTCACGAGCGCGCGAAGCTGGCCCGATCGCGCCAGCGGCAGGGTAGAAGTCACATCGTTGAACATCAGGGAAACGCGACCGGCAATGACGTCCGTAATGGCTTCCGGACTGCTCTTGTACGGTACGGCCTGGAGATCGATACCGGCGCGCCGTTTGAACATTTCACCGGCGAGCTGGCCGAGCGCATTTGAATAGGCAAACGACATCGAGCCGCGCTTCTGCTTTGCAAGCGCGATCAGCTCGCCGACGCTTTTGGCATCGATCCCGGGATTGATGACGAGGATATAGGGGAACAGGCCGACACGGGAGATGGGCGCAAAGTCGTCCTTGGGGGAATACTGGATGGACTTGAGCAGACTGGGGTTGGCGGCATGCGTGGATGATCCGCCGAACATCAGCGTATAGCCGTCCGGTGCGGAACGCGCGGTCGCAACTGCACCGATCGCGCCGCTCGCGCCCGGCCGGTTTTCCACCACGATGGTCGTCTTGAGCACCTCGGCGAGCCGTTGCGTGACAACTCGCGCCACGCCGTCTGTGCCGCTGCCCGCGCCGAACGGCACGATCACAGTGATCCGACGGGAGGGGTATGTTTCCGCTGTTGCGACGCTACTGGCGGCAAGAAGAGTTGCGAACGCAAGCACGGTACGGCGCACGGATCTGCTCCAAATGTCCACTGTCGATTCCCTCGGGTGATGAAAGCCGGTTTGGCCGTGAAAAAATGCAACGGCGCGCAGTGTTTTGGCTGAAGACGTCGGTTGCGCCAGATGTCCGGCGCGGGCGCTCGAAACGCTTTTTTCGACCGACGATGCGGTTACCCGCAGGTCGCCGTTCATACCGGTTCGCTGACGTAGTGTCTACAGTTGTCAGTTTGTCCCACAGGGTGTGGAAACTGTTGACATGGCGTGCCGCGCCAAACGCGCGCCTTTGCGCAAAGCCGTGACGTAGACCGGAGGCCTTGAGGATACAGAGCGGCTAATCGAAGAAAGTCATACTAATATGATAATATGCTATACAAGGCTTGAGGGTTGTGGCATGGGGAGATCGCGCCGGCTTGATCTCGCCCGAAGAGGCGGGACGGTCCGCAACAGTTAGGGAGCGAAACCAGCCATGACTCTCAAAGACCTGTCATGAGGTCCGACCGGGTTGTGATTGCGCCGGGCCGCGGTCATTTCAGCCAGGTGGAAGTGACCCGGACGATCGGGATCGACATCATTGTCGGCCGCTATCCGGAAGGCGCCAGTCTGCCGCGCGATGCGGAATTGACCGCCATGTTCGACGTCTCGCGCACCGTATTGCGTGAAAGCGTCAAGACGTTGTCCGCCAAGGGATTGCTCAACGCCAAGGCGGGCGTCGGCACGCGGGTCAGGGAACGTTCGGCCTGGAACATGTTCGATCCCGATGTGCTCGGCTGGCACCTCGAAGCCGGGATCGACAAGCGGTTTCTTCGTGATCTCGCCGACATTCGCCTCGCCGTGGAGCCACATGCCGCAGCCCTTGCCGCCGAGCGACGGGCGGATGATGCGATCGCTCACCTGCGCGACAGCATCGCCAGGATGCGCAGCTTTGCTTCGGACAGCATTGAATTCGCCGACGCCGATCTTCGGCTGCACCTCGACATCGCGACCAGTTCGGCAAACCCGTTCATGCGATCGATCGGCGCCGTGATCGAGGCGGCATTGCGCGCGTCGTTTCGGCTGAGCGCGCCCACCGAGGAGCGGGAGCGCGAACTCACCATCGCGGCCCACGAACGAATTGTCGACGCAATCGCCGAGCGAAATGCCGAGGCGGCTTCCGCGGCGATGAGGGAAGTCATCTTCAACGGCCTGCGCCGCCACGGCGCAGCTGGTTAAGGCGAAAGCGGAGAATGGTCATGGCAGGTTCCACCGTTCAACGGCCCTATAAGGGGGTGTTTCCAGTCGTGCCGACGGTGTTCGACGGCGACGGCCGGCTCGATCTCGACGGCCAGAAACGTGCCGTCGATTGCATGATCGATGCCGGCTCGCAGGGACTGTGCATCCTCGCCAACTTCTCCGAGCAGTTCGTGCTTGATGATGCCGAGCGCGACACGGTACTCGACGCCGTATTGAACCATGTTGCGGGACGCGTCCCCGTCATCGTCACGACCACGCATTTTGCTTCGCACATCTGTGCTGAACGTTCGCGGCGGGCGGAGCAGGCCGGCGCCGCCATGGTGATGGTGATGCCGCCCTATCATGGCGCGACCATCCGGGTCGGGGAAAACGCCATCTATGAGTTTTTCCGCACTGTTTCGGATGCGATCTCGATTCCGATCATGATCCAGGATGCGCCGGTCGCCGGCACGGCACTGTCGGCGGCCTTTCTCGCCCGCATGGCACGCGAGCTTGAGAACATCGCCTATTTCAAGATCGAGACGCCTCAGGCCGCCGCCAAACTGCGCGAGTTGATCGCGCTCGGCGGCGCGGCGATCGAAGGTCCGTGGGACGGCGAGGAGGCGATCACGCTGATGGCCGACCTCGATGCCGGTGCGACTGGCGCCATGACCGGCGGTGGTTATCCCGATGGCATTCGCCAGATCACCGATCCGTATTTCGCCGGCCGCCGCGCCGAAGCGGTTGCGGCCTATGAACGCTGGCTCCCGCTGATCAACTATGAAAACCGCCAATGCGGTCTGATCGCATGCAAGGCGCTGATGAAGGAAGGCGGCGTTATCCGCCACGAGACCGTTCGTCTTCCGCTCCAGCCGCTGCATCCGGCCGTCCGGGCGGGCCTGATCGAAATCGCGCACCGGCTGAACCCGCTGGTGCTGCGCTGGGGCAAGTGAGCCGCTGACATCGTTCCTCGAACGTCGGGAAGAGTTGACGTGACGACCATTCGCATTGCCATCGTCGGCCTCGGCAAGATCGCCAGGGATCAGCATATCCCGGCGATAACAGACACCGACGGAATCGAACTTGCGGCGATTGCCAGCCGCAACGCGTCCATCGACGGGACAGCGCATTTTGCGACGCTTGACGAACTGCTCGACGCCAGGCCCGACATCGATGCCGTTGCGCTGTGCACGCCGCCCCAGGTGCGCCATGCGCAGGCGGCGGCTGCGCTGAAGGCCGGCAAGCACGTGCTGCTCGAGAAGCCGCCGGGCGCCACCGTCAGTGAACTCGATCCTCTGGTCGCGGCCGCGCAGCAAACCGGGCGAACGCTGTTTGCAACCTGGCATTCGCGTTTTGCGCCGGCCGTCGAACCCGCGAGAAATTTTCTCGCCGCTCGACAGATCAAGTCGGTGGTCGTCGAATGGAAGGAGGATGTCACAGTCTGGCATCCCGGTCAGGCCTGGATCTGGGAGCCGGGTGGGCTTGGCGTGTTCGATCCCGGCATCAACGCGCTCTCGATCTTGACCCGCATCCTGCCGCGGCCGTTCTTTCTGACCGAGGCCGAACTGTCCTTCCCGCGCAATCGCGCGGCGCCGATCGCGGCCGATCTCGTCTTTTCGGACCAGACGGGCATTCCGATCCGGGCGGAGTTCGACTGGCGCCAGACCGGTCCGCAGACCTGGGATATCCGGGTCGAGACCGATGCCGGGCGCTTGACGCTCTCTTCCGGCGGCAGCCATCTCTCGCATGATGGCCATGTCCTGGTTGACGAGCAGCAGGCGGAGTATCGCGGCATCTATCGGCGCTTCGTCGAGCTGATCGGGGGCGGTGTGTCCGATGTCGATCTGTCGCCGCTGGTCCATGTCGCTGATGCCTTCATGCTCGGCCGGCGCCGCGACGTCGAACCATTCATCGAGGTGTGACGTGACGCAGTCAGGCAAATCACAGACGGCGAAGATTGCTCGCGAGATATTCGGGCATCTTCCGGACGGCACCGCGATCGAAATGGTGCGGCTGCGCGGTGAGGACGGCTTCGAGGTGCGCCTCATCAGCTACGGCGCGGCGCTGCAGTCGATCTTCGTGCCTGACCGGGCAGGGCGCCTTGCCGATGTGGTCCTCGGCCGCGATGATCTTGCAGGCTATCTGGCGGTTCGGCGTTTCCTCGGCGCCACGGTCGGGCGCTATGCCAACCGGATCGCGGGCGGCACGTTCGAACTCGATGGCGAACGCTTTCAGCTGCCCACCAATGACGGAGCCAACGCGCTGCATGGCGGGCTGCTAGGCTTCGATCGCAAACCATGGACCATCACGGCAATGGGTGAGGACCCGGCGCCGTTCGTCACGCTGTCCTATGTCAGTCCGGATAGCGAGGAGGGCTATCCCGGCACGCTGAAGACCGAGATCACATATCGCATTTCCGGTGGCAGCGAGTTCGCGCTTGAATTCTCAGGGGTGACCGACAAGCCGACCATCGTCAATCTGACCAACCACAGCTTTTTCAATCTGGCAGGCGTCGAGTCCGGTGGCGGCGTGCTCGATCATCATCTGACCATCGCGGCGGACACCTATCTGCCGATCAGTGCCGCCGGCATTCCGTTCGGCGCGCCCGGCAAGGTCGATGCAACGCCGTTTGATTTTCGCAAATCCTGCCCTGTCGGCGCCCGCTTGCACGACGCGAATGAACAGGTTCTGATCCGGCAAGGGTACGACCACAATTTCTGTCTGCCCGGCGGCGCGACCACGGAGCCGCGCTTTGCCGCCCGCGTGGAAGACCCAAAGTCGGGCCGGGTTCTCGAACTCTGGACCAACCAGCCGGGCGTCCAGTTCTATTCCGGCAATTTTCTCGACGGGTCCCTGACCGGCAAGTATGGCCGCGTTCACCGACAGTATGACGCGCTCTGCCTGGAACCACAGGTCTATCCCGACACGCCAAACCGTCCCGATTTTCCATCGGCGCGGCTCGATCCCGGGCAGACCTATCGTCACATATCGCTGTATCTATTTTCCGTGAGTAAGGTTGCAGAGGAATAAGGGAGCTCGCGTGGAAGAAGTCGGCACCAGCATCCTGAGCGATTGGCATTGCCATCTCGGCGAGGGCTGCACCTATGATGCGGCGACCGATACCGCATGGTGGTTCGATATCATCGAGCGCAAATTGTTCCAAGCCGAGCTTGCATCCGGCGCGGTCACTTCGCACGCGCTTCCGCTGATGGCCAGCGTCCTGGCATTCATCGATGACCAGCGCCAATTGCTTGCGACAGAAGATGGCCTCTATGTCCGCGACATCGCGGATGGCCGCCTTTCGCTTCATATACCGCTCGAAGCGGACAATGCGGCAACGCGCTCCAACGATGGACGCGTTCATCCCTGCGGCGCGCTCTGGATCGGGACCATGGGCCGCAATGCAGAGAAGGGAGCCGGCGCGATCTATCGCTTTTACGGCGGTGAGCTGCTTCGGCTCTATGCCGGAATTACCATCCCGAACGCGATCTGCTTTTCGCCCGATGGCGCCACGGCCTATTTCACCGATAGCAGCAAGGGTGTCCTTTACCGCGTCGCGGTCGACCCGGCGAATGCGCTGCCGACCGGAAATCCCGAGACGCTCTATGATGCCAGCGGCGGGGTAGGCAGCCTGGATGGCGCCGTGGTCGATGCTGAAGGGTTGATCTGGAATGCGCGCTGGGGCGGATCGTGCATCGACGCCTACACCCCGGAGGGCGATCGGGTTCGCACCATCAGGATTCCGGCGAAGCAGCCGAGTTGCCCGGTCTTTGTCGGACGCAATTTCGCTTCGCTGCTGGTCACCACGGCCTGGGAGGGCATGGACGAGCATGCCCGGGCTGCCGACCCGCACCACGGCCAAACCTTCATTCTCGACGTCGGCGCGCGCGGGCGGACGGAACCTCGCATCAGGCTCGGTTCGACATGATGGGTCGCTTCACGATACGGCGCATGAGCGCTGCATGTACTTGCGGAACCACAAGGTGTGACCGATCATCCGTTCACGTCTCTGCCGGCCTGACGGCCCCCAATGATGCGCCGATACGTTACCGGCGCCAAAAGCAAACCGCTGATAACGCGGCGATTAACGCTCAACACCTGGGAGTGAAACATGAAACTGCTCAAATCTGCTCTATCGGCCATCTTGCTCGGCGCGGTCGCCCTTGCAGAACCCGCGCTCGCGCAAACCAAGCCCACGGTCGGCATCGCCATGCCCACCAAGGCTTCGGCGCGCTGGATCGATGACGGCAACAATATCGTCAAGGTGCTGAAGGAGCGCGGTTATAATACCGACCTGCAATACGCCGAAGACGATATTCCGAACCAGCTCTCCCAGATCGAGAACATGGTGACCAAGGGCGCCAAGGTACTGGTGATCGCTTCGATCGATGGCACCACCCTGTCCGACGTGCTCAAGCAGGCCAAGGACAAGGGCATCACCGTGATCGCCTATGACCGGCTGATCCGCGACACGCCCAACGTCGATTATTATGCGACGTTCGACAATTTCCAGGTCGGCGTGCAGCAGGCGCAGTCGATAGAGCAGGGGCTGAAGCTGAAGGAAGGCAAGGGCCCGTTCAACATCGAGCTGTTCGGCGGCTCACCCGACGACAACAACGCCTATTTCTTCTACAACGGCGCGATGTCGGTGCTGCAGCCCTATATCGACAGCGGCAAGCTCGTGGTCGTGAGCAAGCAGATGGGAATGGACAAGGTCTCGACGCTGCGCTGGGACGGCGCCACGGCGCAGGCCCGGATGGATAATCTGCTCAGCGCGTTCTACACCACCAAGCGGGTCGACGCGGTGCTTTCGCCCTATGACGGCCTCTCGATCGGCATCCTGTCGTCGCTCAAGGGTGTCGGCTACGGTAGCGGCAATATGCCGATGCCGATCGTGAGCGGTCAGGACGCCGAAGTGCCTTCCATCAAATCGATGCTGCGTGGCGAGCAATACTCCACGATCTTCAAGGATACCCGCGACCTTGCCAAGGTCACCGCCGACATGGTGGACGCGGCGTTGAGCGGCAAGACCGTAGCTGTCAACGACACCACCACCTACAAGAATGGTGTCAAGGTCGTGCCGTCCTTCCTGCTCAAGCCGGTAGTCGTCGACAAGACCAATTGGGAGAAAGTCCTGATCGACGGCGGTTATTACAAGAAGGCGCAAATCAACTAAGACAAGTTGTGACGAAGCGGATGGCTGGGGGACCTATGCCCCGGCCATCCATGCCTTCCTGCCTGTTCCAGGGAACTTGAATGGCCACATTGCTTGAAATGCGCGGTATCGGCAAAGCCTTCGCCGGCGTCAAAGCGCTCGACGACGTCAATTTCACGGTGAAGCAGGGCGAGATCCACGCGCTGGTGGGCGAGAACGGCGCCGGCAAGTCGACCTTGATGAAGGTGCTGAGCGGCGTCTATCCCCATGGCAGCTATGACGGCAGCATCGTCTATGACGGCGAGGAGCGCCACTTCCGCGACATCAACGATTCCGAGGCGCTCGGCATCATCATCATTCATCAGGAGCTTGCGCTGATCCCGCTGCTCTCGATCGCGGAGAATATCTTCATTGCCAACCCGCCCTCGCGGTTCGGCGTGATCGATCGCGACGCGGTCTACCGGCGGTCGCAGCAGCTGCTGGCGAAAGTGGGGCTCAATGAGGCGCCGGACACGCTGGTCACCGATATCGGCGTCGGCAAGCAGCAACTGGTTGAGATCGCCAAGGCGCTGTCCAAGGAAGTGCGCCTTCTGATTCTCGACGAGCCGACCGCCAGCCTCAACGAAAGCGACAGCGCGGCGCTGCTGGATCTTCTGCTCGAGTTCCGCTCCCATGGCATGTCCGCGGTCCTGATCTCGCACAAGCTCAACGAGGTGGCCCGCGTCGCGGACCGCATTACGGTGCTGCGCGATGGCCGTACTGTCGATACGCTGGATTGTGAGCTAGGTGCGGTCGAGGAAGATCGTATCATCCGCAAGATGGTGGACCGAGATCTAGAGCATCGTTTCCCGAAGCGGGAGCCTGCGATAGGCGAGGTGGTGTTCAAGGTCGAGAACTGGTCGGTCTATCATCCCCAGCATGCCGATCGGCAAGTCATCAAGAATGTGGACTTCCAGGTCCGCCGCGGCGAGATCGTCGGCATCGCCGGTTTGATGGGCGCCGGCCGCACCGAATTCGCCATGAGCCTGTTCGGCCGCTCCTGGGGCCGCAACATCACGGGCCGCGCCTTGCTGCATGGTCGCGAGATCGATCTGTCGACCGTGAGCGGCGCCATCGACGCCGGTCTGGCCTACGTCACCGAGGACCGCAAGCAGCTCGGCCTGCTGCTCGCCGAAGACGTGCGCAAGAACATCACGCTTGCCAATCTCGATAGTGTTGCAGCCGGCCGCGTCATCGACGACATCAAGGAGTTGCAGGTGGCGAGCGATTATCGCAACCGCATGCGCATCCGCTGCTCCGATGTCTATCAGATGTCCGGCAACCTGTCCGGCGGAAACCAGCAGAAGGTGGTGCTGTCGAAATGGCTGTTCACCGATCCGGAAATCCTGATCCTGGACGAGCCGACGCGCGGTATCGACATCGGCGCCAAATATGAGATCTATTGCATCATTAACGAGCTGGCCGATGCCGGCAAGGCGGTCATCGTGATCTCGTCGGAAATGCCGGAGCTGCTCGGGATTTGTGACCGCATCTGCGTCATGAACGGAGGGGCCTTTGTCGGCGAGTTCGATCACGCCGAGGCGACGCAGGAAAAAATCATGAGGGTCATCGTGCGCAAGGGCGAACAACTGGTCGACAGAGACCTGGAAAGAAAGCTGGAAGAGAAGTTGTTGGGAGAGGCGCATCCATGAGCGACAACACCGTAATGCTTCCCGAGGCGCGCAAGCATGCGGGCTTTCTCAAGGCCAATCTGCGCGAATACGGCATGTTGCTGTCGCTGTTCGCGATCATGCTGTTCTTCGAGGTCGTTACCGACGGCACGCTGCTGCGCCCGCTCAACCTCACCAATCTGGTGCTGCAGAACAGCTATATCGTGATCATGGCGCTCGGCATGCTGCTGGTGATCGTCACCGGGCACATCGATCTGTCGGTCGGATCGGTCGCGGGCTTCATCGGCGCGATCGCTGCGGTGCTGATGGTACGTTACGGCATGCATTTCATTCCAGCCGCGATCATCTGCCTCGCGCTCGGTGGACTGATCGGTGCGGCGCAGGGTTACTGGGTGGCCTATTTCAAGATTCCGTCCTTCATCGTCACGCTGGCCGGGATGCTGGTGTTCAAGGGGCTGGCGCTGGCGGTGTTGCAAGGTCAATCGGTTGGCCCGTTTTCACCGACCTTCCAGAAACTCTCCTCCGGCTTCATTCCTGAACTGTTTCCCGGCGCCGGCTCGCTCAACCCCACCTCACTCCTGATCGGCGCCGTGCTGGCGCTCGGCCTGGTATATGTCAGCGTCACCACCCGCGCCCGGCGCGCAAGCCACGGTGTCGAGGTCGAGCCGACCGGCTTTTTCGTGTTCAAGAACGTAGTTCTGTTCGGCGTGATCGTCTATTTTACCTATCTGATCGCCTCGCATCGCGGACTGCCCAACGTGCTCGTGATCATGATCGCACTGATCGCGCTCTACGGCTTCATCACCGCGCGCACCACCATCGGCCGGCAGATCTATGCGGTAGGCGGCAATGAGAAGGCCGCAAAACTCTCCGGCATCAAGACCGAACGGCTGACCTTCTTCACCTTCGTCAACATGGGCGTGCTTGCGGCGCTGGCCGGTCTGGTGTTCGCAGCAAGGCTCAACACCGCGACGCCAAAGGCCGGGGTCGGCTTCGAGCTCGACGTGATCGCCGCCTGCTTCATCGGCGGAGCGTCGGCCTATGGCGGTGTCGGGCGCGTCGCCGGCGCCGTGATCGGCGCGCTGATCATGGGGGTGATGAACAATGGCATGTCGATCCTCGGCATCGGGATCGACTACCAGCAGGTGATCAAGGGCCTCGTGTTGCTGGGCGCGGTATGCCTTGACGTTTATAACCAGCGACGCTGAGGCGCGAAGCAATCCAATTCCTCAATCAGCAGGCGATCCGGCATGCGCGCGGCCGTAGTTGCGGCGCGGATACGTCTGCGATCGCTTCATTCTCGAAGGCGACGCGCCGGACCAACGTCACAACCGCCGCTCCGAGGCCTCGGCAAATGCACGGCAGGTAGTCGTTGCGACATGAGCAGCGCGCCCCACACGGCATGGACATTGCTTGATCAAGCACCTGCTTGCGGGGGTGCGTTTCTCGGCTTCCGAAGCCTCGCAGACTCTCCTCACGAACCCAAAAAAGGCATCCATGTTCAAATTGAAGGCTTTCATCGCTGCTACGTTTTCGCTCGCGCTCGGCGCGGCTCCGGCGATTACGCCGTCCTATGCCGGCGGTAATCTTGTCGCGGTGCTGGAAGCGGAAATCGCCACGCTCGACCCCCATTTTACGCCGGCCTATATCTCGCGGACCTTCGGGTTCATGGTGTTCGACACCCTGTTCGCAAAGGACACCAAGGGTGAGATCAAGCCGCAGATGGTGCAGGACTGGAAGGTTTCGCCGGATGGCCTGGTTTACACGTTCACACTGCGTGACGGCCTGAAATGGCATGACGGCCAGCCGGTCACGGCAGCGGATTGCGTCGCTTCGCTGCGCCGCTGGGGACAGCGCAACGCGCTTGGCCGACGAATCTTCTCTATCACCACTTCGCTCGAGCCTGCTGACGCCAAGACGTTCGTGCTGTCGCTGAAAGAACCTTCGGGCCTCGTGATCGATGCGCTCGGAAATCCCGTCAGCCCCGTGGCCTTCATGATGCCTGAGCGGGTGGCCAAGACGCCGGCCGATCAACGCATCACCGAAATCGTCGGTTCCGGCCCGTTCGTCTACAGCAAGGCCGATCACCGCACCGGCGACCGCATGATCTTGAAGAAGTTCGCCGGTTATGTGCCGCGTTCCGAACCCGCCGACTTCCTGGCCGGCGGCAAACGGGTCAACATCGATACGCTGGAAATTCGCGTCATTCCGGATGGATCCACCGCGGCGTCGGCGCTGCAGACCGGCGAAGTCGATTACATGCAGTACGCGCCGTTCGATCTGCTGCCGGTTCTGGAAAAGAACGCCCGCGTCAAGGTCGTCAATTTCACCGGCGGCAACATGTTTGCCGGCGCCTATCGCCTGAACGCCACGCAGAAGCCGTTCGACGATCCGGCTATCCGGCGCGTACTGTGGAAGCTGGTCGATCAGCGCGAGGTGATGGACGGGCTGGGCCTCGATGCCAAATACGCCACACCTTGTGCAACCTTCTTCACCTGCGGCACCACCTATGACAGCAAGGCCGGAACCGAAGCTGCCGCAAATCCGTCGGTCGAGGCGGCGCGCGCGGCGCTCAAGGCCACGAAATATGCCGGCGAGCCTGTGATCGTGATGCAAGCCAGCGACCTCGAGGCGCCGCGCATTTCGGCACAGGTCCTTGCAGAGAAGCTGAAGCAGGCCGGCTTCAATGTCGATCTGCAGGTGATGGATTGGGCCTCGGTGCTTGCCCGTCGTACCAAGAAGGAGGGCTGGAGCGTTTATGGGGTTCACGCCGGCGGCTTCGATCTGGCGTCACCTTTGACCAACGTCATGGTGGCGTTCAACTGCGCCGACTTCACGGGCTGGCAGTGCGATCCGCGCATCACTCCGCTGCTGGACGCCTTTGCGAAGGCACCCGCCGAGGAGGATCGCAAGAAGATTGCTGCCGAGATCCAGACCGTGATGTACGATCAGGCACCCGGCATTCCGTGGGGACAGTTCGCTCAGCCGGCGGCCTATCGCGCCAATCTGCGCGGTTTGATACCCTCCGCGATTCCGATTTTCTGGAACATCGAGAAGTAACGCCATGTATGACGTCATTGTAGTCGGCGGCGGTTCCGCCGGCGCCGCGGTTGCCGCCCGGCTCTCCGAGGATCCTGCCAGGCGTGTGCTGCTGCTGGAAGCTGGCCTCGACTGGCGCGCCGATGAGGCGCCCTGGGAAGTCCGGACGCCGAATCCGATTCCAATCATTCACATGCGCGAATATCAGGAGAAATGGCAGTGGCCTAACCTGCTGACGCGCCGGGTGGCGGGGCAGGAGGCGCGCTTTTACTGGCGCGGCAAGGGCCTCGGCGGCAGTTCGATGATGAACGGCCAGATCGCTATCCGCGGTGTGGCTGACGCGTTCGACGAATGGGCGGCCGGCGGTTGCACCGGGTGGTCGGCAAAAGAGGTGATGCCTCTGTTTTCGGTCATCGAGGATGATTTCGAGTTCGGCGACCGCGCAGGTCATGGCCGCGGCGGGCCGTTGCCCGTCTACCGCGCGCCGCCGGAGAAATGGGGGCCGATCGATCGTGGACTCCGCGACGCCGCGCTGGCAACGGGATATCCTTGGTGTGCCGATCTCAACGGACCGGATGGCGAGGGCGTCGCCTGCTATCCGATCAACAGCCGCGACAGCCGCCGCGTTACCACCAATGAAGCCTATCTTGAACCGGCGCGCGGCCGTGGCAACCTGGAAATCCGGGGGCACGCGCTGGTCGATCGCCTCTTGATCAAGGACGGCCAGGCCACCGGCGTGCTGGTTCAGATCGAAGGGCAGGGCAGTTTCGAGATCAAGGGGCGCGAGATCGTGCTGTGCGCCGGCGCCATCCATAGCCCGGCGATATTGCTACGTTCGGGCATCGGCCCGGCCGACGAACTGAAGGCGATGGGCATCGCGGTCGAGCGCGACCTGCCGGTCGGCAAGCATTTCTTCGACCATCCGCTGTTTCGCGCCACCATACAGCTGCGAGAGGAATTTCGGCCGACAGATCCGGATACGCGTCATACCAATTGCTGCGTGACGTATTCGTCCGGGCTTGCGGATGGCGGCAAGCGCGACATGATCCTGATTGCTTTCAACCATCGCGGCATCGGCAACCCCGGCGCCATCGGTGCGGGGCTGTTCAACGCCTATTCGCGCGGCAATTTGAAGCTGGCTTCGACCGATCCGTCGATCGATCCGATCGTCGAGGAAAACATGCTAGCCGATGACCGTGATCTGCTGCGCATGGTCGATGCGGTGAAGCGACTGGCTGTGCTCACCACCCAGCCGGCGCTGGCTGGCATCAGCGACTGGATTCGCCTGATCGATACCGATCTGACGCTGCCGCAAGCCGCGGCGCTGCCGAACGGGGAACTCGAAGCGCTGCTCCGCCGCGACACCGGCGACATCCAGCATGCCGCCGGTTCGTGCCGCATGGCGGGCTTCAACGACGCCAACGGCGTCGTGAATCCGGATGGCACCGTGAAGGGCATCGCAGCGCTACGCGTGGCGGATGCTTCGATCATGCCGTCCGATTGCCGAGCCAACACCCATTTCACCACGGTGGTGATTGGCGAGGCGATTGCCCGCATGATGATGAAGACGGGCGTGTCAAACAACGCCGTCGCCATGGCGCTATAAGAATGGCACTTTAGGAATTGGCGCTGTAAGAAACGAGAGCGACTCGAGGGGGCGCCTCGAATGCTGCAACTTGGATAGGTTTACGAAGGAACTGCCATGCCCGCCAGTACCGAAGCGCAGATCACCGAATGGATCGCGTCGCAAAAGCAAACCATGATCGATCTGTTGCGCGACGTCGTGAATATCGATTCCGGCTCTTATGACAAGGCGGGCGTCGATGCGGTGGGCGCGCGGTTCGAGCAGCATTTTGCCGCGCACGGCATCGAGGCGTGGCGCGAACCTCATGACGTGTTCGGCGATGCCGTCCATGCGCTGGTGACGGAGCCGGGCAGCAACGAAAAGCCTGTCTTGTTGATGGGCCATCGCGACACGGTGTTTCCCAAGGGCGAGGTGGCGCGCCGGCCGTTCACCATCGAGGGCGGCAGGGCCTATGGGCCAGGGGTTGCCGACATGAAGGCCGGTCTGGTGATCAACGCCTTCGTCGCCGCGGCATTCCACAAATTCGGCGGCGCGCCGTGCCCGATCAAGCTGCTGCTCACCGCTGACGAGGAGATCGCTTCCCCGTCGTCGCGGCCGGTGATCGAGCGAGAAGGCCGTGCAGCGCGTGCGGTGTACAATTCCGAGCCCGGCCGACCGACCGGCAACGTCGTCACCAGCCGCAAGGGTGGCGTGTTCATGCGCTTCGAGATATCAGGCAAGGCCGCGCATTCCGGCGGCAATTTTGCGGAAGGAATCAGCGCGATTGGCGAGCTCGCGCACAAGATCGTGCAGATCCATGCTTTGACCGATCTTGCAAAAGGCATCACCCTCAATGTCGGGCTGGTCGCTGGCGGCCAGTCGGTCAACACCACTGCGCCGTATGCCGAGGGCCAGATCGACATGCGCTACATCGATCCCGCCGATCGCGCCACCACGCTGGCGGCGATCGAGGCGATTATCGCCACGTCGACGGTGCCGGGCACGACGGCGAAGCTGCACATCAACGGCGAATTCCTGCCGGTGGTGCAGAGCGAGACGTCGAAAATCCTGTTCGATATCTATCGCGGAGCGGCGAAGGACGCCGGTTTGTCTGACCTGCAGGGCGAGTTCGCCGGCGGTTGCGCCGATTCCGGCTTCACCGCGAGCGTCGGCACCCCGACGATTTGCGGAGTCGGCCCGGTTGGCGGCAATGCCCATACCGCGCAGGAGTATCTCGAGCTCGACAGCATCGTCCCCCGCGCCCAGGCCCTCGCACTGGCGATTCTCCGGACTGGCGTCGATTGATCTGCCGCTTCCTCGACCGCGACCGCAGTTGCACCGTGGGCGTCCATGAAGGTTCAACTCAGTTTCTGACGACGGTAGCGATCCTGAATTTCGACATGCCTGGTTGGACCGTTAACGTCGCAAACGACGATATAAGATGTTGAAACGACGTCAGGCAGCCTCCGTCATCTGCTCATCGGCCGTCCACGGTTCTCCAAAGTAAAGGTCAAATTATAGATCAGCATGCTGCCACATTGAGCAGGCCGCGATTTACATTAGTCGTCCTTATACGTGGAATTTTAACTTCCGATTTTACAATCGGATTTCTCCCTCGCTACGCTTCATCATCAACACGGTCGCGCAAACGAACGAGCCGGTTGGGGTGCAGGCTGGTCAACCAATACGCGAACGGAGAAAACCATGTTTGATGACGACAAGGACGTTGCGAAGGCCGGTTCGTCCAAGCTTCCGGTAAAGAAGAAAGGCCTTTCGAGGCGGGCACTTCTCAAAGCTGGTGCGGCTGCGGCCGGCGCAGCCGTAGGCTCCGACGCGTTTCGCGGCTTCCCGACGATCTGGGCGCAAGAGATCAAGGACATCGAACTCCGGCATGTCGGCGTCTCCTACTCGGTGGTCAAGGCGATCGGCGATCAGGCGGCAAAGGACCTTGGCTTCAAGGTCACGATGCAGAACCTCGATACGTCGGCCTCGATCAACCGCTTCATCAGCCAGCCGGACTCGGTGGATATCGCGGACCTCGAGGGATGGCAGGCCAAGCTCGCCGCCAAGCGCGGCGTGATCCAGGGCATCGAAGTCAAGAAGATCAGGGAGTTCGACAACATCCTGCCGATCTTCACCAAGGGCGAGATCGACGGCCACAAGATTCCGCGGCAGGGCATTTCCCCCTATGAGGCGATGTATATCGCCAAGCCGAATTCGACCGAGTTGAACGACGGCGTGACGGAATGGGCGACCTTCCTGCCGCAGGTCTATAATGCGGACTCGATCGGCTATCGTCCCGATCTCGTCGGCCGCGAAATCACCGAGTGGAAGGACCTGATCGACCCGAAGTTCAAGGGCAAGGCGGCCATCCTCGACGTTCCCGCCATCGGCATCATGGACGCAGCGTTGTGCTTCGAAAGCGCCGGGCTGATCAAGTACGGCAACAAGGGCAACATGACCAAGGAGGAGATCGACTTTACCTGCAACAAGTTGATCGAATTGAAGAAGGCGGGGCAGTTCCGTGCGACCTGGACCACCTTCGACCAGTCGGTGCAGTTGATGGCGGCAGGTGAGGTGGTGATCCAGTCGATGTGGTCGCCGGCGGTCGCCGCCGTCCGCGTCAAGGAAATTCCCTGCGTCTATGCGCCGGTCAACGTCAAGAACGGCAAGGAAGGCTATCGCGGCTGGTGTAATGGCATGGGCCTGATGAAGCATTTGTCGGGCAAGAAGCTTGGCGCCGCCTACGACTATCTCAACTGGTATCTCTCGGGCTGGCAGGGCGGCTTCGTCGGACGCTACGGCTATTACAGCCCGGTGCCATCGACGGCCAAGAAGTTCCTGACCGCGGCGGAGTGGGACTTCTGGTACGACGGCAAGCCGGCACCCTCTGTCATCAACGATCCCTACGGCGTGCCGATGGAGAAGACCGGCACCAAGCGGGACGGCGGTTCATTCCTCGATCGCGTCAAGAACATCTCCTGCTGGAATACGCTGATGGACGAGGCGGCCTACATGAACAAGCGCTGGAACGATTTCAAGATCGCTTGAGGCGAATTAGCTCGCCGGCGCCGCCCGAGCGCCGGCAAGCTCGAATGGCTAGCCCCCGGAGATCCAGAATGAAGTCCAGTCAGGCCAGGTGATGCGGCAACCAAATTTGAGCGCATGGCTCTACGTGACACCGCTGATGCTGGTGCTGGTCCCGTTTTTCCTGCTGCCGACCCTTGTCGTTCTGGTCGCGAGCTTCTTCGAGACCGACGGTTTTGGCGGGCTGCTGCCGACGTTCACGCTGGCAAACTACGCTGACGTACTCACATCGGCGCAGACGTTCCATCTCTATGTCGCGACGCTGAAGTTCGCGGTGCTGACCTGGTTGTTTACCCTGATCATCGGCTTTCTGGTCGCTTATTTCCTTGTCTTTCACGTCAAGAATCAGCTGCTCGCGATCGGCTTGTTTCTGATCTGCACGATTCCGTTCTGGACCTCGAACATCATCCGGATGATTTCCTGGATTCCGCTGCTTGGAAAGGAAGGACTCGTCAATTCGGCGTTGCTCGGCGTCGGCCTGATCCGCGAACCGCTGGAAGTGCTGCTCTATTCCGGTCTCGCGGTCGTCATCGCCTATGTCCACCAGCTGACGATCTTCATGGTGGTGCCGATCTTCAATTCGCTGGCGCGCATCGACAAGCGGGTGGTGGAGGCGGCGCTCGACGCCGGCGCCAGCCGCCTCGACGTGATGCGCTACATCATCATCCCGATGTCGAAGAGCGGCATCGCGCTGGGATCGACCTTCGTGATTTCGATCGTGATGGGCGACTTCTTTGTGGTCAAGGTGATGTCCGGCGGCGGGTCGGCTTCCGTCGTCAGCGCGTTCTACGAGAACGTCGGCGTGCTGCAATATCCGATCGCTGCGGCCAGCGCCGTGCTGCTGACCGTGGTTCTGATTGCCGTCATCGCCCTGATCCTGCGCGTCGTCGATATTCGCCGGGAGATCACGCAATGACGGTCGCTCTCGGCGAGGCTGATATGGCTATGGTCAGAACCCGGCGTGTCCCCGCTGTCACGCGCGGCGATCGCCGCCCCTGGACGTTCTACGCGCTCGCGGCCGTTTTCACGCTTTATGTGGCCGCACTCTACGGGCCGATGATCTGCATCTACATCCTGTCGTTCCAGGATATCCGCGGCGGGCTGGTGTTTCCGATGAAAGGCCATTCGCTGCACTGGTTCGTCGACCTGTTTACGCAGGTGCGTACCGGCGACGTCAAGGGATCGTTCGACCGCTCGATCAAGCTGGCGGCACTGGTGACGGTGATTACACTGGTCGTGTCGCTGATGGCGGGGCTGGCGTTCCGCCGCCGCTTCTTCGGTGACACCTTCGTGTTCTATTTGATGATCGGCAGTCTGGTGGCGCCTGGGCTGGTGCTCGGCCTTGGCATCGGTCTGTTGTTTCAGTGGCTCGGCATCAACGCGAGCTGGTACACCTCCGCGCTGGGTGCGCAGTTGTCGTGGACGCTGCCGTTCGGCGTGCTGGTGATGTTCGCCGTGATGTCCCGCTTCAACAGCGTATGGGAAGAGGCGGCCCGCGATCTCGGTGCCACCCGCTGGCAGACCATCCGGCTGGTGGTGATTCCGGTGCTGGCGCCCGGCCTGGTCGCGGTCGCGCTGTTCGGCTTCACGCTGTCTTACGATGAGTTCGCCCGCACGCTGCAGACCGCGGGTTCGCTCAACACCCTGCCGCTCGAAATCTGGAGCATGACGCTCAACGTGACCTCGCCGTCGCTGTATGCGCTCGGCACCGTCACCACGATCGTGTCCTTTGCGATCATCGGCGGCTGCATCGCCGCCATTGTTTTCATCAACAAGCGCCGCGGCGTGCGCGCGACAACGCACTGAGGGCTTCGGAATGCGCGCAGGCGCCGGCGATATCGAATTGGCAGGTCTCTGCAAGAGCTATGACGGCACGACCAACGTGGTCGATGGTGTCAACCTCAAGATCCCCGACGGCGCCTATTGCTGCTTTCTCGGGCCCTCCGGCTGCGGCAAGACCACGATCCTGCGGATGATTGCGGGTCACGAGGATCCGACCGCGGGCGAGATCGTGATCGGCGGCGAGAATGTCGCCGGAATGGCGCCGGTCGAGCGGCGCACTGCGATGATGTTCCAGTCCTACGCGTTGTTTCCGCATCTGAACGTGCGCGATAACATCGCCTTTGCGCTGCGGGTGCGCGGCCAATCCAGGGCCGAGCGCTACAAAGCCGCCGACCTGATGATGGATAAGGTGCGCCTGACCGAGCTGGCGGACCGCCTCCCGGCCAATCTGTCGGGTGGACAACAACAGCGCGTGGCACTGGCGCGCGCGGCGATTACCGAACCGCGGGTGCTGTTGCTTGACGAGCCATTGTCGGCACTGGACGAGCAGCTTCGGGTGCAGATGCGCCAGGAGCTGCGCCGGATGCAGCGCGAACTCGGTATCACCTTCATTCACGTCACCCATACCCAGCTCGAGGCGATCGCACTCGCGGATATCGTCGTAGTGATGGAGAAGGGCAAGATCAAGCAATCGGGGCCGGCGCGCGACGTCTACGCCTACCCGCGGGACCGCTACGTTGCTGAATTCCTCGGCGGGCAGAATGTGCTGTCCGGCAAGGTCGAGAAGATCGGCGACGGCCACGTCGTACTGTCGCAGCCGAACCGCAGCGGAATCCAGGTCGGACTGTGTGCCGATACGCGAATTTCCGTCGGCGACCGGATCGATCTGGCGGTGCGGCGTGACGATATCGAACTGATGCGGGTCGACGCCGGCGGTCTCGGCGATGGCGCGACGGCGCTGCCGAGCCGCGTCGTCGCCATCGAGTACCAGGGATCGTTCGTCAAGGTCATGCTCGACACGCTGCCTGACGAGGATTTTGTCGCCTACATCCCGGAGCGGACCTTCTTCCGCGATCCCTTCGATGTCGGCGATATGCTGCTTGCCACCTGGTCGGCCGGCCGCGCCCGCGTTCTTGCCTGATGTCAGCCCCAGCCCCGGAGATGCCAGATGAAAATCAGTTTTGCGCTTAACGGCCGGCCCCGGACGGTCGATGTCGAGCCCGCGACGCTGGTCACCGAATTGCTGCGCGAGAACCTCAACCTGACAGGGACCCATGTCGGCTGCGACACCAGCCAGTGCGGCGCCTGCGTCGTGCTGTTCAACGGCGAGGCGGTGAAGAGCTGCACTCTGCTCGCGCCGATGCTCGACGGCGGCACACTGACGACGATCGAGGGATTGTCGGGGCCGGGCGGCTCGAACGCCCTGCATCCGATGCAGCAGGCATTTCATGAAAATCACGGCCTGCAGTGCGGCTTCTGCACGCCCGGCATGGTGATGACTGCAGTGGCGCTGACCGCGAAGAACCCTGCGCCGACGGAAGCCGAAGTCCGCCATGGCCTCGAGGGCAATATCTGCCGCTGCACTGGATATCAGAACATCGTGGCATCGGTGCTGGCCGGTGCAGCCGCCATGAACGCGTCAGGGATCGGAGAATAGCCATGTCCAACATTATCGGAATTGGCGCCGCGCCCCGCCGCAAGGAAGATTTCCGGTTTCTGACCGGCCGCGGCAATTACGTCGCCGACGTCAAGCGCGCCGACATGACGTTCGGCGTGTTCATTCGCTCCCAGCACGGCCATGCTGTCATCCGTGGCATCGACAAGACGGCGGCGCTGGCAATGCCGGGCGTCGAGGCCGTGCTCACCGGCGCCGACGTCGCCGCCGACGGGCTCGGTTCGCTGCCGTGCGGCTGGGGCATCCACGGCTCGGACGGCCTGCCGATGAAGGAGCCGGCGTTTCCGATGCTGGCGCAGGGCAAGGTGCGCTTCGTCGGCGACATGGTCGCCTTCGTGATCGCCGATACGCTGGAACTCGCGCGCGCGGCCGCGGAGGCGGTGGTGATCGACTATGACGTGCTGCCGGCGGTAGTCGGCGTGCTCGAGGCCGTTCGCCCTGGCGCGCCGCAACTGTTCGACGACGTGCCGAACAACCTCTGCTGCGATTGGGAGCTCGGCGACAAGGCCGCGGTTGCGACTGCGTTCAGGAAGGCCGCGCATGTCGCGCGCCTCAGCCTCGTCAACAATCGCCTGATCGGCAACCCGATGGAGCCGCGCGCGGCGATTGCCGAGTATAATGGCGGCACCGGCCATTATACGTTGTGGACCACCAGCCAGTTTCCGCACGTGGTGCGGTTCCTGATGAGCGCACTGGTGCTCAAGATTCCCGAGCAGAAAATGCGCGTGGTGGCGCCTGATGTCGGCGGCGGGTTTGGCGTCAAGCAATTCCATTACGGCGAGGAGGCCGTGATCACCTGGGCGGCCAAACGCGTCGGCCGCGCCGTCAAATGGGTAGCGGACCGTTCGGAAGGGTTTGTCTCGGACCGCCACGGAAGGGATCACGTCACCGAGGCTGAACTCGCGCTCGACGAGAACGGCAAATTCCTGGCGCTGAAGGTGGTCACGCTCGCCAATATGGGCGGCTATCTCTCCACCTTCGGCCCCAACATCCCGACCAACCTCTATGGGCCGCTGCTCGGCGGCGTCTACACCACGCCCGCGATCTATTGCAACGTGAAGGTGGTCTTCACCAACACGGTGCCGGTCGATGCCTATCGCGGCGCCGGGCGGCCGGAAGCGACCTTCGTGGTCGAGCGTTTGGTGGATGTCGCGGCCAAGGAGATGGGCATCGATCGCGTCGAACTGCGCCGTCGTAACATCATCCCCAAGGAAGCCTATCCGTACCAGACGCCCGTGCTGGTCGAATATGATTCGGGCGATCCGATGGGTTGCCTTGAGGGGGCGCTGGTGGCGGCGGATGTCGCCGGCTTTGCGGAACGCAAGACGGCGTCGGAACGCGACGGCAAGTTCCGCGGGCTGGGTTATTCGACCTATGTCGAAGCCTGCGGTCTCGCGCCGTCGCGCTTTGCCGGCCGGCTCGGCGCCCGCGGCGGTCTCTACGAAAGCGCCACGGTGCGGGTGCATCCGACCGGGCAGGTGACCGTACTGATCGGAACCCACAATCACGGCCAGGGTCACGAGACCACCTTCGCGCAGATCGTATCGGAAAAGCTCGGGGTGGCCTTCGACAATGTCGACATCGTGTTCGGCGATACCGACCGTGTGCAATTCGGCATGGGCACCTATGGCTCGCGTTCGCTGGTGGTCGGCGGCGCCGCGCTCTCGAAGGCCAGCGACAAGGTGGTCGTCAAAGGCAAGAAGATTGCTGCCCACCTGCTCGAGGCCAGTGAGCAGGACATTCAGTTCGAGGCCGGCGTCTTCTCGGTTGCCGGTACCGACCGCAGCAAGACGTTTCAGGAAATCGCGGGCGCCGCCTATGTGCCGCACGATTATCCGCTCGAAATCCTCGAACCCGGGCTGGAGGAGCAGGCCTATTACGATCCCGTCAATTTCACCTATCCCGGCGGCTGTCACATCGCTGAGGTCGAAATCGATCCCGAGACCGGGATCGTGACGCTGGAGAAATATACCGCGGTCGACGACGTCGGCACCGTCATCAACCCGATGATCGTCGAAGGCCAGCTGCATGGCGGCATCGTTCAGGGTGTCGGCCAGGCGCTCTATGAGAACGCCGTCTATGACGACGTCTCGGGACAGCTGCTGTCAGGATCGTTCATGGACTACACCATGCCGCGCGCCGATCATCTGCCGAACATGACGATCAAGACCCATTCCACGCTGTGTACGCACACACCGATGGGTGTGAAGGGTTGCGGCGAGGTTGGCACCATCGGCTCGCCCGCGGCCGTCATCAAC
The DNA here is from genome assembly GCF_018131065.1 of Bradyrhizobium sp. AUGA SZCCT0431. Taxonomy (NCBI): domain Bacteria; kingdom Pseudomonadati; phylum Pseudomonadota; class Alphaproteobacteria; order Hyphomicrobiales; family Nitrobacteraceae; genus Bradyrhizobium; species Bradyrhizobium sp. AUGA SZCCT0431. The sequence goes on along the minus strand of NZ_JAFCLR010000006.1, from coordinate 177,946 downwards.
TCCGTCATCGATGCCTTGTCACATCTTGGCGTGATGCATGTCGATATGCCGGCGACGCCGAACCGGATCTGGCGCGTCATTCAGAATGCCGCGATGCCGCAGGCCGCAGAGTAGGAGAAGTCGAAATGAGATCATTTGCATTTCACAGGCCGAGCACGCTTTACGAGATGTCGGTGCTGCTTGGCGGTGTGGCAGACAGCATGCCACTGGCCGGCGGGATGACGTTGCTGCCGACCATCAAGCAGCGGCTGGCAGCGCCGGCAGCATTGATCGACCTGTCGAAGATCCCGCAGATGTCGGGGATTTCCTTCAAGGACGATGTCCTGACGATCGGCGCGATGACCAGGCATGTCGATGTCGCGGAATCAGAACTGGTGCGCAGCAAGATCCCGCTGTTGGCCAGTCTCGCCGCTGGTATCGGCGATCCCGCGGTTCGCAACCGCGGCACGATCGGCGGTTCGGTCGCCAACAACGATCCCTCGGCCGACTATCCGGCCGCCGTGCTCGCGCTCGATGCGATTGTGGTGACCGATCGCCGGGAGATCGCCGCCGACGCGTTCTTTCGCGGGCTGTTTGAAACGGCGCTCGAACCGGGCGAGATCATTACGGCGCTGCGTTTCCCGGTACCGACGGCCGGCGGCTATGCCAAGTTCAAATCCCCGGCGTCGCGCTATGCGGTCGTCGGCGTCTGTGCGGCGAAGAAGGCCGGAAAGGTCCGGGTCGCAGTGACCGGGGCGGGGCCTGGCGTGTTTCGCGTCGGAGCGATGGAAGCTGCGCTCGAAGGCTCGTTCACGCCAGGTGCAGTCGCCGCCATCAAGGTGAGTTCGGAAAACCTCAGCTCCGATATCCACGCGGATGCGGAATACCGCGCCCATCTCGTGACTGTGATGGCAAAGAAGGCCATAGCGGCCGCTCTCCAGACGTTGTGAGGTTGCCGTGAAAGCTGGAAAGGCCCGCGCCGACGGCGCCACTGAAGTCAATGCGTTGGCCAGGCTGTCAGCCGTTGAATTACTGGAGGGCTATCGCACCAGGCGGTTCACGCCGCGCGACGTGATCGAGGATGTGATTGCCGCACTGGAACTGACCAATGCATCCTGCAACGTGGTCGTGACCGAGACTTTTGATCAGGCGCGCAAGGCGGCTGACGTGGCGACGGCTGCCTGGTCCGCCAGACAGCCGGCAGGCAAACTGACCGGCGTGCCGGTCAGCATCAAGGACCTCGTCTATGTCGCCGGTGTGCGCGCGCTCGGAGGCGCGCCCGCCAACAGGGATCTGGTACCGACCGTCGACGGCGCGGTCGTTGCGGCGTTGAAAGCGGCAGGTGCAATCGTGACCTGCAAGACCACGACCTGCGAATCCGGTTACAAGCTGACGGCCGACAGCCCGGTGTCCGGTATCACGCGCAACCCCTGGAACACGAAACGAACCAGCGGCGGATCGAGTGGCGGGGCCGCGGCCTCGGTCGCTGCCGGATGTGGTCCGCTCGCGATCGGCACCGACGGAGTTGGATCGATACGCGTGCCATCCTCCTTCTGTGGCGTGGTCGGTATCAAGCCGACCTTTGGGCTGGTTCCGAGGTCGCCGGGCTTCGCGCCGCCGTCATGGGCGTCGCTCGCACATACCGGACCGATTGCGCGTACGGTCGCCGACGCGGCCCTGCTTCTCGAAGTGATCGCGGCCCACGATCTGCGTGATGCCGCCAGCCTGCCGGTGCCGGCGCGCAGCTTTGACGCCATAGCGGTAAAGCTCGACGGGATCAGGATCGGAAGCAGTGTCGACTTCGGTTATGCGGCGGTGGCGCCCGACATTCGCAAGGCCTTTCAGTCGGCGGTTGAGACGCTCGGTTCGCTTGGCGCCGGCATCGTTCCGGATTGCGTTCATTTCGAACCTGATATGCTCGAACGAATCTTGAAGCCGATCGCTTACACCGAGCAGGCCGCAGCCGTCGCGGCCCGCGACGCCAGCGCGCTCGCAGGCTCGGATGGCGACTACCGTGACGTCGTGGCAAAGGGAACAACCTATAGCGGCGTCCAATATGTCGAGGCCAGCTATCGCCGCAACAGCCTGCGCGGCTCGTTTTTGGAAATGTTTAGCAAGGTCGATGCGATCGTCACGCCGACGGTGGCCGTGACGGCATTTCCGGCCGGCGCACTTGGGGTCGATGAAGTCGACGGTGTTGCCGTCGACCGCCACCTAGGTTGGTCGCCGTTCTCTTGGCCGATAAATCTGACCGGGCTGCCTGCCGCCACGATTCCTTGTGGTTTCGACAGCGACGGGCTTCCGATTGGACTTCAGATTATCGCGCCGTGGCTCGATGAGGGGCTCATCATCCGCATCGCCGCTGCCTTCGAGCGGGCGAGGCCCTGGACCGAGTTTCGGCCCCAGATGAGCTGATCGGCTGGGGCTGCTGTCGTTTTCGGATAGCGGAAGCTCCTTGCCCAGCAGGAGCTCGTCTTCGAGATTGAGATAGTGTGCGAGGTAGTCGTGCAGGGCGCTCGCGGCCTTTGATGTCGCGGTCGGAGACTTGTACAGCAGGAGATCGACCTTCGGCAGCGTCGGCAGCCCCTCCTTGTCGCCGATCTCGCGCATGTTGCGCACCAGTGCGGAGCGGCCGAGGACGGTGACCGCCATGCCGGCGAAGGCGGCGGCCTGCAGACCGCCGACGCTGGGACTGACGCAGGCAATGCGCCATCGGAGTCTTGATGCTTCCAGCCGCTCGATCGCATGGTCGCGAAAGATATTGCCCGGCGGCAGCAGCGCCAGGGGGATCGGCTTTTCGTTATGCGCCGTGGATTGCTCTCCGGTCATCCAGACTAACTGCTCCTGCCGCACCACCTGTCCGCCAGTGAAATCGTTCATCCGGGTCACCAGCGCGATATCGACTTCGCCGCGCTTCACGCATCCGACGAGTGGTGTCGAAAGAGAGCAGTTCAGCTCGAGCTGAACGCGCGGAAAGGCTTTGCGGAAAATCCTCAGGATCGAGGGGAGCATGAAGGCGGCATAGAGGTCCGGGGTGCCGAGCACCACGTGACCCTCGATGTCCGGAGAGGCGAGTTGCGACAACATTTCGTCGTGAAATCCGACGATCGATCGCGCGTAACTCAGGACCGTCTCGCCTTCCGCCGTCAGAAACAGCCGGCGGCCCTCGTGGATGAAAATCGCCTTTCCGGTGAGCTCCTCCAGCCGCTGTAGCTGAAGGGTAATCGCGGGCTGGGTACGACCAAGCCGCCGCGCCGTCTCGGTGATGCTGCCGGTTTCGACGACCGACATCAGCGAACGCAGCATGCGGATGTCCAGATTGATCAGGTTCATGGCGTTGCTCGCTGTGCAGGCAGGCAGGGCCGTTCTATGCAATTTTCGTGCTTGGGTGGGAAAATAAGGAGTCCTGGGCCGGTGCTAATAAAGAGCGGGGTGTGCTTACGACTGGCGCGGAGCGCCGCGTTCTATTCTCGAAAGATTCGCGCGCCAGCGATCACGGATTAAGCAGTAGGCCAAAAAGACAGCAGTCGGTGCGATTCAAGCTGGACGTCGGCAGGAAACGACCGGATTACGGCTTGTCAGCACGCGCGCCGAGTAGGGGACTGTGGGCTTCCTGTCGTCGCTGCCTGACGAACGAAAGCTATTTCTTTCTGGCGGCATCTGTCAAAGCGGTTTGCTGCGGCGCGCGGCTTAGTTCATTGCCCGCAGCGATGGCCTTGCGCAGGAGCCGCATGAGTGTCGCGGCCTCGGCATTGGACAGGCCAGCCAGTATGATCCGCTGCGCGGCCTCGACTGCCGGCTCTATCCCGTCGAGGGTCCGATGTCCTTCATCGGTGATCTGCAACGCGTGGGCGCGCCTGTCGGTGCGGCTAGCCTGCCGAACCAACAAGCCTTTCTGCACCAGCCGATCCACAACACCGGTGATGGTCGTCCGGTCATAGGCGATCAGCCCGGCAAGCGTCGCCTGATCGATTCCCGGTTGCGTCCCGATGGTGGTGAGCGCTGCGTATTGAACGGGGGTGAGGTCATAGCCGGCTTCCTCGACCGCGGCATGGAAGACCGCCACCGCAATCTGTTGGAACCGGCGCGCCAGGTGCCCCGGCTTGTCGTCGTTCTCGGTCACCAAAACCCTCCAGGTAGTTCGCTTGACAAGTATACTGATAATAAGCATACTGATTAAATTCGGCAACGGCTTTTTAGAGCCCCAGCAAGCTGATGGCCCGGAAGTCGCGTCAGGCGCGGGGAGGGTTTCGTGCAATTTCATCTGAACGGATTCGAACCCGGCGACCCCGAGATTCAAGACCCTGCACAACGGGTTGTTGCGTCAGGATCTGCCGGCGCCATTCCGGCGGAGGTCGACATCCTCATCGTCGGCTGCGGTCCGGCCGGGCTGACGCTGGCGGCTCAACTCTCCGCCTTTCCCGATATCAAGACCTGCATCGTTGAACAGAAGCCGGGCTCTTTGCTCCGCGGCCAGGCTGATGGCGTTGCCTGCCGCACGATGGAAATGTTCGAAGCCTTTGGCTTCAGCGAGCGTGTGCTGAAGGAAGCCTGCTGGATCAACGAGACGACCTTCTGGAAGCCCGACCCTGCGCAGCCCGACAACATCGTCCGCAGCGGATGGGTGCAGGACACCGAAGACGGGCTGTCGGAGTTTCCGCACGTGGTCCTTAACCAGGCGCGGGTGCATGATTTTTACCTCGACGTCATGCGCAAATCGCCGTCGCGGCTCGAGCCGTATTATGCACGACGCCTGCTCGATCTTCAGGTCGACCCTGCGACCAGCTCCGGCGACGATGCCGGTCCCCATCAGGTGACCGCCAGGCTCGAACGGCTCGATTCCGCGCACGAAGGACAGATCGAGACCATCAAGGCGCGCTATGTTGTCGGCTGCGACGGCGCGCGCAGCACGGTGCGCGCGAGCATCGGGCGCACGCTGCACGGCGACTCCGCCAACCATGCCTGGGGCGTCATGGACGTGCTGGCCGTCACCGACTTTCCGGATGTCCGCTTCAAGTCATTGATACAGTCCGCCAACCACGGCAGCATCATCATCATCCCGCGGGAAGGCGGCTATCTTTTCAGGCTGTATATCGAACTCGACAAGCTCGATGCCGGCGAGAGGATTTCCAATCGCAACATCACGGCCGACGACCTGATCGCGGCGGCGCGGCGCATTTTCAAACCCTATTCGCTCGACGTGAAAGAGGTTCCGTGGTGGTCGGTCTATGAGATCGGCCAGCGCCTGTGCGACAAGTTCGATGACGTGCCGGAAGCGGACGTCGCGAAACGTCTGCCGCGTGTGTTCATCGCCGGCGACGCCTGCCACACCCACAGCCCGAAAGCGGGCCAGGGCATGAACGTATCCATGCAGGACGGCTTCAATCTCGGATGGAAGCTGGCGTCAGTCTTGCGGAAGCGCTGCCTACCCAGCCTCCTGCACAGCTATTCGGCCGAACGCCAGGCTATCGCCAGGGAACTGATCGACTTCGACCGCGAATGGGCTGCCTTGCTCGCGTCGAGCAAGGGGTTCGATCCGGCCGAGACGCAGCGCTATTTCGTGAGGCACGGGCGCTACACCGCGGGAACCGCGGCCCGTTACCGGCCCTCGCTCCTGACCGGCGAACCAACTTATCAGCATCTGGCCGAGGGGCTGACGATCGGCATGCGCTTTCATTCCGCGCCGGTCGTCCGTCTGGCCGACGCCAAGCCGGTTCACCTCGGCCACGCGGTCAAGGCGGACGGCCGCTGGCGCATTTTTGCCTTTGCCGGCGCGGAGGATCCCGCGGCGCCCAACTCCGGCATCCGGGCCCTGTGCGACTTCCTCGCCGAGGCGCAGGCCTCTCCTGTGCGGAAATACACCCCTGATAACAAGGACATCGACTCGGTGATCGATGTTCGCGCGGTTTTCCAGCAACATCATCACGCGCTCATCATCGAGGCGATGCCGTCCTTCCTGCTTCCGGGGAAGGGGCGTTATGGACTTCGCGACTACGAAAAAATGTTCTGCGCCGACCTGACAGGCGACAACGACATCTTCACGATGCGTGGCATCGATCGCGAACGGGGATGCATGGTGGTTGTGCGGCCAGACCAGTACGTGGCGCACGTTCTGCCGCTCGATGGCTATCGGCCGCTCACGACATTCTTCGATGGCTTCATGACCCAACCGGACTGAACGCAGCCAACGCCCACTATTTGAGGTTTTGAGGACGTCGGCCGTAGCTTTTGCTTTGGCGTAAACGCGGACGCACAGCTTCCACGAAAGTGCGTTTCACACCTGGAACGAGGCATTCCTCGGTCGCTGCAGACCTAAATGGTCGCGCAGGGTCGTCCCGTGATAGTCGGTGCGGAACAGGCCCCGCTCCTGAAGTATCGGCACCACGAGCTGCACGAAGTCCTCAAAACCCTCGTGGAAATACGGCGGCATCACGTTGAATCCGTCAGCTGCGTATTCTTCGAACCATTGCTGCAGGGTGTCGGCGATGCGCTCTGCCGAGCCGCACAGCACCCAATGGCCCCGCGCTGCGGCGGTGAGATTATAGAGATCACGCAGCGTCATGTTCTCGCGCCGGGCCTTGGCGAGCATGACGCTGGCGAAGCTGTGATAAGCGTCCGACGGCTGAAGGTCGGGAACAGGTCCATCCAGGTCGTAGGCCGACATGTCCCGGCCGAAGCGTTCGGAGAGCATGGCGATCGCGTTGCTGCCGCTGACAAAGCTCTGCAGCACGTTGAGCTTCTCGAACGCCTCCTTGTCGGTGCGGCCAACGATCGGCATGACGCCGGGTAGTACCGTAACGTCCTCGGCCTTGCGCCCAAAGGCCGACAGGCGGTCCTTGAGTGACGCATAGCCGGCCTTGGCTTCGTCGATGTCCTGCACGACCGAGAACACGATGTCCGCCGTGCGCGCAGCGAGCGATTGGCCGGCCTCGGATCCACCGGCTTGCAGCACCACCGGATGGCCCTGGGGGCTGCGGCCGATGTTGAGCGGTCCCTTCACCTTGAAGAACGCGCCATCGTGGTCGATCGAGCGCAGCTTGGTGGGATCGATGTAGAGCCCGCTCATGCGGTTGGCGACGATGGCATCATCCGCCCAGCCGTCCCACAGTCCCTTGACGACGTCGAGGAATTCGCCCGCCATCTCGTAGCGGCGGGCGTGGTCGGGATGAATGGTGCCGAAATTGGCGGCGGTCGCGGGATTAGCCGTCGTCACCGCATTCCACGCGGCGCGGCCGTTGCTGATGTGATCAAGCGAGGCGAACACGCGCGCGACCGTGAAGGGATCGCTGTAGGTGGTGGAGACGGTGGCGCCCAATCCGATGTGGCTGGTCGACGTCGAGAGTGCGGCCAGCATCGTCAGCGGTTCGAGCCGCAGCGTGTAGGACGGGTGCGCGGCAGCGTCAGCATAGAGGTTGTCGCCCATGAAGATCAGGTCGAACTTGCCGCGCTCGGCGATGCGGCCGATCTCCTGAATCGCGGAAAAATCCTGAAAACTGTCCACCGCGCCTGGATATCGCCAGCCGGCGACATGGCTGCCGGTGCCCAGGATGAACAGGCCGAGATGCATCTGTCGTTTCATCGGGTCACGTCCAAAACAGAACTTTGCGTTCGAGAAAGCCGATCAGGCCGAAGAAGCTCAGGCTCGCCGCCGAGGCAACGAAGATCGCCGCCCAGACCTGCACGAAGTCGATCTGCAGCACGGCCTGGTAGATCACCCAGCCGAGCCCGCCATAGGCGCCGAGCATTTCGGTGATGATCGCCACGATGACGCTGCGGACGGTGGAGACGCGCATCCCGGCAAGCAGCAGCGGCAAGGCGGTCGGCAGGCGCAGGCGCCACAGGATGTTCAGCCGCCCCGCGCCAAAACTGCGCATCAGATCGATGGCGCGGCGATCGACACGATCAAGCCCGGCAAGCGTCGACAGGAAGACGGTGAAGCTCACCGCCATCGCCACCATCACCATCTTTGACGCCACGCCGATGCCGAACCAGAGCAGGATCAGCGGCGAGTAGGCGACCACGGGCACCGAGTTGATGGCGGTGGCTGCAGGCAGGATCACGGCGCGGAGCGGCGGAAGCATGGTGATGGCGACCGCAAGGCCGATGCCGATGAGGCAGCCGAGCCCGTAGCCCACCAGCGCTTCGAGCACGGTGTAGCCCGCGGCCTCACCCAGCAGCGCGCGCTTGGACCAGACGCCGGCCAGAATTTCGCTGACGGCGGGAAGGACGTAGGACGGCAGATGCAGTCCGCGCGCGAGCCCTTCCCAGCAAACCACCAGCAGGACCGCGCCGAGAATGCCCCGTTGCACGGCAAGTGGAGAAGAGGCGAGGGGCGAGCTGCTCATTGCTCCGCGCTCCAGAAAACCAGCCGCCGTTCGGCCGCGGCGACGACGGCGTAGAAGCTGGTGCCGAGCAGCGCCGAGGCCAGCAGCGCGCCCCAGATCGCGACCACGTTCTCGGTGAACATGGCCTGCAGCAGCAATACGCCAAGACCGGTGGTGTCACCGAACCATTCGCCGACAATCGCGCCGACAAGGCTGAGCGATGAAGCGAGCCGCAGCGCCACGAATATCTGCGGCAGCGCGGTGGGAAGCTGCAGGCGGAGCAGCAGCTGGCCGTTCGAGGCGCCAAAGCTCCTCATCAGCGCCACCTGCTTGGGATCGACCGTCTCGAGGCCGAGCAGCGTGTTGACCGTCACGGGGAAGAATGTGAGATAGAACGCGATCACCGCCTTGGCGAGCAGGGTATTGCCGAACCAAAGCACCACCAGCGCGCCAAAAGCGATGACGGGAATGGTCTGCGACACCACGAAGATCGGGAAGATCATCTCACGCAGCGTCCGCACGCGAAAGAAGGCGATGCCGGTAAGCACGCCGAAGGCGCTGCCAGTGACGAATCCGATCAGCGTTTCGGAAAGCGTCCGCAGGAAACCGTTGACATAGGCACCGGGCGTCGCCGCGATTGCCATCAGGATCGTGCTGAGGCGCGGCAGGTAAGCGGGCCTGATGCCGAACAGGAGCACCGCAGCTTCCCAGATCAGGGCCGTGGCGGCTAGCCCGAGCAGCAGACGCAGTGCCTTCCGCAACCAGCCGGGCAGGCCGGCCGGTCGCAAGCCTGCTGCTGTCTTGTCTTCGACGAGCGATGCCGTCGAACCGGTGCTCACGGCAACCGCTCGGTAACAGGCACGCTCCCGATGAAGCTTGCGTCATAGGCGACGGCAAGATCGAGCGATTTGGAGATCACGCCGTATTTCAGGAAGAAGTCGTGAGCGGTCTTGACGGCGTCGGGGTCGATCCAGAACAGGCCGCTTTGCGCTGCCTTGCCCGCCGTCATCAGACGCTTCACTTCCGTGAGCATGAACTCCTGTTGCGGGCGATCGAGCGTCGGAGCAACGGCCATCACGGCGTCGACGGCGCCTTTCGGATCGGCGAAGGCGTCTTTCCAGCCCTTGATCGAGGCACGCAGGAACGCCTTGACGAGGTCGGGTTTTTCCTTGGCGGTCGTCTCCGCGACGATCAGCGTATCGCGAGGGAACGTGATGCCGTAGTCCTCGGCGACGAAGGTCTTCAGGCTGTCCTTCGGCATGCGCGACTGGATGGTGTAGAATTCGTTGTAATAGGTCGCCGTGATCACATCGACATTGCCGTCGACGAACGGCGTCACCGAGACCTGCTGCGGCTGGATTTTGAGTTCGTCGGCCTTGATGCCTTCCTTCGCCAGCATGCCGTTCAGCACGTGGTTGGCGCCGGTGAACCAGGTGGTGACGGTCTTGCCCTTGAAGTCCTGCAGCGTCTTGACCGGTCCGTCCTTGCGGGTGACGAAGATGAACGGCGTGATCTGGTGCGAAACGCCGATGCAGACGATCGGCAGGCCCTTGTCGCGCGCGGCGAACACGCTGTCGGTACCGCCGGACAGGCCGAACGTATCGGCGCCGGTCGCGACCAGATTTTCAGTCAGCAGGTTGGGGCCGCCCGGATTGATGGCGAGATCGATGCCTTCGGCCTTGTAGTAGCCCTTGGCCAGCGCGACGTAGAAGCCGGCGAACTGGGCCTGCGGCAGCCATTTCAGTCGAAGGCTCGCTTTGGTGAGGGTTTGGGCCGCGGCGGGAAGCGAGGTTGGCAGCGAGCCGGCTGTCAGCGCGACGGCGGTAAAGGCGGCGAGGGCGTGGCGTCGGCTCAGCATGGTTTACTCCTGGCGTCGGTATGAGGATCAGTTGCGATAGGACGGATCGGTGCGGTCGAGCTGGCGCATCAGTGCCGGCCATTCGCGCTCGCCGGGAACCAGGATGTCGCCCTGCAATTCCCAGAACTGCCGAGCGGCCTTCTCGCAAATTTCGTGCGGCGGCATCACCAGGGCGGCGCCGGCGGCGGCCGCCGACTGCATCTGCAGCTGGATGCGCGCGGCGCGTTCGAAATAATACAGCAGCATGAAGGCCTCGCCCGGCGTGCGGCCGACGGTCAGGATGCCGTGGTTGCGCATCAACATGACCTTGTGCACTCCGAGGTCGCGCACCAGCCGCGCCTGCTCGTCGAGATCGATGGCGACGCCTTCGTAGTCGTGGAAGGCCTGACGGTCATAGAAGCGCATCGCGAACTGGCTGAGCGGCAGCAAGCCCTTCTCCTGGCCGGAGACCGCGACGCTGGCGTCGGAATGGGTGTGCAGCACGCAGGCGGCGTCGTGGTTCGACGTGTGGATCGCGGCATGGATGACGAAGGCGGCGACATTGACGCTGTGCGGGGTGTCGTCGAGCTTGTCGCCTCTGGTGTTGATCTTCACCAGGGTCGACGCGGTGATCTCGTCGAACAGCAGGCCGTAGGGGTTGATGAGGAACTGGTCTTCATGTCCCGGCACGCGCGCCGAAATGTGGTTGTAGATCAGGTCGTCCATGCCGAGCCTGGCGACCATGCGATAGCAGGCGGCGAGCTTGACGCGAGCCTCCCATTCGGCGGGATCGATGCTGCGCGCCGCGGGAGAGGGCGGTTGGCTGATTGATTTGACGTTCACGTGGCCTTCTCCTGGGCAACGGCGGACTGGAAGGATTTCATGCTCTCCTCCTCGATGGCATCGAGCAGGGTGCGCTTGAGGCGGACGAATTCGGGAGCGGTGACGATCTCCGGCCGGCGCGGGCGCGGCAGATCGACGACCTGTTCGAGCTTCACCGAGCCGGGGCGGGCGGTCATGACAAGCACGCGATCGCCGAGGAAGATCGCCTCGTCGACGTCATGGGTGATGAAAAGAATGGTGCGCCGGTATTTTTGCCAGACGTCGAGCAGCCAGCGCTGCATCATCGCGCGCGTCAGCGCATCGAGCGCGCCGAACGGTTCGTCCAGCAGCATCAGGTCGCGCTCGAACAGAAACGTGCGCATCAGCGCCACGCGCTGACGCATACCGCCGGACAATTGATGCGGATACTGCTTCTCGAAACCGGCGAGGCCGAACTCGGGCAGCATCTTGAGCGCCTTCGCCCGGGCCTCCGCGCGCGGCACGCCCTCGACCTCGAGCGCGAGGATGGCGTTGTCCACGACATTGCGCCAGGGCAAGAGCAGATCCCGCTGCGGCATGAAGGAAACGCGGCCGAGCAGATTTGCGGCGTGGCAGCTGTTGCCTTCAAAGCGCAGGATGCCGCCGGCGTCCGGCTCTTCCAGGCCCGCGACGATATTGAAGAGCGTGCTCTTGCCGCAGCCGCTGGGGCCGACCACGGTGACGAACTCGCCCGGGGCGACGCTGGCCTCGAGGCCCGACAGAGCCGTGACCGCGCCGTACGTCTTGGTCAGCGCGCGCAGCTCAAGCAGCGGTGCGGGCTTCGCTGCAGCCTCCGGCGATCCGGCAATGGGCATGTCTTTGGTTTGGATCGCAGCCTGCACGGAGGGCCCTTTGTATAATGATGGCCATCTCACGCATACGCAGATGGGCCGCTCCCGCTTTGCTTAGCAACTCGTGTGCCAGAGCTGTTTTCGACAGATTGGGCATGAAATTTGCCGGGCTTTGGCGTCTAATGTGGGCGAGTCGCTGGCATCTTCGGGTGAATCCGGGCTTCTGATTGGAACAATCTGAGCCATCTTGTATACTCAGTGGATGGTTGGAGAAACAATGTGACGATCCTTGGTGCACAGAATGCAGGCAAACGTGCCAAAAATGGGCAGGCTTCCGTTGCCCAGATCCCCGGCGTGACGCTGGCGGAGAGCCTGCGCCAACAGCTCGAAGGGGCGATCGCGGCCGGCCACCTCGAGCCCGGTAGCCGGCTCGATGAACAGGAGATCGCGCAGCGCTTCGGCGTCTCGCGGACCCCGGTGCGGGAGGCATTCCGACTGATGGCCGCCAACAATCTGGTCGAGTTACGCGGGCGTCAGGGCGCGACCGTGCGCGCCATCAAGGCCGAGGCGCTGATCGAGATGTTCCAGGTGATGGCCGAGCTCGAAGGGCTATGCGCGCGGCTCGCCGCGCGGCGGGTGTCGCAGGCCTGGGGGATTGAAATATCAGAGATTCATCAACGGCTTGTGGCTGCCGGCGAAACCGGCGACATCGATGTGTTTTATGACGTCAATCAGGAATTCCACGAGGCGATCTACGAAGCTTCGCGCAACGCCTTTCTGGCCGATCAGACACGAAAACTGCGCAACCAGGTGGCGGCCTATCGCCGCCGGGTGACGCGAATGCCGAACCGGATCGCCGACACCGTGCGCGAGCACGAGGCGATCATGCAGGCGATCCTGGCCCATGATCCGGAGCGGGCTCACAACACCATGCGCGACCACGTCAATCTGCTTGGCGACAACCTCCTGGACTTTCTCGCAGCCTTTAAGTAGCCGTCGGATCTCTTGGTATGCAAATTGCTTAGATTTGTATATCTGAATTGCGTCCTGGAGATTTGGCGTGGAACTTAAGCTGAGAAACAAGACGGCTCTGATCACTGGCGCCTCGAAAGGCATCGGGCTTGCGGTGGCCGAGGTGTTTGCCGCCGAAGGATGCCATTTGCATCTGGCGGCCCGCAACGGCGAGGCCATGCTGACGGCCAAGCAAGATCTCGAAGCCCGCCATGGCGTGAAGGTGACGATTCACGCGCTGGACCTGTCGGGCACGGCGGCGATGGAGCAACTCGCGGCAGAAGTCGGCGACATCGACATCCTGATCAACAATGCCGGCGATATACCGGCCGGTTCGCTGGAGATTCTCGACGACGCCGCCTGGCGCCGCGGCTTCGATCTCAAGGTGTTCGGCTACATCACCCTGTCGCGTCTTTACTATCCGCGGATGAAGGGCAAGGACGGCGTCATCCTCAACATCATCGGCAATTCCGGTGAGAACTGGGATGCGAGCTATATCGCGGGCAGCACAGGTAATGCGGCGCTGATGTCCTTTACCAAAGCGCTCGGCGGGGCCAGCCTCAATCACGGGGTTCGCGTCGTTGCCGTCAATCCGGGTCCGGTCGCCACCGACCGCATGCTCAAGATCATGAAGCGCAAGGCGATCGACATGCTCGGCGACGAGGGCCGCTGGGAAGAACTGTTCGACAAATATCCCGGCAAGCGTCCGGCCACATCAGAGGAAGTCGCAGATCTCGTCGCGTTCCTGTCCTCACCCAAGGCCGGCTACATCACGGGCACCGTGGTGACGATCGACGGCGGCATCGCCGCCCGCGGCTCCGTGATCTGAGACGCAAGGCCATGTCCAAGCTTGAATCCACTGCGCTGACCCGTAACCGCTATTTCGACGAGCTTTCGGCGACGCCGGGCCTCTATTGGCTCGGGCAGAACACCAATCACATCGAAAGCCATCCGGCGGTGCGCGAGGCGATGCTGCACTCCATCGAGGCCGGCGAGTTCAACGCCTATGCGCCGCCGCTGGGCTTCGAGGCGCTGCGCAGCGCGATCGTGACCGATCTCGGCACGCCCGGCGCGGAAGCGCTCGTGACCGAAGGCGGCGTCAATGCGCTGGCGATGATCTGCCGCGCGCGGTGCAGGCCAGGCACAACGCTCGTCACCACCGATCCGACCTGGAAATGGCCGTGCCTGTTCGCGCGCCAGCAGGGCGCGGAGGTGATCGAGATCCCGATCTACGATCCCGCCTGTAACTACCGCCTGACGGCAGACGCGCTGAAGGCGCATGTCGACGAGCGCACAGCGATCATCTATCTGGTCGATCCCAACAATCCGCTCGGCATCCGCTATTCCAGCGAGGAGATCGAAAGCTTTGCGGCGATCGCGCGCGATTGCGGTGCGCTGCTGGTGCACGATTGCACCTATCGTGATTTCGCCGATGGCCATACCCCGGCACTACATGCGGCACCGGAAGGCGCCGTCGTCTCGATGAGTTTTTCCAAATGGCTCGGCCTCGCCGGGCTGCGCATCGGGGCTCTGGTCGCGGCACCCAGGCTGTTCGAGGAATTGGCGCAGACCTCGACCAGCGTGCTGGGCGCGAGCGTCGTTGCCCAGCGTGCCGCGCAAGCCGGGCTCGCCGTCAAGAGCGAATGGATGAGCAAGGTCCGCAGCATCGATCGCGCCAACAAGGCAATGATCCGGGAGGCAGCGGTAGCGATCGAGGGGCTTGTGCTGCCGATTTTCCCTTCGCACGGCAATTTCCTGGTGCTGGAAACCATCGCGGCCGGCATCCGTCCCGAAGCCCTGGTCGAATGCTATCGCCGGCAGGGCATCATGATCCGCCAGGGCACCTATCACACGCAACGCTTCGGCGATCGCTTCGTGAAGGTGAGCACCTCCGTTCCGTCGTCCTGGGTGGAAAAGTTCTGCACGCTGCTGCCGGAGATGGTGGCGCAGGCGCGCACGCTGAACGATTTGCCGCCGCAATTCTGAAAGGTCTTGCCGATGTCAGTTATCACCACCAGGGATGACGTTAAGCTGTATGTCGAGGAGGCGGGCGAGGGCACGCCAATCCTCTTTATCCATGAATTCGGCGGCAACCACGCGAGCTGGGAGCCGCAGCTGCGCTATTTCAGCCGCCGTCACCGCTGCATTACCTATGCCGCGCGCGGCTATCCGCCGTCGGACGTACCTGACAGCGTTGATGCCTATTCGCAAGCCATCGCTGCGGACGATGCCGTCGCCGTGCTCGACGCCCTGAAAATCGACAAGGCGCACATCGTCGGGCTTTCGATGGGCGGCTTCTGCACCGTGCATTTTGGGCTGCGGACGCCGCAGCGCGCGCGCTCGCTCACCGTCGCCGGCGCCGGCTATGGCTGCGAGAAGGAGTACGAGGAGTATTTTCGCGGTGTTTCGCTGGAAGTTGCCGACAATTTTGAAAAGCAGGGAGCCAGGGAATTCTCGAAGATCTATGCGCTCGGCGCGAGCAGGGTGCAGTTCCAGAACAAGGATCCGCGCGGCTGGCAGGAGTTCGCCGACCGCCTCGCCACCCATTCCGATCGCGGCGCAGCCAACACCATGCGCGGCGTACAGGCGCGCCGGCCCTCGTTCTACGATCTCGAGGACGAACTGAAACAGATGCAGGTGCCGACCCTGGTGGTGGTCGGCGACGAGGACGATCACTGCCTGCAGCCGGGCATCTTCCTGAAGAAGACGATTCCGGCTTGCGGGCTCTCGGTTTTCCCGAAAACTGGCCACACCCTCAATCTCGAGGAGCCTGCGGCGTTCAATGCGCTGCTGGCCGAGTTCATCGCCCAGGTCGAGGCCGGCCGCTGGCTGCCGCGCGATCCGCGCGCGCTGCCGGGCCAAATCATGCGCACCAAATAGATCGATGGCCCCCATTTGCATGATCAACGCCGATCGACTCTGGACGCGGTTGATGGCGCTCGCCGAGATCGGCGCGACGCCGGCCGGCGGCGTCAACCGTCAGGCGTTGAGCGACGGCGAGATTGCTGCCTGGCACCGCGTCATCGGCTGGGCGCGGGAAGCCGGTTTGACGGCGGCGACCGATGCGGCGGGTAATTTGTTCCTGACGCTGGCCGGACGCGATCGCGCCGCGCCGCCGCTCCTCGTCGGCAGTCATCTTGACAGTCAGCCGACCGGCGGAAAGTTCGATGGTGCGGCGGGCGTCATGGCCGCGCTTGAGGTGGCAGTGTCTTTCACGGAGCGTGGCGAGACGCCAGCGCGTGATCTGGTCGTGGTCGCCTGGATGAACGAGGAAGGTTGTCGCTTCGCGCCCGGCATGATGGGCTCGGAAGCGTTTATCGGCGTGCGCGGCATCGAGGCGATCCGCGCCGTGCGCGATGCGAGCGGTATCAGCGTCGGCGAAGCACTTGACCGGTTGCATGCGGCGTTTCCCGACCTGCCGCGCAAGCCGCTCGGCTTTGCGGCCGCGGCGTATCTCGAACTGCACATCGAGCAGGGGCCGCTGCTGGAAGCTGCAGGCCACACTATCGGCGTCGTCACCGGCATCCAGGGCAAAAAGACGTTTGAGGGCGTGGTCGCGGGTGCTGAGGGGCACGCCGGCACGCTGCCGCAACAGCAGCGACGCGATGCGCTGGCTGCTTTCGCGCGGATAGCGGCAGCGCTTCACGCCCAGATCGGCGCCATCGATGCCGAGATCAAGTTCACCATCGGCCGGGTCACGGTCGAACCGAACGCGCCATCGGTGGTGCCGTCGCGTGTTACCTTCAGCATTGACCTGCGGCATCCGGACAATGCCGTGCTCGATGCGGCCGCCGCCCGCGTCGCCGCGCTCTGCCATCAGCACGCGCCGCCCTGCACCGTCATGATTGACCCGCTGGTTGATGCGCCATCGAATGACTTCGATCTCAATCTGCGGGAGCGCATCGGGCGAGCGGCGCACAACCAGGGCTTGCCTTTCATGGCCATCCTGTCCGCTGCCGGCCACGACGCGCGCCATCTCGCCAAGATGTGCCCGGCCGCGATGATTTTCATCCCTTGCCGGGACGGTGTGAGCCATGTCGAGCACGAATGGGCCGAGCCTGATCATGTTGCCGCAGGCGCTTCCGTCCTGGCGCAGGTGTTGCGTGAGCTTGCACTTGCCGATCAGCCATTCGTCGTCGGGGCCTGAGGAGCGCTTCATGTCGATAGTTTCCAGCCAGGATTACCGCGATGCGATGTCGTGTCTTGGCGCCGCGGTCAATATCGTCACTACCGATGGTAACGCAGGACGAGCCGGCTTCACCGCATCCGCCATCTGCAGCGTGACCGATGATCCGCCGACTTTGCTGGTATGCATGAACCGCGGATCATCCGCCTATGCCAGCGTGACAGGGAATGGCGTGCTTTGTGTGAACGTACTATCGGGCCGACACGAGCGACTGTCGCGGCTGTTCGGCGGCGGGATCCCGGTCGACGAACGATTTGCGGCGGCGGCGTGGTCGACCTTGGAAACGGGTGCGTCCGTTTTGATCGACTGCGCGGTCTCCTTCGACTGCAGCATCGTCGACGTCGCCAACGTTGGTACGCATGACGTATTGTTCTGCCGTGTGGTCGCACTGCGGAGATCGGACTGCACGGACAATTTGATCTACTTTGGCCGCGACTACCACGTGGTGAGGGCCGGTCTGACCTGAGGTCGGCGACGCTTGGCACCGCGGCCACGTGCTCTCGCGCCCGGTCCGTTTTTATGTGCGAGCTGAGGCGCCGTGGGGGCGCACCAGATTGTCCGCCCATGCCTCTGCAATGTGCGCCAAAATGAGTTCCTGATTGCGGTCGAGCAGGAGCTCGAGCACGCGCGGTGGCGTCAGTGGCAGTTCCTGGACGCGCTTTCCTGTCGCATTCGCGACCGCGCATGCGATGGCCGCGCCGACATTGAGGATGGGCACTTCGCCGGCACCCTTGGTGCCGAACGGTCCGATTGACGGCGCACCCTCGTAGAGGCTGATTTCGACCGGCACGACATCAAGCGCCAGCGGCACGCGATAGGTTTCGAAGCCGCTCTGGTTGACGCGGCCGTTGGTGCCGATCGTGACCTCTTCGTGCAAGGCATAGCCCAGTCCCTGCACGACGCCGCCCTGGATCTGGCCCTGGATAGCGCGCGGGTTCAGCGCGCGGCCGACATCCTGGACGACGCGATAGCAGAGCACTTCGACATGTCCAGTCTCCCTGTCGACGGCGACCTCGCAGTCATGGACAGCGAATACGGGGATGTCGATCGCGTCGATGAAGTGGCCAGCAACGCATCCCGGCATCGCCGGCACGCCGGCTCCCGTGAAGGCGCCGGTGCCGGAGACCGGTCCGATCTGGGCCTGGGCGCGGGTCGCAACCTCCGCGACCGTGCGGCCCGAACCGGGCGCGCCGGCGATCTCGATTCGTCCCTGGCGCATCACGAGGTCTTCCGGGGCCGCCTCGATCATGTCAGAGGCGACCTTGAGCAGCTTTGTGCGTACTTCCTGCGCGGCCGACAGACTGGCTGCGCCGAGCGCGACCGTGGTGCGGCCGCCGCCGACGCCGACATCGTAGCCGGCCGCATCGGTGTCGGCGGCGCGCACGATCACGTTTTCTGGGTCAATGCCGAGCGTGCTGGCGACGATCTGGGGAAGGCTCTGCATCATCGAACCGGAGCCGATCTCGACGCCTGACGTCACCAGCGTGACGGTGCCATCGGCGTTCATGTTCACGGTTGCCGCCGAAGGACCGACAAAGACGAACCAGGTGCCGACCGTGGTGGCGCGGCCAAACAGCCGGCCGTCGGCAAGCTTGCGGGGCGGGGCGGCCGCGTCGCGCAGCGTGTCCATCCGCGCGAGCATCGGGCCGAGCACGTCGCCCTCGAACACCTGGCCGGTGGCGCCGAGATCGCCATCGCCGAGCACGTTGCGGCGGCGGAAGGCGAGGGGATCGATACCGATCCGGGCGGCGATCTCGTCGGTGTGCCGTTCCAACGCGAAGGTGTTGTAGACGCCGTTGCAACAGCGGAACGCCCCGTTCGGAGCGGTGTTGGTGTAGACCGCACGCGAGACCAGCCTCACCGCGCCGAGCCGGTAGTTGCCGCCGAGCGTGTGCGCGGTCATGGTGGTCAGGAAGATCTGTTCTCCGCCATAGGCCCCGCAGTCCATCAGGACGACGGCTTCGCGCCCGACGATCTCGCCTTCGCGTGTCACCGCCGAGCGAATGCGGATCTCGGCATTCTCGCGGAACAGGCAGGTCAGCATCTCCTCCTCCCGCGAGTTGACCAGCCGGACCGGCCGGCCGCTGGCGCGGGCAAGCAGGGCGGCGAAGGGTTCGACAGCAAGATCGAATTTGAGGCCGAAGCCGCCGCCGACCGGCGGTACCGTGACGCGCACCTGCGATGCGGCGACACCCAGGAGCCGTGCGGTTGCGTTGCGGATGCCCCAGGGTACCTGGGTCGAGGTTTCGATGTGGAAACGGCCGTCTTCGTAGCTTGCGACCACCGCGCGTGGCTCGAAGGCGACATGGTTTTGGCGGCCGACGCGGAAGACGCTCTCGATGATCTCGACGTCCGGTCTCGCGAAGGCGCCATCGACATCGCCGCGGACCACGGTCGCCTCCCAGGCGACGTTACCTTCGCGTGCCCCGCCCTCAAGCAGGATCTCATGGTCGCGCCAGCCGGGATGAACGAGCGGCGCGTCAGGCGCAAGCGCCTCTGCCATGGTGAGCACGGCCGTCACGGGCGCGATCTCGACCTCGATTGCCGCGAGGGCAGCCTGGGCCTGGGCAAACGTGTCGGCGGCGATGGCGGCCAGCGGTTCGCCGTCGTAGCGGACCACGTCGCGAGCAAACAGCGGATGATCGGCGATGCCGATTCCGATCTTGCCGGGCGCGTCGGCGGCGGTCACCACGGCGCGCACGCCGGGCATGCGCGCGGCTTTGGCGGTGTCGAGGCGGACGATGCGTCCCGAGGGGACGCTGGCGCGTAGCACCGCGGCGTGCAACATGCCCGGTAGATAACGATCGACGGTGTAGCGCGTGTGGCCGCGCAGCTTGTCGCCGGCATCGCGGCGTCGGAAATCCATGGTTGCGGAAACGTCGGCCATCGCTGGGCCTCCCATCATGTCGCGGTGAGCGCCCGCACGGCCGCTTCGACGATGCTCTCATATCCGGTGCACCGGCAGATGTTGCCGGTCAGCGCGGAGCGGACGTCGTCGCGCGTTGCGCCCGGCGTTGCCTTCAGGAGATGCGTCAAGGTCACCACCATGCCGGGAAAACACATGCCGCATTGCACGGCGTCGCAGGCTTCGAGCGCCTGCTGGATCGGGTTCAATGTGCCATTTGCGGCGAGGCCTTCGACGGTGCGGACCTCGCAACCCTGCGCGAGCGCCGCGGGCATCAGACACGATAAAGTGGGCCTGTCGTCGACCAGCACCATACAGGCGCCGCAAAAGCCCTCGCGGCAGACCGGCTTGACGCCGGTCAGGTGAAACTCCTCGCGCAGGACGTCGACCAGCGGCGTGACGGGATCGGCGGTGAAGCCGCGACGATCGCCGTTGACGTTCAGGCTCAGGGCCATGTTCACCTCCATCAACATCGGCGCTCAGCTGCCAAGCGCGGCGACGGCCGCGCGACGCACAAGGCTTGGCAACACGCTCACGCGGTACCAGGCCGGCACCTCGACGCTGTCGCGGCCGGTGAATTCATCGGCCAGTTCGGCCGCGACCTTGGTAGCCTGTGTCGGATCCAGCACGTGGCCGAGCAACGCCGCTTCGAGCCGGACCCAGCGGCGCCCGACCGGTTCGACCGAACCGACGGCGATCCGAACGGCCTGCACACGGTTTGCCGGATCGATCGCCACCGCGAGGCTGACGATGGCGACCGGGTAGTCGCCCGACTGGCGCAGCGGCAGGCGGGCATGGGCGGTCTTGCGCGCGTTCCGCGGCACGACGATCCGCGTGAGCAGCCGGCCGGGTGCGAGTCTCGATCGCATCCTGAGGAACTGTTCCAGACCGATCCGCTCACGATCGTTTCGGCTGGCAATTTCGACCTCGGCGTTGAGGCAGAGCAGCGCCGGCACACAATCCGCCGCGGCGAACGCCGACGCCGAGAGGTTGCCCCCGATCGTTGCCATCGTGCGGATCGCCGGGTTGGCGGAGCGGCCGGCGGCCGCCGCGAGGACGCCGAACTCGGGGAGACCGGCCAAAGCCATTGCCAACGCCGCGTGTGTGACCGCGGCGCCAATCTCGATCGTGTCGGTGCCGATCTGGACCGCGCTCAGTTCGGGGATTTTCCCGATCGCGACATAGTGCGCCTTGAGCTGCTCGTGCCGGATCGCAGACCGCATGATCCAGGTGCCACCGGCAAAGGGAGCGCCAGCGGCGCCGTAGTCGCTCAGCGCATCGAGTGCTGCCGGCAGCGAGGGCGCGACGTAGAACGATCCCGCCGGACCGCTTTGCAGGAGGGGATTAGTCGTCATTGGCGCCGCTCCAGTCGCAGGCGATCGAGCAGCACGCCGATGATGACGATCGCGCCCAGCACGACCATCTGGACGTACCCGTCGATGCGGGTGAGATTCATGCCGTTGGAGAGGATGGTGACGAACAAGGCGCCGAGCACCGCGGTGCCGACCCCGCCGCGTCCGCCGGCGAGGCTAGTTCCGCCGACCACGGCGCCTGCAATCGCCTGCAGCGACAGCGAGCCGCCGAGATTAGGTTCGCCCGAGCCGGTGCGTGCCGTCATCATGATGGCGCCGAGGGCGGCGAGGGCCGAGCACAGCACATAGGTGAGAACCAGGATGCGCTTCACCGGCAAGCCCGCCACCGCTGCGGCGCGCGGGTTGGTGCCGATGATGTAGAGCGAGCGACCGAAGACGGTACGTGCCAGCATCAGTTGCAGCACGATGCCGATCGCGACGGTGATTGCGATGGCGGCGGGGACACCGAATATGTTGCCGCCGTAGAAGATCTGCGAGAACGGGCCCGGCACGCCCTGCACGGGCCGTCCGGCCGACAGCGTCGTCGCAACGCCGATCGCGATATTGTAGCTGCCGAGGGTTGCGACAAAGGGGTTCACGCCGAGCAGTGCGATCACCACGCCATTGAACAGGCCGCACGCGATGCCAAGGCCGAAGCCGGCGCCAAGTCCGGCGAGCAGGACGGTGGCCGTATCGTGGCCCGATGCGGTGGCGCCGGCCATCGCCAGCGCGGTGCCGACACTGACCATCGATACCGTCGGACCAAGGGCAAGATCGAAGCCGCGTGTCAGGATGACCACGGTCTGCGCCATGGCGAAGAGCGCGAGATAGCTGGTCTGCTGGGCGATGTTGAGCAGATTGGCCGGGGACAGCACCCGGCTGTCGACGGCGGCAAAGCCGAGCAGCAGCACGACCAGCGCGATCGGCAGCATCGCGCGCCAGAGCCATTCGGCCGGAAGCCATTTCGTATGGCCGGTGTCCTTGGCGGCGACCGACAATTCGAGGTCAGACACGGGACTTCCTCCGTCGGCTGAGTTCGTCGAGCGCCACGGCCGCTACCATGATGACGCCAAGGAAAACCGGCTGCAGGCGGGAGTCGATGTGCAGGAGGTTGAGCGCGTTGCCGAGGATGGTCAGAAACAGCGCGCTGATGGCGACGATCTCGACCCGGCCGACGCCACCGCGCAGGCTGACCCCGCCGATCACGGCGGCGGCGATCGACTGCAGCATCATGCGGTCGCCGCCAAAGCTGGCCTGGCCGGAGCCTACCTGCGCGGTAAGCAATATGCCGGCGAGGGCGGCGAGCACGCTGGAGAGGACATAGGTGCCGACGATGTGGCGCTGGATCGACACGCCGGACACCACGGCCGCATCGACGTTGCCGCCGATCGCATAGACGTAGCGGCCGAACAAGGTTCGCCGCTGCGCGAACATCGTCACGAGGATGACGGCGAGTGCGAGGTAGACAGCGGTCGGCAGGCCGAACACCTGGGCGCGCCCAAAACCTTTTACGAAAGCCTCGGGCATGCCGTAGACCGGGATGCCGCTGGTGATCATGAGGCCGACGCCGGCGGTCGCCGACATCGTGCCGAGCGTCACCACGAAGCCCGAGACCTTGAGTTTCGCCACGCAGAAGCCGTTGACGAGCCCGACCAGCAGTCCGCAGCCGAGCCCGGCAGCGACGCCACTTGCGATGACGAGGGCGTTGTTGCCGGGATACGCGACCGCCGCGGCCGCCATGGTCTTTGCGGTCACCACACTGGCGAGCGCGACGACGGCGCCGACCGAGAGGTCAAAACCGCCCGCGATGATCACCAGCGCCTGGCCGCAAGCGACGATCGCGAGAAACGATGCGTTGCGCAGGATGTTGAGGATGTTGATGATGCCGTAAAACTGGGGATCGATCGCCGACATGCCGGCGATAAGCGCGACCAGCAGCGCCGGCAGCAATCCGATCCGTCCGGCGATCGATCGGCCAGAGCCGATGGAAGTCCGAGGTTGGGTGGCGGTGAGGGCCGTGCTCATGCGACCTCCGCCGCAAGGTGATCGCGGAAGAAGCTCGCAAGCACGTTCTGCTCGGTCTTCTCGGCGCCTTTCAGCTCGGTGGCGACCCGGCCATGGTGCATGACGTAGAGCCGGTTCGATAGCGCCAGCACCTCCGGCAATTCGGACGACACCACGATGACCGCGGCGCCGGCCTCGACGAGACGCTTCATGAATTCGTAGACCTCGAGCTTGGCGCCGACGTCGATACCGACGCTCGGCTCGTCGAACAGGAAGACGGTCAGCTCGCGCGTCAGCGCGCGCCCGAGCATCACCTTCTGGCGGTTGCCGCCGGACAGCGCGCCTGCTGCCCGCTCGATGTTGGGCGGCCTGAGCTGCAACTGCTCCATGATGCCGGAGATCGTGATGCGCTCCGCAGCCTGTCGCAGCACGCCGAAGCGGGCGAACGCGGGCAGGTCTAGTCCGGTCATCGAGGCGTTCTCGCGGATCGGACGCGACAGCGCGAGCCCTTCGGCGATCCGGTTGGCGGGAAAATAGGCGATGCCATGCTTCAGGCTGCGCCGCGGCGCCGGGAATTCGTAACGCAAGCCATCGATCCGGACCACGCCCGAAGCCATCGGCTCCAGCCCGTAGATGGCGCGGATCAGCTCCGATTTGCCGCAGCCGACGAGGCCTGCAATGCCGGTGATCTCGCCAGCCTGGGCGTAGAAGTTCACGTCGCGAACGCTGCCGTCGGTCAAGGTGAGGTTTTCGACGTCGACCATAACCTTGCCCGGCTTGTGCGCGATCGTCGGAAACAGCAGGTCGATCTTGCGGCCAGTCATCAGTTCGACCAGTTCGCCGTCGGTCGACGTGGCGGCATCGAGGGTGCGGATATGGCGGCCGTCGCGCAGCACGGTGACGCGGTCGGCAAGCGCCCGGATCTCGCGCATGCGGTGCGAGACATAGATCAGCCCGACATTCTGGCTCTTCAGCCGGGCAATCAGCTCGAACAGCCGTCCGGTCTCGCGCTCTGTCAGCGAGGCGGTCGGCTCGTCGAGGATGAGCAGGCGCACCCGGCCGAGCAGCGCCTTGGCGATCTCCGTCATCTGCTGGTGCGCGCGCGAGAGATCGTCGACCCGCTGCGACGGATCAAGGTCGAAGCCGAGTTCGTCGATCAGCGCCCGGGCTCGCTTGCGCATCTCGCGCGCCCGCAACACGCCGCCGCTCGAGACTTCGCGGCCGAGGAACAGGTTCTCTTCCACCGTGAGGCTTGGAACCAGCGAGAATTCCTGGAACACCGGGCTGATGCCGATCGCGCGCGCCCGCTGCGGCGTGAGGTGGCGGATTTCCTCGCCGCCGAAATGGAATGTGCCTTCGTCGGGCGGAAACGTCCCTGACACCACATTGATCAGGGTCGATTTGCCGGCGCCGTTCTCGCCGAACAGCACATGCAGTTCGCCGGCACGGACATCGAGATCGACCCGGTCGAGCGCGCGGACGCCGGTGAATCGTTTTGAGGTCCCCCGCAATGCGAGCAGGGGTTCGGCCTGCTTCAAGTCGATGCCGACATCCATCCGCGTCTCCGTAGGCGGCCGGTAGCGGGCGGGAGTTGCTTGTCTCCCGCCGTATTGCCGGGGCTTACTTAGGACTTACTTGGCCTTGACCGAGTAGACCGGCTTCCAGCTTCCGGGCGCCAGCACGAGGCCCATCTGCAGCTTCGGCACGGTGGTCTTGTCGACTGCCGAGGCCAGCGGCTGGGCCAGGCTCATCACCGGCTTCTTCTCGATCAGACGCACGGCCTGATCGACCGAGACGGCGCCTTCGCCGACCGGGTACTGGGTCGCAAAGGCGAGGACGTCGCCGCGGTTCAGTGCATCGAGCATGGCCTGGTTCTCGTAGGAGGACATGATCTTCATGTCGCTGCGGCCGGCTTCCGCGACCGCGCCGATCGCCGCTTCAGCGGTGGGTGCGGTGCCCCAGATCACGTTCATGCCCGGATAGGCCTGCAGCGCGTCCTGAATCAACTGGAGTTGGACCGCAACGCCGGAGTCGCCGAACTTCTCGGCAAGGACCTTGGCGTTCGGATTCTTCGCCACCGCCTTCTTGAAACCTTCGTTGAAGGATTCCGCCCAGCCCGAGCCGGCGGGGCCTGGGAATGTCACGATGTTGAGCTTGGCGTCGGGCTTGGCCTGCGCCAGCAGGCCTTCGCCGGTCACCCCGCCCATGGCGACGAAGTCGACATAGATCGCGGCGGGCAGGGCGTTGGGCGGCAGCGGATTGGCGACACCGACGACCGGCACGCCCTTGGCCTTGGCTTCCTCGAATTTCTTGCTGAGACCCGCACCGGATATCGCGCCGACGATGATCGCGTCGGCGCCGCTCGCCATGCAATCGTCGAATTGCGAGAGCTGCTTCGGCAGGTTCTCGTAGCCGCCGGCCTCGTAGAGGGTCATGTTGACGTTCATCGTCTCGGCCTGCTTGACGATGCCGTAGGCGACCGCCACCCAAAAGCTGTCCTTCATATGCGGAAACAGCACGCAGAGCTTGTAGGGCTTCTCGGCCTTCGGCAGCGGTGTGTACTCCGCCGGCTTCGGTGTACCGGACGAGGCGTCGTAGACCTTCATCGGAAACCAGGGCGTCTCGGCCGCGGCGGGCGAGATCGCCGCAAGTGCGAGGCCCGCGGCGATGCAGAGCGTCGAGCGGATCGGCCGAAGCCGGTTGACGGGAAGGTACGTCGTACGGGTCATAGCTCTATCCTCATGGTTCGAATGAAAGGGCGAGGGCCGACGAGTTCGGATCCTCATTTGCATGCGCGCGCCGCGCCGCCCGTGGGCGACGCGGTTGCCGGCGGGGATTAGTCCGCGGCCCAATTTGCGACCGAGCGTCGCTCGAATACCTCGCGGAACTGACGCGTGGATTCAGGAAGGAGAGCGCCGGTGCCCCAGTCGAGGATCACGGCGTGCTGGCGGATCACGTCGAGCGTATCGATCGCGCCGCTGCGAAAACGTTGCGCCACCACTTCCGGGTCGAGCCGCGCCTTGGCGACGCGTTCGGCCCTGATTTTAGCGCGGAGTGCATCGGTAGCGGCCCGGTCGATCTCATATTCGCAGAGCTCGGCGTCGATGGTCTGAACCACCACACCATAGTCCTTGGCGGCGCGTGCGACCGAGACGTAGTCGTCCTTGATGTCTTCGATCACAAGACGCGGGTCGCGCAAGAGCGGATCGCCGAACCCGCCGCCACCGGCGGTGGGACGCGAGAACACGTCGCCTTCACCGATCGGCACATCGGAGAAGATCGAACCCAGCCGTTCTTCGGCGGCGGCGCCGGCGCGATGCAAGGTCAGGCCATGCGGCATCGAAGGCAAGCCGCCTTCAATGCCCCAGACCACGGCGCGCTCGCGGTCGCAGATATAGGAGATCACCGTCTTCTCCGCCTGCAACATCCGCGAGGTCTTCACCACCCCTGCACCGCCGCGCCATTTGCCGGGGCCGGGCGAGTCCGTGAGGATTTCACACTTGGTGGTCAGGATCGGATTGGCGCGCTCCTGGCCCTCGACAGGCTGCGACATCAGGCCGGTGCCGAAGCAGGCGGTCGTGACGTTGCTGCCGTCCTTGCCATTGCGTCCGCCCCAGCCGCCCGGCAGCCAGTCGTAGAACATGAAGATCGGCTTGTCGGAGCTGCGGGCGTCGAGACCGCCGGTCAGCAGATACTCGAGATTGAAGGCGCAGGCGAGCGCGCGCTCCGGCATCAGCTTCGACCACATCTCGTAGATCGAGTTCATGATCTTCTCGAACGGCATCAGGAAGCCGGTGACTGCGATTGGCCATTTGGCATCGACGATCGAGCCCTCGGGCGCGATGATGTCGAAGCAACGGTAGAAGCCGGAGTTGAGTGGCAAGTCGGGAAAGAAGGTCTTCATGCCCGCCGCAACGGCCGAGAAGGTGGCGCCGAAGGCCGAATTGTAGATCGAGCCTATGGTCGGATGGCTGCCGGTGAAATCATAGATCGCACGGTCGCCCTTGATCGTCATCTTGATTCGGATCGGGATCATCCCTTCGCCACCGGCCGGGTCGCGATCGATGAAGTCGACTGTCTCCCATTCACCGTCGGGGAGCGCGGCGATGCGCTGGCGCGCCGAGCGCTCGACATAGTCCTGGACCGCGGCAAGTCCCGTCTCGACGGTGTCGCGGCCGTATTTGTTGACGAGGCGAAGGATTTCGCGCTCACAGACTTGCGTTGCCTGGGCCTGCGCCTGGATGTCGCCAATGATCGAAGCCGGATCGCGCGTGTTCGAGGCGATCAAGTGCGCGACGTCCCTGCGCAGGCCGGCCTTGTCAAACAGGCGTACCGGGGTGATGCGCAGCCCCTCGCGGAACATCTCGCGGGCGGCGACGTCGAACGACCCGGGCACGCTGCCGCCGACATCAGACCAGTGTCCGTTCGACTGGCTGAAGGCGATGATCTTGCCGTCGGCAAAGATCGGCCGGATCAGGCGCACGTCGGAAAAATGCGTGCCGCCGGCATAGGGGTCATTGATCGCATAGACGTCGCCTTCATGCATGTCGCCCTCGAAGTGGCGCATGACGTCCTGGCAGGTGAAGTGCAGCGTTCCGACATGGACGGCGATGTCCTGATTGCCCTGGGCTGCACATTCGCCCTTGGCGTCGTGCAGCGCACTCGAGAAATCGCGGTTATAGATCACGAAGGAATAGCAGGTCCGCAGCACCTGCTCGCCCATCTGGTCGACGCTGGTGATGAAGGAGTTCTTCAGGACTTCGAAGGTTACAGGGTCGAGCGCAAGATTGCCGGCCATCGGCTCACTCCTTCACGCGGATGATGATGTTGAGGTATTTATCGACTTCCGCGCTGGCGCCGGGCGGCACCACGGTGGTCGCGTCGACTTGTTCGATGATCGCGGGACCCTGGAAGCTGAAGCCGCAGGGCAGGTCGTCGCGCTGGAACACCGGCGTGTCGAGCCCGTTGCCGTCGAACCATACCCGGCGCCGGTCGACCGGCTCCGGGATCGCTCCGGTAGGTTTGTGCACGGCGAACTCGGCCTTGGGGACGATGCCAACGGCCTTCAGGTTGAGACGGAAGAAGCTGACGGGAGAATCGTCGCGGCGGAAATTGTATTCGCGCTGATGCTCGGCGTGGAAGCTCTTGACGAGGTCGGCGATC
This sequence comes from Bradyrhizobium sp. AUGA SZCCT0431, assembly GCF_018131065.1. NCBI lineage: Bacteria > Pseudomonadati > Pseudomonadota > Alphaproteobacteria > Hyphomicrobiales > Nitrobacteraceae > Bradyrhizobium > Bradyrhizobium sp. AUGA SZCCT0431. Next base: position 149,533 of record NZ_JAFCLR010000006.1, on the reverse strand, counting down.
CCGCCGATCGGGCGCGGCGCGCTGACGGCGAGCGACCGCCACTGGCCGCGATACATCATATCGATCGACCTCTGCAGCACGATGTCCTGCTGGGCGACGCCTTCGTGGGTCAGCCGCGCCAGGGCTTCTTTCTCCAGCGCGGCGAACTGCGCCTCGATGTCGGCGGAATCGGCCTCGTCGGCGCCGACCATGCAGCTTTGCGAGAAGTCGTGCTGCATGTCGACCAGGAGGCATCCGAGCGCCGAGGTCACGCCGGGATTGGGCGGCACGATCACGACGGGGATCGCGAGTTCGCGGGCGACATCGACGCCATGCAGGGCGCCGGCGCCGCCAAAAGCGACGAGTGCGAAGTCGCGCGGATCGTAGCCGCGGCTGATCGAGATCAGCCGTACCGCATCCGACATGTTGGCGTTGGCAACTTTCAGGATCGCGTCGGCTGCCTCGTGCAGGCCGAAACCGAACGGCTTTGCGACGCCTTCCTCGACGGCCTTGCGCGCAAGCTCGGGATCGAGCATCACCTTGCCGCCGGCCAGGCTGGTGCCGAGTCGACCCATCGTGACATTGGCGTCGGTATTGGTCGGCTGCGTATTGCCATTGCCGTAACAGGCCGGGCCTGGATAGGCGCCGGCCGATTGCGGGCCGTTGCGCAGGGAGCCGGCCGGATCGGTCCAGGCGAGCGATCCCCCGCCCGCGCCGATGGTGAGCACCTCGATGGACGCAAAGCGGATCGGGTAGCCGTATTCGATGTACCAGTCCTTGGTGATGCGTGACTGACCCTCATAGGCCAGCGACACGTCGGTCGAGGTACCGCCCATGTCGAGGCCGATCGAATTGGGAAAGCCGCAGAGGCCCGCGATATAGCGGCTGGCAATCGCGCCGGCGGCAATGCCGGAACCTGCGAGGCGTGCGGCGAAATCCTTGACGCTCGCCGGTGTCATGACGCCGCCGCCGGTGTGCAGCAGCAGGAGATCGCGGGTGTAGCCTTCATCGGCAAGGCGGTCGCCGAGGCGGCTCGTATAGCTGACGACGACCGGGCTGACGACGGCGTTGACGACCGTCGTCGAGAATCGCTCGTGCTCGAAGATTTCGGGAAGCACCTGCGAGGAGATCGACACCGGAATGTCCGGCATCTCCGCCAGCAGGATGTCGCGCATCGCGCGCTCATTCTCGCCATTGAGGTAGGCGTTCATGAAACAGACCGCGATCGCGGCCACGCCCCGGCGCTTTAGAATGCGCGCGACCTGGCGTGCGGCGTCAGTGTCGAGCGGCTGGATCACCTTGCCGGCCGCATCGACGCGTTCGGGTACGGTCAGCCGGTCGCGTCGCGGCACGTAGGGTTTGACGACGTCCTTGTAGGTGTCCCAGAGGTCTTCCTTGTTGGCGCGCCGGATCTCGATGACGTCGCGGAAGCCTTCGGTAGTCACCACGGCCGTGCGCGGAAGGCGGCGCGTGATCAGTGCGTTGGTCGCAACCGTGGTGCCGTGCGAGAACAGCGCCACCCTGGACAAATCGATGCCGGCCTTGGAGACGCCGCCCATGATCCCCTCGATGGGATCCCGGGTCGTGGATGTTTTCTCGATGCGGATGAGGCCGGTGGCCTCGTCCATGATGCAGATGTCGGTAAAGGTGCCGCCGACGTCGACGGCCACGCGAAGATTTTGCACGATACGGCTTCCTTTCCAACGCGTGCCGGGCGAGGTCGGGACGACGGTTCAGGCGCGCCGGATCGATGATCCGGCTGCCGCTGACGGCCCGTTCGACCGGCGGATTTCGAAAGTTGTCGCGAGGATTATAGGCAGGCCTTCGGTGAGGCTTCTTGACGCTGAGCGCAGGAAGATTTGTGCCAGAGAGCACGAACGGCTCAGCCGTCGCGTCGACTCCAGCCTGCCCAGGAAGCAATCAAGGGTCGGATCAGGAAGAGTACTGGCGCCGTCATTGCTTCATGGATAGGCTGCGCGCGACGCTGCCCGCGCCTCGCTCGGCGTGCAGCCGAACCGGCCGCGGTAGTTGCGGCTGAACTGCGCCTGGTCGCCGAATCCCCAATGGTAGGCAATTTCGGAGATGCTCTTGCGACAGTGCGGATCGCGCAGCATGGCATCGCACATCAGCAGGCGCTGGGCGCGGATATAGGTGCTCACGGTGACGCCTTCGCCTTCAAAGATCTGGTGCAGATATCTGAGAGAAATGCCGCAACCGTCCGCCACCGTCTGCGGCGTCAGCCGCATGTCGTCGAGGCGTGTACGGATAAAGTGCTCGCAGCGATGCAGATGCGCATTGCGGATCGTGGACGAGTGACCCGCCAGCACGCGCTCGTCGGACTCGACCGCCATCGCCAGCAAATCGATGAGATGCTTGCCCATCATGGTTCGGGCAGTCTCGTCCATTTCCTCGATGCGCTCGCCGGACAGGCGGAGCGTATCGACGAAGAGCGCGCCGACGCTGCGGCTGGCGTCGAATTGCAAGGTAGCGAGGCGTTCGGGGCGCGAGATCCGCCCGCGCAGCACGGCGCTTGGGATTTTCAGCACCCAGAGCGCGGCGGGATCGTGGTGGCTGAACTCATAGGGTAAATGGCTGCGCTCGATCAGGAAGGCGCCCGGTCGGCAGCGGATGTCCTTGCCGTCCTGCTCAAAGCGGATCTCGGCGAGCTCGGGCACGGTGATCAGGAAGCATTCCTCGCGTTCATTGACGAGGTGGCGTTCGTGCCGCTTGTAAAGCAGGCCGTCGCAGACGTTGCGGGAGATCGATACCGGCCCGAGCGACCATGCGCCCAGTCTGCCGTGGAAGTCATGGCCGCCGAGAAAACGAAGGTCCAGCGAGTAGTAGATGTCGGAGACGGCCTTCTGCCAGAACTGGCGGCGATGATGGGTAGGGATGTCGTTGGTCGCGAAAGTGGTCTGCATCTTGCGCTCCGTCACTGCCGTCGACTACGGGGTCTTAGGTTCTCTCCTGACCAGGACCATCGGCCGTGCCAATGCTGTGACGACTGCGAAAGGCGTCGATCCGATTTCCGATGGCCGCACTCATGCTGCACTCCCGTTGCCGCCGTCGTCAGCTTGGCGAGGGCGGCAGGATGACGTCAAGTCCAATACAAGGGGAAGCCGATATTTTAGGCCGCGCGTGCTCAATTTCGATCAAGACAACCGAAGGATGGAGGTCGCGGTCAGCGACAACCTCCCGGACGGAGTCCGGTCCGCCGCCGGCGGCAGGCCGCGCAAGTCCTTCGCGATCGCGCAGATAATCCAACCGTGCTTCATCGCATTGAGGGAGCAAGATAAGCCGCTGAAAGGCAAAGACTATCTTTTCCATCGCCCCCATGAAGGATTGGTGCGAGAAGGCGGCATGCGCACGATGTGTGCGCCGAGAGATCAGAGAAAATCGAGCAACATCCAGCGTGCGCAAGCCGACCTGAACGGGCTGGGGTATCAGCGGCGGGTCGATCGTTTCAAGAACGTGTATATGAAGACTGCGGTTTGCTGGTTGGCCGCGCTCAAAGTTAAATCCTTCGTCTATGGAAAAATCCCGCCCCCAAAAGAGGCGCGTGTCGATCGCCGGCATGCATATCGATCGCGCTTCAGCGGTCCCGATCCACCTGCAGATCGCCGCGCATCTCCGGAACGGCATTCTGCAGGGGAGGCTTCCGGCCGGCACGCAGTTTCTCGGCTCGCGGGAGATCGCGCGCGAACTGGGCTGTTCACGAACGGTGATTCTGACCGCGTGGGATTTGCTCTATGCCGAAGGTTACCTGGAATCGACCCCGCGTGGAGGCGTCACCGTGGCGTCGGTCAAGCAGGCGCAAGCGAGCCCGGCGCTAGCGGCGGTGTCCTCGTCAGGAGAGGATTCAATTGCTATCGAGATTGGCCCGGTCTCTGATCGCTGGCGATCGCTGCTGGCATTCGAATACGACACCAACTGGAAGTCCGAATTCAGCCCCGGTGCGCCGGATGTTTCCAGCTTTCCATTCAAGGAATGGGCGAGGCTGTTGCGTCAGGCTTGGCAGAATCCGAAAAACTCCGACTGTCTGGACCTTCCGCCTGAGGGGCATCCGGCGTTGCGGAGCGAAATCGCCAATTTCCTTGGATCGGTGCGTGGTCTGGTCTGCACGCCGGGCAACGTGGCCGTGACCTCCGGCACGTCAGGTGCACTGGATTTCTGCAGCCGCATGATCCTCGATCAGGGCGACGAGGTGTGGGTCGAGGAGCCCGGGTTCGTCGAAGCCCGGTGGACGCTGACCGCGGCCGGCGCGAAACTCATTCCGGTGCCTGTCGACGACAAGGGCCTCTGCGTTTACGAGGGAATTCGGCTGGCGCCGCATGCCAAGCTCGTGGTCGTGACGCCGTCGCATCAATATCCGATTGGCGTCAGCATGGGTCTTGAGCGGCGGCTCGAGCTTTTGGACTGGGCGAACAAGAATGACGCCTGGATCATCGAAGATGATTACAATTCGGAGTTCAGGCATCAGGACAGCATGATTGCCTCGCTGCGGTCGCTCGATCGCGATGGACGCGTGATCTACCTAGGGACTTTTTCGAAGCTGATGATGCCGAGCTTGCGTATCGGCTACATGATCGCCGACGAACGTCTCATCAGGGCGTTCTCGAAAGGTCGCGCCCGGATCGATGTCCACACATCGGGAATCGGGCAGGTGGCACTGGCGGAATTCATGCGGGAAGGCCACCTGGTGAGACATCTGCGGCGAATGCGGAAGGTTTATGCCGCGCGGCGGGCTGCCTTGATTGACGCGATCACCACATTGATGCCTGATGATCTGACCGTGTCATCCGCGGCGACCGGGCTCCATTTGGTCGCCTTCTTCACCGATCGAATGCGGGCCCGGATGAGCGATGCAGAGGCGGTAAGGCTCCTGCTGCAAACCGGCATTCACGTGCAGCCGCTGTCGCAGAACTATCTCGGCGAACCCACGCAACAGGGATTGGTGTTCGGATATGGGCGGCTGCAGACAGAGGATGCACGCCGGTTGATATCCAAAATGGCCGCGTGCCTCAGTGCTTCATAGCTGCAGCAGATCAGCTTGAGCCATCGGAGCCGCGGCTCCGGGGACGGCGAGTGTGCATCTTCCGTGGGCATCGATGCCCGGATTAATGCAGAAGACTTTGGAAGAGCGGCACCGCTTGAGTGGCTGGCCTACCTGTTTGCGGCAACTCTGGCTCTATGCGATGGCACGACCGGTCTGTCACAAATTCGCCGGTGGCCTTCACAGGGGAAGCAGGGTGATGATGACGGATCGTGGAGTCTCGTTGAAACTACTGATCGGCGCGGCCTATCTCTAGCTCGACTTTCGCGATTTGAGTCGCAACGTGGCTTCTGTCGTCGCCCCCGGCCTTGTTCGGTGCGCTGAGAAGGAAGGCAATGGCTGAACAAGGAATGAAATGAGCGGCTTGAACAGGGAATGGGAAGTCGGAACCGATATCGGGGGCACGTTCACGGACATCATTGCCATCCGGCGTGACCCCGCCGAAACCCGGATCGCCAAGGTTCCGTCGCGTCCGCATGCGCCGGTCGATGCGATGCTCGAAGCCCTTGAGGCCGTCGGGCTGCAGAAGGATCAGGTCAAACGCTTCGTCCATGGCACCACACGGGTAACCAATGCGATCGTCGAGGAGCGCCTCCCAAAGGTTGCGCTCATCGCCACCGCGGGATTCGAGGATGTGCTGGATATCGGTCGCTACCGGCGCCGTGATCTGTACCGCCTCGATATCCCGCCGAAATCGCCATCATTGGTGCCACGCGAGCTTTGCTTCGGTCTGGTCGAGCGGCTCGACCACGAAGGCAATGTGCTGAAGCCGTTGCAGGATCTGGAGATCAATCGTCTGGTGACCTGGCTGAAGCAGACGGGTGTGCAAAGCGTGGCGGTGGCCCTGCTGCATGCCTACGCCAATCCGGTACATGAGAGGATGCTGGCCGAACGGCTCAAGGCGATCGTGCCGCATGTCTCGCTGTCGCATGAGGTCAATCCGGAAGCCCGCGAATACGAGCGCACGTCGTCGACGGTGTTCAATGCTGCGGCGATGCCGATTGCCGTCGAATATTTGAGTGAGCTGGAGCTGCGCTTGCCGATTGGACCTGGCCTGCAGGTGTTCCATTCCGCCGGAGCCATGGTGCCGATTGCTGCGGTCAAGCGGCGTCCGCTGGTGATGGCGATGTCCGGGCCCGCGGCCGGTGTGTCGGCGTCGGTCAGCATCGCGCGCCAGCTCGGCACGCCGAGAATGCTCACCTTCGACATGGGCGGCACCACCACCGACGTCTGTCTGATCATCGACGGGCAGGCGGAGATGGCGGACGGCCGAATGCTCGGGGATCGGCCGCTGCGCCAGCCGATGCTGGCGGTTCACTCGATCGGGGCGGGAGGTGGTTCGATCGTGCGCAATGGACCAGGCGGCTTGACCGTAGGACCCCATAGCGCGGGGTCGGAACCCGGCCCGGCCTGCTATGGCCGCGGCGGTACGGCGCCGACGATCACCGATGCCAACGCGGTGCTCGGCTATCTCAATCCCGAAACGCGGCTCGGAGACCGTATCAACCTCGACATCGAGGCTGCCCGGCGCGCTATCTTGCCCATCGCGCAAACGCTGAAACTGGACCTTGAGGAGACCGCCCTCGGCATCGTCAAGGTCGCCAATGCAACCATGGCAAGGGCGCTGCGCCGGGTGACGGTGGAACGCGGCATCGACGGCCGCGACTGTACGCTCCTTGCCTTCGGCGGCGGTGGTCCGATGCATGCGGCGGGAATGGCGGATCTCTACGGCATCGGTTCGATCGTGGTGCCCAACGCATCAAGCGCATTTTCCGCGCTTGGCTGTCTCACCGCCGATTTCAGCTTTCTGCAGCAGCAGACCTTCCGTGTCGCATTGGATGGTATCGATCTCGCTCGGGTGTTGGAGCGGATCGAGACCCTGATCGGGCAGGCGTCGGAACCATTGATTGCCAACGGCGTTGCGCGCGCAGAGATCGACGTCGAACTGGTCGCCCTGATGCGCTATGCCGCGCAGAACGACGCCATTGCCGTGCCGTTCTCCCTGCCTCTGAATACCACGCGCCTGCGGGACGATTTTCTCGTTCGTCACCACGAACTGTTCGGCTATGCGACGGCGGAGAGTTGCGTCATCGAATCGGTGCGCGTGCAGGCGCGGCGGCCATCGACCACCATCGTCGATCGCCCCACGACCGCCGTTCGCAAGTTGCAGGTGGCTTCGCGCCGATGCACGTTCGATGGCCGCCATGACGTAGCGACGGTGATCGTGGACCGCGCCTCGATGAAGGAACCGGTCCGCGGGCCCGCGATCGTTGAAGATGCGTGGTCCACTATTGTGGTCCCCCCGGGCTGGCAGGCCAAACCGGACTCGATCGGTCATCTCTTTTTGACGAAGGTGACGCCATGAGGCTCGATCCGTTTACCGTTGAGGTGATCCGGCATGGATTGTCGGCGGCAGCCGAGGAAATGAGTCTGGTGATGACGCGTTCGGCACGCTCGCCACTGCTGCGCGAAGCCGGCGATCTGTCATCTGCGATCACCGATGCGAAGGGCGATCTGGTCGGTCAGGGCCGGGACATCCCGATCCACCTCGGGGCCATGGCTTACACCGTTCCGGAACTGCTGAAAGTTGTGCCCGTAGGCAGCCTGAACGACGGCGACGTGCTGATCTATAATCTTGGCGCGCTGGGCGGCAACCATCTTAACGACGTCAAAGTGGTCCGGCCGGTCTTTGTCGACGGTGATATCGTCGCATTCGCGATCAGCCTCGCGCATTGGCCCGATATCGGCGGGACATGGCCGGGCAGCTACTTCGCCAAGGCCATCGATACTTTTCAGGAGGCGATGCGCATTCCGCCGGTTCTGATTGCGACAGCGGGCGGAGTGAATACGCCGATCATGCAGCTTCTGAAGGCCAATGTACGCGATCCCGAAGCGTGCGAAGGCGATCTGCTCGGACAGATCGCGGCAACCAAGGCGGGCGAAAAGCGCATCGTCGAGCTTTGCCGGCACCACGGCACCGATGTGTTCGCCGCGGCGTTGGCGCGTCTGCATGACCTGTCGGAGATCGAGATGCGGGAGGCCATCCGCGAATTGCCTGATGGCGTCTATCAGGGCGAAGATTACCTGGACGATGGCGGCGCGGGCGGTGAACCCGCCCGTATTCACGTCAAGATCACCATCGCCGGCGACGAGGCCACGTTTGATCTGTCCGGCAGCGCCGACCGGGCCGCGAATTTCTGCAACACGACGCCGTTCATTGCGCGTTCCGCGGTTGCCTATTCAGCACGCATCATGAGCGGGCGTGAGATGCAGCAAAATGCCGGAGCCTTGCGGCCGCTCACGATCATCACGCGCCAGGGTTCGATTCTGGAGCCGGGGTGGACGGCGGCCGTCGCGGCGGGAAATCACGAAACCTCAATGCGCATCGTCGATGCCATCTTCCAAGCGATGCAGGACGCGATTCCGGAACGCTTGTCGGCGGGCGGGACGACGACCGCCAGTGTGCTCTTCTTCGCCGAGCCGCGCTCGGACGGCTCCTGGAAGATGCTGTACGAGGTCCATGGCGGCGGCGAGGGCGCGCGCCATGATCGTGACGGCGTTTCGGCGACGCGTGTGCACCTGGCCAATACGTCCAACACGCCGGCCGAAGTGATCGAGGCCAACTACAAGATCCGGGTCGAGCAGCAATCCATTCGCCGCGAGTCCGGTGGCGCCGGAAAATATCGCGGCGGCGACGGCGTGGTGCGTTCCTATCGGATTCTCGCGCCGTCCATGCATCTGACAACATGTATCGAGCGAATGGTGATCCCGCCATTCGGCGCGCAGGGCGGCCAACCCGGCGAGACCTGCCGGGTATCACTGGTCAGAAACGGCGCGAATGTCGAAATCGATGGCAAATCGAATCTGGTGTTGCAGCGCGACGATCTTGTCACCATCGAGAGCTGCGGTGGCGGCGGTTATGGAGCGGCAAATGAGGTTTCTCGATGAGTAGGCTCTTGCGAACCGGCCTGAATGCGGGCGACAGCGCGCCGCTTACCGTCGTCGGCGGTGAGGGGGTCTATTTTCATCTCGAGGATGGCCGTCGCCTGATCGATGGAAGCAATACCGGTGGCGGCCTTGGCCATCGTCATCCGGCGATGGTGGAAGCGATCCGTCGCGCCGCGGATACACCCGTCGTGAACGAAGGTTGGACCTGGATCGGGCGCGAGCAAGCCGCTGACGATCTGATCCGGGTCGCCTTCGAGGGTGAAGAGGACTGGGTCGGCGCCGTTCGCTTTTGCATCAGCGGAAGCGAAGCGAATGACATGGCGCTCTCGCTTTGCCAGGCATTGACGCAGCGCACGGCGCTCGCTACCCGCGAGCGCGCCTATCACGGCCTGGTCGGTCTGTCCCGCAGCATGACCGTCCAGCCACAATGGCATGGCGGTCTCGCGGTGCATGCCGGTGGCTCGCAACTGCCTGCGGTGATGGCACCGGTCCGCATTCTGCCCGCGCCCGATGGCGCGATCTACGGCGCACCGCCGAACAATCCGCCGGCGAAACAGTATCTCGCCGATGCCGCAAGCACCCTGTCGGACACTGCTGCAACCATCATCGACTATACGCAAGGCGGCATCTACTATGACGCCGAATATCAGGACCAGCTGGCGCTGCACGCCCGCGAGGCTGGATCGGTCTGGATCGCCGACGAAGTGGTGACCGGCGCTGGGCGGGCGGGGCGATGGTTCGCGTTTCAAGGTGGCGAGAGCCGTCCGGACATCGTGACGCTCGGCAAATCGCTGGGGGGCGGCGCCGCGGCGGTCGCGGCGGTCGTGGTGTCGAAAGCCATCGTCGAGCAGCTCAAGGGCAAGAGTTGGCAGAACTACGGAACGTTGCGCGGGCATCCGATCAGCATGGCCGCCGTCAGCGCCTACCTCGGCGTGGTCACCAGCGAAGACATCCTGTCCCGGGTACGCCAGCTCGAGGGACTGTTCGCAAAGCGTCTGCTCGAGATCGCGCGGCGGCATCCCAGCGTAAGTCGCGTGGCGGGCCAGGGCCTGCATTGGACCATCGAGCTGCACGGGCCCGACTGGCGCACGTGGCACGCGGACACTTTTGAGGATCCCGTCGCTTCCCGCGTGGCGTTGCGCGGCCTTGAGGCGGGCGCGGTGATCGGAACCAGCGGTGAACAGACCTCGCTGTTCCTTGCGCCGCCTTTGGTGATCTCCGCGGATGAATCCCATCAGCTGCTCGATGCGCTGGATCACGGTTTGCAGGTTGCGGATGAAGAGCATGAGCGCCATGCCGCACCGAGCCGCGGCCGACAGGAGGGCTGGACTGAGTCATGAGGACACACCGCCGGTGAGCAGCGTTTCTCCGCTCTGCCGGTTGGCGAGCCCTGGCACCTGCCGATGCCTGACTGCACGCTCTACCATGCGCTGGCGCGCGCCGCGGGGGCGGCGAGCAGAAACGCAGAACTGACGTGCATCACGAGGACTGTCTCCGGAATTGACTTCGTGTGAACCAAAACTTTAACTGCTGGCTCGATTGAGCCGGACAAGACTCCGAGCTTCACAGGCTGCTGCTTCATTTTCATGCAAGCGCCGCCTTAAATGGAAGCGCCCAGAAAGGTATCCATGCGCGTCATCAATGTTGCCGCCGCCCAGTTGGGTCCGATTCAGAAAGCCGACAGCCGCGAAACCGTCGTCAAGCGCATGATCGCGCTGATGGATGAAGCCAAGGCGAGGGGCGCCGATCTGATCGTCTATCCGGAGCTTGCCCTCACCACGTTCTTTCCGCGCTGGTACATGGAGGGCCAGGCTGAGGTCGACACGTGGTTCGAACGCGAGATGCCGAACGCGGCGACAAGGCCCTTGTTTGAAAGGGCGGCCCACCACAAGATCGCAATGAATTTTGGCTACGCCGAACTGACGCCGGATGGGCATCATTTCAACACCTGCATCCTCACCGACAAGTCCGGAACAATTGTCGGCAAGTACCGCAAGGTTCATCTGCCCGGTCATTCTGAGTTCGACACGAAACGCGCCTTCCAGCATCTGGAGAAGCGCTACTTCGAGCCCGGCGATCTCGGTTTCAACGTCTGGCGTGCGCTCGGCGGAATCTTCGGCATGGCCGTCTGCAATGACCGGCGCTGGCCGGAGACCTACCGCGTGATGGGCCTGCAAGGCGTCGAGATGGTGCTGATCGGCTACAACACGCCCTCGGTCAATGCCGAGAAGAGCGAGGAGGGGCCCGAGAAGCGGCTGTTCCACAATCGGCTGTCAGCGCAGGCCGGCGCCTACCAGAACTCTACCTGGGTCGTGTGCGTTGCCAAGGCCGGGGTCGAGGATGGCCACCCCTTGATCGGTGGCAGCCTGATCGTTAATCCGGATGGCGAGATCGTCGTCGAGGCGAAAACCGAAGAAGACGAATTGCTGGTGTATCCTTGCGACCTCGACGCCACCGATTTCGGCAAGAAAACCATCTTCAACTTCGCCAACCACCGCCGCATCGAGCATTATGGCCTGATTACCAGCCGCACCGGTGCGGTGCCGCCTCCGGAAAACTAGATGTCGGGCATCTCCTTCCGCGAACTTGATCCGCACGACCGGTACAAGTTGTTGTGTGGGGTCGTGGTGCCACGGCCGATCGCGTTGGTCACCACGCTCGACGAGAACAACAAAGTCAACGCGGCACCGTTCAGCTTCTTCAACGTGTTCTCCGAAGATCCACCACTCGTGGTGCTCGGCTTGCAACACAAGGCCGATCACAGCCCCAAGGACACCACCCGCAACATCCACCGCAGCGGAGAGTTCGTCGTGCATATGGTCGACGAGGCGCTCGCAGCCACGATGAACGACTGTGCCGTCGACTTTCCCTCCGGCAGCAGCGAAGTGGAGGCGACGGGGCTGAAGACATTGCCATCGGTCGATGTCGCCGTGCCGCGGCTGGCGGCGGCCCCCTTTGCGCTGGAATGCCGGCAACATGTTGCACTTGCTTTCGGGCCCGGCCGCGAACTCCTTGTGGGGGAAGTGCTGCGCCTGCATGCCCGCGACGGCCTGATCGATCCGGAGAGGATGTATGTCGATTTCGACGCCTACCGGCCGATCGGGCGCTTGTTCGGCAATCTCTACGCCGCCCAGCGCGATACCTTCGCGCTGACGCGCGAAAGCCACGCGCAGTGGCTCGCGCGCAACGGAGCGGCCGAAACGTCCGAGCAGAGTCAGTGATGCGCGAACTGTACGGTGCCCAGCGCCATGGTCACGGCCGCCTGGGTCGGGTCGATCACGGGAATCCCGAGCGCCTGCTCCAGCGGCCTGCGGTGACGCGCCATGCCGGCGCAGCCCATCACGATGGCGCCAGATCCGTCTTCGTCCTTGAGCGCGCGCCCGACCTCGATCATCTTCGCGAGCGTTCCTTCGCCCGACGCCGTCTCCGCCACGCTCATGTTGAGGGGGCGCTCCCGCGTCAGGCGATCCATCAATCCCATTTGCCTGAGGTAGCGGACATGGCGGCGAATCGAGCGCTGCGCGATTGCGATGACGCCGAACGTTTCGGCGCGCGCGAGCGCCGTCAGCACGCCGCATTCGGCGATGCCGAACACTGGCCGATCGGTTGCTTCGCGGCAGACATGCAGACCCGGATCGCTGTAGCAGGCGATCACAAAGGCGGCCGAATGGTTATCGCCTTCGACGAGACGGCGCAGCGGCATCGCCACGCCATCGACATCGGCCTGGCTTTCGATCCCGTAGGGCCCTTCAGCCAACGTTTCGCAGACGATCTCCGGTCCGCCCTCAAAGCCGAGCGGCTTAAGTGCGTCTTCCAGCCCTTGCGTCACGAGGCGATTTGAATTGGGATTGATGACGAGAATGCGTTTCCTGGACATCATGTTTTCCTGCTGGACGGCGCATCGGCCGATGCCGTGGGGCCGAGGCGCAAAGAGACTTCGATGGAAGCAATGACCATGCCATCGAGCGATGCATGGTCCACTGTCTGCTCCCAAAGCGCAAGGGAGTGTAGCGACATGATCTGTGCTTTTATGCAGCGGACGCCCGACTTGCGATTCAGGACCTGATACTTGGAGAGTTTGCCATGACCGAACCCGCCTACGACCTTCTCATTCGCGGCGGACGCGTCGCGACCGTCAGCGATGTGTTCGAGGCCGACGTCGCCATTTCCGGTGAGACGATCGTCGCGGTCGGCCGCGGGTTGCCGGCCGGGCGACGCGAGATCGATGCGCGCGGCAAGCTGGTGCTGCCCGGCGGCGTCGACAGCCACGCCCATATCGAACAGCTTTCGGCCGCGGGTATCATGAACGCCGACACGTTCGAGAGCGCGACGGTCTCGGCGGCGTTCGGCGGCACCACCAGCGTGATCTCGTTCGCGGCCCAGCACGTCGGCATGAAACTGCCGCAGGTGATGGAGGACTATCATGCGCTGGCCAAGAAGGGCGCGGTGATCGACTACGCCTTTCATATGATCATCGCCGATCCGACAAAGGAAACGCTGGAAGCGGATCTGCCGGCATTGATCAAGCAGGGCCATGGCTCGATCAAGATCTTCATGACCTATGACCGCCTGAAGATCGATGACGAGCCGCTGCTCGACATTCTGCTGGCGGCGCGTGACGGCGGCGCGATGCTCTGCGCCCATGCCGAGAACCACGGGATCATTTCCTGGATGGTGAAGCGGCTGCTCGCGCGCGGTTATACCCATCCGAAATATCACGCTATCAGCCACGCCCGCGTTTCGGAAGCGGAGGCGTTCACGCGATTGATTGGCATGGCTGCGCTGATCGACCAACCGATCATGATCTTCCACGTCTCGACGGCGGAAGGCGCCAAGGTCATCCGCGATGCGCGCGGGCAGGGGCTGAAGGTGTTCGCGGAGACCTGCCCGCAATATCTCTTTCTCACTGCCGATGATCTCGACAAGCCCGGCGTGGAAGGCGCCAAATGGATGTGCAGCCCGCCGCCGCGGCGCGCCGCCGACCAGGAAGCGCTGTGGCAGGCGTTGGCGCTCGGCGATCTCCAGACCGTGTCGTCCGACCACGCGCCGTACCGATTCGACGAAACCGGTAAACTGCGGGCCGGCCCCAATCCCAATTTCAAGCAGGTGGCGAACGGTTTGCCGGGCCTTGAAGTCCGGTTGCCGCTGCTGTTCGACGCCATGGTTTCCAGGGGACGCCTGGGACTCGAGAAATTCGTCGAACTGACCGCGACGGCACCTGCAAAGATCTACAATCTGCATCCGCGGAAAGGCTCGATCGCGGTTGGCGCCGATGCGGATATCGCGATCTGGGACCCGGCGCGAGAGGTGACGCTGAGCGATGAAATGATGCATGACCTCACTGGCTATACGCCCTTCGCCGGCCGCAAGCTGCGCGGCTGGCCGGTGACCGTGCTATCGCGCGGGCGCGTCATCGTGTCGGACGGCAAACGTTCGGTCGAAGCAGGCTCAGGGCGTTTCCTCGCACGCACGGGAGGAGAGGCGGCGAAGCCGACCGGCCGGCTGGTATCGGATATGGACCCGGAACAGAATTTCGGGGCGAGGCTCTTGTGATCTGTCCGTCGCGACGAGTTCGGATTGAGAAATGAGAATCCTTGTTTTCGGCGGCACCGGTTTTGTTGGGCTCAATATCGCCGCGACATTGCTGGCGCGTGGTCATGCGGTGACGTTGTTCGACCGCGCGGGCTTGCCGCCTGACGCAGCCAGGGATCTTGCCTCTCACGCGGATCGGCTGACCGTCATCCAGGGCGATATCACCGATCAGAATGCCGTCGGGCAGGCGATCGCAGCTAGCTATGAGGCGATCATTCTCGGAGCCGCAATCACGGCCGGTCCGGAGCGCGAGGCAAAGGATCCCGAGACCATTCTGCGGGTCAACCTGCTGGCTCAGATGCCGGTCCTGATCGCGGCGCAGCGCGCTGGCGTCAAGCGCATCATCAATCTGTCGTCCGCAGCTGCCTACGGCGCCAGCGCATTCCGGAACGCGGTGCTTGATGAGGAGACGCCTTGCGATCCGGCTTCGCTCTACGCCATTACCAAACTCGCGTCGGAGAAAGTGGCCGCGCGCCTTTCCACCCTATGGCAATGCCAAATTGTCAGCGTTCGGCTGAGCGCCGTATTCGGCCCGTGGGAGCGGAGCAACGAGGTGCGCGACACGCCAAGCCCGCAGGTGCAGATTCTGGCCGCGATGCAGGAGAAACGCGAGGCCGTTCTGTCGCGTCCGGGCGTCAGGGACTGGATCTACGCTGTGGATGTCGCGGAAGCCGTGACCTTGCTGATCGAGGCGGAGCAGCCGAAGCATCAGCTCTACAATATTTCGACCGGCGTGGAATGGCCGGTGCTGCAATGGGGGCAGGATTTGGCCGCATTGTGCCCCGGCTTGATCTGTCGGCTGGCAGAGGCGGGAGAAGCGCCGTCAGTCGATCTGCACAGTCCAGCCGACCGTGCGCCGCTTTCGGTCACGCGCATGGCGGACGAGTTCGGCTGGCGCGCACGGTTTGGCTGCGCCGATTCCGTCGTCGAACTGAGCAACTGGTGGAAAGAACATCGAGGGAAAGCCTGACATGAGACTGGCAGGACGGACGGCGATCGTGACCGGCGCCGGCTCCGGCATTGGCCGGGCCAGCGCGGTGCTTTTCGCGAAGGAAGGCGCTTTTGTTTCGCTGGTCGATCGCGACAGTGCGGGCTTGCAGGAGACGCTGGCGGCGATCGAGGGCGTGAAGGGTGAAGCATCGCTCCATGTCGGCGATGTCAGCGAGGCCGATTTCGCACAAGCTGTGGTTAGCGACGTGATGGCGCGGCGCGGCCGGCTCGACGTGCTGATGGCTGCAGCCGGCTTTTCCTGCGGGGGGACCGTTCTGACCACCGATCCCGCCGATTGGGACGCGGTGTTTCGGACCAATGTCGGCGGCACCTGGCTATGGGCGCGCGCGGCAGTGCCGGAGATGCAGCGGCAGGGCAGCGGCTCGATCATCACGCTCGCCTCGCAACTTGCGATCGCCGGCGGCAAGGGCAACAGCGCCTATATCGCCGCGAAGGGGGCCATCATCAGCCTGACCCGGACGATGGCGGTGGATTTCGCCACGGACGGGATCCGCGTCAATGCGATCGCGCCGGGGGCCATCGACACACCGATGCTGCGACGGAGTTTTGCCCGTCACGCGGACCCCGAGCCGGTGCGCGAAGCGTCCCGCAACCGCCATGCCATGAAGCGATTTGGCCAAGCGGTGGAGGTGGCCCAGGCCGCGCTCCATCTTGCCAGCGATGCGTCTTCCTTTACGACCGGCACCGTCATGGTGGTCGATGGCGGTTGGCTCGCGGCATGAATAGCTTGCTCGCTCTCGAAGCCCAGGTTCGCGCCGATCTTGCCAAGACTGCGCATCCGGATGCTGCGTGGCTGACGCCGAAGCTTGGGCCCGACGGCAGACCCGCGCTGGACGTGCTCGTGGTGGGCGCCGGGCAATCAGGTCTTGCGACAGCGTTCGGGCTGATGCGCTCGCAGGTGAGCAACATCCTCGTGCTCGACAAATCCGAGGAGGGGCAGGAAGGACCGTGGCTGACTTACGCCCGCATGCATACGCTGCGGAGTCCGAAGCATTTCACCGGGCCCGACCTTGATATTCCCAGCCTGACTTATCAGTCCTGGCACGAGGCGCGGTTCGGCGAAGAGGATTGGCGCAATCTCGATCTAATTCCGCGCGCGCTGTGGGCGGAATATCTGCTCTGGTTCAGGCGCGTGCTGGACCTGCCGGTGCGGAATGGTTGCGAGGTCATCGAGATCTCGCCTGCGGCCGGTGGATTGCTCGCGGCCAAGGTGCAAACGGCTGATGGTTTCGATATTGTCTTTGCGCGCAAGATTGTGCTGGCGACGGGGCAGGAAGGCATGGGCGACTGGACCATGCCGGAGCCGCTACGCCATCTGCCGTCGTCGGTTTGCGCGCATGCGGCCCAGCCGATCGACTTCGCCCGCTTGCGCGGCAAGAATGTTGCGGTGATCGGCGCCGGCGCCTCGGCCTTCGACAATGCCGCGACCGCACTGGAGGCAGGCGCGGCCGAGGTGGACCTGTTTTGCCGCAGGGCGGAGATCCAGGTAATCCAGCCCTACCGCTGGCTCACGTTCCGCGGCTTCCTGCGTCACTTCTGTGATCTGGATGATGCCTGGCGCTGGCGCTTCATGCGCGCTGTTCTGGAGATGCGGGAAGGTTTTCCGCAAGCAACCTACGACCGCTGCGCGCGTCATCCCAATTTTCGCCTGCAGGAGGGGGCACCGATCGAAGCCGCCACGGAAACGGCCGACGGCGTCGACTTGCGGACGCCGCGGGGCGTGTTCGCAGCCGACTTCGTGATTTGCGGCACAGGGATCGACATGAATTTTGCTGGCCGGCCCGAACTGCGAAACAGCGCCGCCAACATCGCGACCTGGGCCGACCGCTACCAGCCGCCGCCGGACGAACGTAGCCCGCGGCTCCGACGTTTTCCCTATCTCGCTGACGACTACGCGCTGATGGAGCGGGTCGCCGGTGAAACACCGTGGATCGCGAACATACATGTCTTCGCGATCGCCTCCACCATGAGCTTCGGTGCGTCGGGCTCATCGATCAATGCGATGACCACGGCCGTGCCGAAGCTGGTGCATGGGTTGACACGCGGCCTGTTTCGCGCGGACATCGAGCGGCACTGGGCTTCGTTCAAGGCGTATGACGTGCCCCAGGCCGTCGTCGTGCGGCAAGCACCGACGATGGGTGAGGAACGGTGAACGGTTTTCAACGGCGTTTGGGAAGCTCGGCTCATACCTACTATGCTCCTGCCTCTGGCGGTTCCGGTTGGCATATCCCTTGCTTTAAGTTGATGTTCTCATTCAGAAAATAAACCTGACAAAATAGGGAATAAGTTCGATGGGCGTTACAGGATCCAGGCGTCTGCTTTCGGCGGTTGCCTTTGTCGCGTTTTCACTGGCCGCCGGATCGGTGCAGGCGCAAACGCGAGCGGAAACGCTGCGCTACGTCACCGGCGCATCGGTCAATACGCTCGAGCCGAATGTTCCGGGTTCGACCCGCGAAGCCTTTGCGGTGAGTCTCAGCACCTACGACCGGCTCGTGTCATTTGGCCGCAAGCAACTCAATGGCAAATGGGTGTTTGACCTCAGCAAGATCACCGGAGAGCTGGCGGAATCCTACGAGGTCAGCCCGGACGGGCTGAAGATGACTTTTCGCCTGCGCAAGGACGCGAAATTCCAGGATGGCACACCGGTCACCGCTGATGACGTCAAGTGGTCGCTCGACCGCGTCGTCACGGCGCCGATCCTCGGCAAGGCGCAGCTTCTCACGGGATCGTTGACATCAGCCGATCAGTTCAAGGTCGTCGACCCCTTGACCATCGAGGTGACGCTGCCGAAGCCGGACAAGCTGGCCTTGCCGAATCTCGCCACCGTCTACCCGATCATCATCAACTCCAAGGTCGCCAAGTCGCATGCGACAGCGGAGGAT
Source organism: Bradyrhizobium sp. AUGA SZCCT0431 (assembly GCF_018131065.1). Classification (NCBI taxonomy): domain Bacteria; kingdom Pseudomonadati; phylum Pseudomonadota; class Alphaproteobacteria; order Hyphomicrobiales; family Nitrobacteraceae; genus Bradyrhizobium; species Bradyrhizobium sp. AUGA SZCCT0431. Next base: position 131,068 of record NZ_JAFCLR010000006.1, on the reverse strand, counting down.
CCCTGGGCAACTGCGTGGTTGAAGGAGAACACGGCCGGCAGCGGCGCCTACAGGATCGAGACGTTCAAGCCGGGTGAACAGGTGATCATGGTGCGTAACGAGGCCTGGAACCGCGGCACGACCGACAAGTCGGCGTTCTTCAAACGCGTCATCGTGCAGTCGGTGCCGGAGCCGGCGACCCGCGCCAATCTGGTCGAGCGTGGCGACGCCGATATCGTCGTCGATCTGCAGGCGAGCGACGTCCAGTCGCTCGAAGCCAAGGCCAAGCTGAAGGTGATCTCGACGCCGCAATACAATTCCGTCACCTTCGTTTCGATGAACAATCAAATCCCGCCGTTCGACAACGTCAATGTTCGCCGCGCCGTCGCTTTTGCGCTGCCCTATGACGACATGTTCAAGGCGGCGCTGTTCGGCCGCGGGTCGCCGCTGTTTGGCGCAACATGGGCTGATGGCAAGCCATCGAGCGGCGCCTATCCTGTACCGCAGCCGGTGAAACTCGACCTCGATAAGGCCAAGGAATATCTGAAGGCGGCCGGCATGCCGGACGGCTTCTCGACCACGTTCAGCTTTAACGTCGGCCAGGCTTCCACCGCCGAGCCGATGGCTGCGCTAGTGAAGGAATCGCTGGCCAAGATCGGCATCAAGGTCGATATCCAGAAGCTGCCGGATGCGCAGATGTCGACGCAGATCAACGAGAAGAAGCTGCCCTTCTTTACCGAGGGCATCGTCGCCTGGTTGCCTTCGCCAGACTATTTCTACCGCAACTTCTACACTGGCAATCAGCGCTGGAACTACTCGTCGATCAACAATGCCGAACTGATGGAGATCGCGCAGAAGGCCCGCTTCGAGCCCGATGCGGCCAAGTACGAGGAAGACGGCAGGAAGCTCAACGCCATCCATTTCACCGAGATGCCGCAGATTCCGCTCTGGCAGCCCAGCCAGGACGCGGTCATGGCAGCCTCGGTCGAAGGCTACACCTACCAGTTCCACCGGCAGGTCGATTATCGCGATCTCAGTCGCAAGTAACCGGCGGGTACGATGGCGGCCTTTGGAGCAACGGTGATACGGGCGGGCAGGCGTTTCCTGTCCTCGCTGCCGGCGCTGTTTGGCGTGCTCGTCTTCACCTTCCTCTTGATGCGCGTGCTGCCGGGCGATCCGGCGGTGTTCTTCGCCTCCGGACCGAATTCCGGCAAGGAGGAGATCGAAGCCATCCGCAAGCAGATGGGTCTCGACAAGCCGATGCCGGAACAATTGGCGCTCTATTTGTACGACGTCGGCAGCGGAAACCTAGGCCGGTCGATGATGACCGGCCAGCTCGTGACCAAGGATCTGCGCGAGCGACTGCCGGCCTCGCTCGAACTCACCTTCACTGCATTGCTGATCGCGCTGGTGTCGGCGGTGCCGCTTGGTGTACTGGCGGCCCTGAGACCGGGCTCCATCATCGACCACGGCGTGCGGTTTTTCTGCGCGCTCGGCGTCTGTGTGCCGACGTTCGTTTCGGGCCTGTTGCTGATCTATGTTTTCTATTATCTGCTCGGGCTCGCGCCCGATCCAACTGGGCGGGTCGATATCTTCGCGTCACTGCCGCCAAGGCGGACCGGCTTCCTGTTGATCGACTTCCTGCTCGCAGGCGACATCGATGGATGGTGGGCCGCCTTCAGACAACTGATCCTGCCGGCACTGAGCATGGCGCTGTTCGTGGTGGCGCCGCTGGCGCGCATCACGCGGGCCTCGATGCTGGTCTCGCTCGGCAGCGATTTCGTGCGTACCGCACGTTCCGTTGGTCTTCCCTGGTGGCGGGTCGTCGTCACCTATGCACTGCGCAACGCCATCCTGCCGGTCATCACCATCGCAGGCATCGTGTTCTCGACCATGCTCGGCGCCAATGTCCTGGTGGAGAAGGTGTTTTCCTGGCCAGGCGTCGCCTCCTACGCGCTCGATGCGCTGCTCTCCTCCGATTATGCGCCGGTGCAGGGCTTTGTGCTGCTGATGGCCACCGTGTTCGTAATCGTCAATCTGCTGGTGGATATCCTTTACGGCATCGCCGATCCACGGGTGACAATCGGATGACCTCAGCAACACTTCGCCATGCCGGCTGGATTTTGCGCGGCAACCCGCTTACCGCCGTTGCCGCTACCGGAGTCTTCCTGCTCACGCTGATCGCGATTTTCGGACCGTGGATCGTGCCGTATGATCCGATCGTCTCGAACGTGTCGCAGGCCCTGATGCCGCCGAGCGCGGCGCACATCGCCGGCACCGATCAGCTCGGCCGCGACGTGTTCAGCCGCCTTATCGTCGCGGCACGGCTCGATCTCGCCATCGCCGTCTCGGCGGTCGGAATCTCCTTTGCCATCGGCGCCGTCATCGGTGCGATCTGCGGCTATACCGGCGGCCGGCTCGATCGCGGCGTCGGCCGCTTCGTCGACGTCGTGATGGCCTTTCCGCTTTTCGTGCTGGCGATGGCGATGGTCGCCGCGCTGGGCAACCGGGTCGAGAACATCATCATCGCGACCGCCATCATCAACCTGCCGTTCTACATCCGCTTTGCGCGGGCGGAGGTGAATGTCCGCCGCAATGTCGGCTGGGTCGAAGCAGCGCGCGCTTGCGGCGACAGCCACCTCTCGGTCGTGCTGCGCTTCCTGCTGCCGAACGTGCTGCCGGCCATGGCGGTGCAGATATCGCTCAATCTCGGCTGGGCGATCCTCAATGCGGCCGGACTGTCCTTTATCGGTCTCGGCGTCAAACCGCCGACGCCGGAATGGGGCATCATGGTTGCCGAAGGCGCGCGCTTCATTTCGACAGGCAAATGGTGGCTGGTTGCGTTCCCCGGGTTGGCGCTGATGCTGACCGTGCTGTGCTTCAACCTCCTCGGCGACGGCGTGCGCGATATTCTCGACCCCCGCATGCGCACATGACACCATCGCTGCTGGCATTAAACGACCTGCACGTCACCTTCTCGACACGGCGCGGGCTCGTCGAGGCGGTGCGCGGCGTAACACTGTCGCTCGGTGCGGGCGAAATGCTCGGCCTGGTCGGCGAGAGCGGTTCGGGCAAGTCCGTGACGGGTTTTGCGATCACGCGGCTGCTCGATGCGGCCGGCCGTATCACGGCAGGCAATATCCGGTTTCGCGGGCAGGACATCACGCGGATATCAGGGAGTGATTTCCGTCATCTGCACGGCGCGGCGATGGCGATGATCTTTCAGAATCCTCGCGCGGCGCTCAACCCAATCCGCGCCGTCGGCGACCAGATCGCCGATGCCATCACGGCGCATAAGCGAATGCCGCGGGATCAGGCGCGCGCGCAGGCGCTGGAACTGTTGCGCGCCGTGCAAATCCGTGATCCCGAAAAGCGGATGGCCGCTTATCCGCACGAACTCTCCGGCGGTATGTGCCAGCGCGTGATGATCGCGATGGCGATTTCCTGTAATCCCGCACTGCTTATCGCGGACGAGCCCACTACCGGCCTCGACGTTACGACGCAAAAGGTCGTGATGGATTTGTTGACCGGGATTGCCGCCGAGCGCGGTATGGCAACCATTCTGATCACCCATGACCTCGGTCTCGCCGCCCGTTACTGTCGTCGCGTCGTGGTGATGGAGCAAGGCCGGCTGGTCGAGGAGGCCGAACCGCTGACACTGTTCCGAGCGCCGCAGCATTCCTACACCAAGCGCCTTGTGGCGGCTTCGCCCACGGCGACGTCCCGGATCGCGGATTTGGTGCCGGAAGAGGAGAGGGGCCGCGACGTGGCGATCCAGATCGCACCCAAATCGCCGGCTGCACCGGGTACGCCGCCGCTGCTGGAGGTACAGAAACTCGCAAAGCGCTTCGATCAGGGGGCCCCGGCGGTCGCGGACTTTTCGATGATGATCAATGCCGGCGAGAGCGTCGGCTTGGTCGGCGAGTCCGGTTCCGGCAAGAGCACGACGTCGCGCATCATCTGCCGGTTGATCGATCCGAGCGAGGGCGAGATCGCGTTCGAGGGACAGTCGATCGGCCATATCCCGGCCCGCGATTTTCACCGCTCGCCGTTTCGCAAGGATATCCAGATCGTCTTTCAGGATCCGAACGACAGCCTCAACCCGCGCTTTACCGCCTTTGACTGCATCGCCCATCCGTTGTTGCGGCTGGGTGGCATGCGCCCCGGCGATGCGCTGCGGCAGCGGGTGGAGGAGTGTGCACGACGGGTCGGATTGGGGGTCGAATTGCTGACGCGCTTCCCGCATCAGCTTTCGGGTGGCCAGAAGGCCCGTGTCGGCATTGCCCGCGCCATCGCCTGCCGGCCGCGCCTCCTGGTGCTGGACGAGCCGACGGCGGCGTTGGATGTATCGGTACAGGCGGTGGTGCTGCAACTGCTCGACCGGCTGCGACGTGAGGATGGCTTGGCCTTCCTCTTCGTCAGCCACGACCTCAACGTCGTTCGCATGATGTGCGACCGGACCATCGTGCTGCAAAATGGCCGCATCGTCGAACAGGGCGAGAGCCGGGCGATGTTCGACAATCCGAAAACCGCTTACACACGCGAGCTGGTTGAAGCCGTGCCGCATATCGAGCTGGAACTGGCTGCGTCCGTAACCTGATATTGACGGGCGCAAAGTCGCAGAGTCGCTTTCGCCGACCCCCGATAGGCCGACAAGTCCGGCACCCGGCGGCCAGCGCGGTGTAGAGCGCGCGGGCGAGATCGGCAGGGCTTTGGCGTTCCAGGCTTTGGCGTTCCATCCCGTATGGTCCTCTTTTACGATGCGCAATGACGGCGGAGTGCGGCAAATCAACCCGACGGGCAAATCACTTCGAATTTCCAGAAATCGTGTCAATCCCCAAAATAAAAAAGATTTCGCTTTTCCAGAAGGCCAAATCAGGAGCATATCTATCGCCATCCCGTCCTGCTCAGAGGGGCGTTGGCCATCGTCGCGAACGTAGGACGGGGATGCGATGGACGTCGATGTTGCGACTGACGAGCGCGACAGAGGCGTACGGCAAAGACGCGTGGTCCTGATGCCCCGTATGCTGGCGTCAAGCGCCCGATAGGCTAACGCCTGGAGGGAGCGACGGTGACAACGAGCACGGCCCGACCGGGGAGATCGCGTTATAAGCCGTAAAGCCATTGCGCAGGGAAGGCTGGGTGTTCTCCGCTGCCCTGTATGCTCGTGTGCACCTTGTTTTGTGCAAACCGCACACGAGACCGCGGGTGCAGCGCGCACCCGGTCTTCCCTGCGCCCTCTCAATCGAGGGCAAGGAATCTCTGGCAAGCTCGGGCATATCAGGCCGCGAGATCGCAGATTCATGTCCGCGTGTTCATGCTGGCAACCTGTTCTTTACAGTTTCGAGCCATTCAAAGTTTGGAACGCAGGCGATAGCTTGATGGCGATCACATCAGGGCGTATCGATTTCCCTGCGCTGACGGGTTGACCGCGCAGAGTTCGTTCTCTGAGCGCCTTGTGGCCTCCGCGGCCGCCCGCCATGGCGTGAACGAGAGGATGCGAGTAGTCATGCAGCAAGATACTGATAGCGAATCTGCCAGCGTCGAGATGCATCGGTCCATCATGATCGCCTTCTGCGATGTCCTTCGCTCCACCCAGCTGCCGCCGATGACGGTAATGAGTCTCGCTGCGTCCGCTCTCGGTGCCGTCTACAAGGAAGTCGCCGATCAGCATCGGTGTGATGGCGGATGCACCTGCGGCTGGAAACCGAATCTGCGTGCGGATGTCGAAGCTCTGCAGGCAGCGCTAGCGTCAAAAATACAAGCTGCCCCGTCGGCTGATTTGCGCGTCATGCAGGCAGTCGGACGCGCATGAGTCTTGATGTGCGATCCCGGCCGACCTGTGCTTAGCGGTTGGCCGTCTACGCTGATCCCGCGGTCTGCTTCGTGAATCTGATGATGTTCACGGCCGGTGATCGTTAGCGTCGATGAGGCCGGATCGAAGGCGTGCCCCAAGCCTGTGCTCGCCGGTATGCTTGCGTCGGGCGCCAAAATGGCAAATGACGGCATCGAGGCTTTCGCCGGGCATTCGCAACCTGCGCCCATGCTCGGCCAGCCAGACCTCGATCGTTGCGATCGACGCCTTCCCAAGCCCGGGTATTTCCGAAAGCTCCTGCTTTGTGTGCAACGATAGTATTTCCGGCAGGAAAGCAGCGCGATCGGCCGTGTGCCGTACCACCAACGGTGCGTACGGCGCATTTTCCGTCAACTGAATGATCCGATCCGGTAAAACTGATTCAGACTTAATGGTTGTGCTCTTTGTCTTGGCCATATGAGACAGACTCACCTTTGACATGACGGGCAGGCTGAATTGGATCGCTTCTAAGTCTGCTCGCAAAAAAGCGCGGTTGCGTCAAATCTCACGGCGCATTCATGCGTGTGCGTTGCCGGAGAGGTTTGGAACATTTCTAATGGTGACAGGACGTTCGGCTTGTTGCTCCAATGACTGGCTTTTTAAGCAAGGCGCGCGAGCGGTTTGGATCGTTTTCGATGGTTCTTTCAAATTGTTCTAAGCTTGGTTCGATGCCAAATTTTGATCGATTCAAGATCGGCATCACCCGATGCTATCGTCCTGATGTGAGTGACAACGATCGGGTTGCTGTCCTTGCGACTCGTTCCTGGTGTTATGTGATGTCATCAACGCCCGAAACCGGGGCCTATTGAGCTGAACGTGATGAGCATGAGCATGTTTTTGGCTGAGCGGGAATTGACGGAACTGATTGCGTGGCGGCACGAGCTCCACAGCAAGCCTGAACTGTCAGGGCAGGAAGAGAAGACCGCGCAAGCCGTACAGGCGCTTCTCCATGCAACTGGTGCCGACAAGGTCGTCACGGGACTTGGCGGGCATGGCCTGCTCGGGATCTACCAAGGAGATGCGCCTGGCCCGACGATCATGCTTCGCGCCGAGCTGGATGGATTGCCGATTCAGGAAATCTCGACTCTGCCGTATCGGTCGTCGGTACCAGGAAAAGCGCATCTTTGCGGTCACGACGGCCACATGACGATTTTGGCGGCAGTGGCGCGCGGCTTGGGCCGTCAACGTCCGCAACGAGGGCGTGCCATACTCCTGTTCCAGCCGGCGGAAGAGGATGGATCTGGCGCCGCTGCCGTCCTCGCCGACGAGAAGTTTGAGCAGGTGCAGCCCGATTTTGTGTTCTCGTTGCACAATTTGCCGGGACTTCCCCTTGGGCAAGTTTCGATCGCCGAGGGGCTGGTCAACTGCGCCTCTCGCGGTATGCAGATCAAACTTTCCGGGGGAACCTCGCATGCGTCAAGCCCCGAACTCGGCGTTTCGCCGCAGGCAGCCATCGCGAGGCTGTTGGGCGAGATCGATGCGCTCGGACGGGGCGGAGCGCTCGACGAAGATTTTTCGATGGTGACGGTCACCCATGCGAGGCTGGGGGAACCGGCGTTTGGCATCTCGCCTGGTCATGCTGAGGTCTGGGCGACACTCAGGACGCTGACCGATTCGAAAATGGACGCCCTTCGCGCGCAGGCCGAAAGCCTGGTCCAGAGCGTGGCGGCAAGCGAAGGTCTGAAGGCGGAGATCATCTATCGCGATGTGTTCAATCATTGCATGAATGACGCGGCGGCCGTCGCCCATCTCCGGAACGCGCTGGATGCAGAAGGCGTGCAGTATTCCAGGCAGGGGCTGCCGATGCGGGGGTCGGAGGATTTTGGACGTTTCAACTACCGGTCAAAGGCCGCGATGTTTTTCCTGGGGGCGGGCACGCGGCATCCCGGCCTGCATCAGCCGGACTATGATTTTCCGGACGAATTGATCGAAATAGGCTCGCGGGTCTTCATCCGTGCATTACGTAATTTGTTGGGATGAGATGGCGCGCAGTTTGGAATTGACGTTTGATAACTGACGTCCCGCACGTGATTCAGTTTCGCGCGCAGCTTGCAAATTTAGAACGCTTAAAAATTCAGGTGCAACAATTTAGAACGATTAGAAACTATGCGGTGTTGCTCGATCGCCACTGATGCAATCTGTTGTGCGCACGTAACGTTACCTTAGATGGCTTCTACTCGCTGTTTCCCCTCGCGAAGATAGAACGGCCTCAGGGACCTGCTTATGGGCTTTGGGGTGGAAGTATGACGTATAATATTGCGGCCAGAAATATTGTGCGCGCTGTTTCGTTGGGCGCGGTAAGTTATCTTGCTCTTTCTCTCGATTTTGCCAGCGGTCAGAAAGCGTTCGCGCAGAGTTTGCCGCCCGTCACAGTGGATGCTCCGGCGCAGCAGCGAGCGCGGCCCGCGGCACGGAGGTCGCAAACGTCCACGTCGCGCGTGCAACGCCGCGTCGCTGCGCCGGCGCCTCGCCGCGTCGAACCGGTTCCCTATGTAACGCCTTCAACCGGAACTCTCGGTGCGCCTCCGGCCCCCTATGCGGGCGGACAGGTCGCGTCGGGCGGAAGCCTCGGACTTCTCGGCAACCGCGGCGTGATGAATACGCCGTTCAACCAGACCAGCTACACAGCGGAGTTGATCGCGAATCAGCAGGCGCGCACCATCCGCGACGTGCTGGCGAACGATCCTTCCGTCAGAGTGGTACAGGCGGCAGGAGGCGGCGCCGACAGTCTGTTCATCCGCGGCTTCTACTACGACAGCGGCGATTATAGTTTGAACGGTCTGGCCGGAATCGCACCATACTATTCCACGGGTGCGAATTTCGTCGAACGCGTCGAGGTCCTGAAGGGCCCGAGCGCCTTGCTCAACGGCATGACGGTTGGCGGCACCGGTGCAACGAGCGGCGGCGCCGTCGGCGGCACCGTCAATCTGATCACCAAGCATGCTCCGGATGTCGACATTACGCGGCTGACGGGGACCTATGTTTCCCAATCGCAGTTCGGACAGATCACCGATGTCAGCCGGCGATATGGCGAGCACAAGGAGTGGGGCGTCCGGCTGAACAGCACCTATTCGAATGGCAATACACCGTGGAATCGCCAGACCGACGAATTCGGCAATGCGGTTCTGGGCCTGGACTATCGGGGCGAGAACGCGCGCGTGGAAGTCGATATCGGCTACCAAGCGGACAATCTGAATCCGCCGATGCGTTTTTTCAACGTGCCTACGACGACAACACTGATTCCCCCGCCGCCGAAGCCCGGTCACAATTTCCAGGTTCCGTGGGCCTACTACGCGCCGACGGATTTTTTCACGACCGTGAGAGGCGAGGTGGACCTTGCCGACAACCTGACCGCCTATGCGGCGTTCGGTTACCACGACAGCAACATCAACTATGCATACCCTTCGCCGAATATCTCCAACACCGTGCCGGGACAGTTGACGACTCCCCCGGGAGCATTCCAGTTGGGAGGCTTATGGTCGCGCCCGTTTATGGGGAAGGAGACGTTTGAGACGTATGCGGGTGAAGCGGGCGTTCGTGCAACGGTCGACACGGGTCCCGTCAGACATGCCTTGAACTTCAACTATTCGGAGAACGACCGAACCTATAACCAGCAGATCCGGACGCGTTCCGCCAATCCGCTGACTGACATTATCTTCTGGAATCTCTACACCGAGCCGACCAATATTCCGAAGCCCAACTTCACGACATTGTCCGCAAGTCAGGTCACCGGTGTGAACCTGAAGAGCTTTGGCGTGTCGGATACGATGTCGACGTGGAACGATCGGGTCCAGTTGACCGTCGGTGTTCGTCGCCAGACCGCAGGGAGTGAGATAAACAACCTATTCGCGACAGCGGCTTCGCCGAACCGGCCGTTTCAGTCTGAAAGCTTGTGGACCCCGGCCTATGCTCTTGTCGTGAAACCGGTCGAGAACATCTCGCTTTACGCGAACTATATTGAAGGGCTTCAGACACCGGCTGTGGTTGGCGGCGCGTTCGCCAACGTTGGTACGGTGTTTCCCCCCGGCAAAACCACTCAGGCTGAAGCCGGTGTGAAGTTCGATACGGGCCGCTTCACCACGACCCTGAGCATGTTCGAGATCGAGCAGCGGAGCATTATCGCCGTAGGAACGGGTGCGACGGCGACCCAGCAACTCAACGGCAGGCAGCGCAACCGCGGCACCGAACTCAATGTGTTCGGCGAGATCGCGCCTTGGTTTAGGGTGCTCGGCGGCGTGGCTTTTATCGAGGGCAAGCAGGTCAACACACCCAATGGAGTAACTGACGGCAGGACGGCCGTCGGCGTTCCCTCCTTCAACGCCAATATCGGTGCGGAGTGGGATACGCCGCTGCGTGACCTGACGCTCACGGGCAGGCTGATCTATACCAGTTCGCAATATGTCAACGTCACCAACACACTGTCCATACCGGAATGGACGAGGTTCGATCTTGGGGCGAGATACACGCTGACGTCGCCCTGGAACGGCAAGCCGATCGTGATCCGTGCCAACGTCGAGAACGTCTTCAACAAGTCCTATTGGGCCTCGGCCTATAGCGGTGTGATCACGCTCGCCGCCCCGCGTACCTATCTGGTGTCGACGACGTTCAACTTCTGAGCGCTGCGTCACTCTCATCACCGGCAATTCGTGCCGTCGCGGACCCCGTCCGCGGCGGCATTTTCTTGTTCGGATGTTGTGCCGTTCGCATTCGGCGGAGTTGATGACAATGTGATGAAAAAAAATGCCGAGAGTTTGTGCGGGTTTATCGAGAACGAAAATGTTCCAGCTCGGAAGATTAGAATTCGCCAAAATATGGATCGCTTTGCAAATCAGTCGCTTGTTGAGCGCACCCTGCGGCTACGCGGAGGTTGTACCGTTCGCTTACTCGCCACCTTGGAGCTATTAAAAACTGCGTCGCCGATATTGCTTTGACCATCATTTGCTTCTGACCTAGTCAAACGGCATTGCTTCGTTTTCTGAAAGGTGCCGGGCCATGATGGTTTTTGACAGAGAAGACGTCACCTTCACCGTCGTCATCAATCACGAAGAGCAATATTCGATCTGGCCGACGTTCAAGGACATTCCGAACGGCTGGACGGCAGTCGGCAAGACCGGCACCAAGAAGGAATGCCTCGATCACATCGAGCAGGTGTGGACCGACATGCGTCCGTTGACGCTGCGCAAATTCATGGACGAAGCGGTTCCAGCGCCGAAATCGGCTTAGCAAACGGAGCCCGTCTTCCGATGCGGCTTTTTTGTCTGCCTTACTCCGGCGGCAGCGCCATGTTCTATGCACGGTGGCGCAGGCTGCTGCCGGCGTGGATCGACGTCCGGCCGGTCGAGTGGCCCGGACGCGGCGCGCGCATGGACGAGCCATTGGCGACCGATCCCCGCGAACTCGCCGCGCAATTGGCCGGGGAGATTCACGCCCGGCTTGAGGGTCCTTACGCGCTGTTCGGGCACAGCCTCGGCGCGCTGATTGCGTTTGAAGTTGCCCATAGCCTGCTCGATCGCGGCGCACCGGCGCCCGCCATTTTCTTCGGATCGGGCACGGAGGCACCGGCCGTTCGAGACGGAAGCAAATGGCGCCTGCCGCTGAGCGACGATGCGCTGCTGAGGGAGCTGCGCAATCTTCAGGGGACGCCCGACGAAGCACTGGCGAATGCGGAGCTCATGCGATCGGCGTTGCCGGTGTTGCGCGCCGATTTCCTGATGTGTGGTGCCTATACCTATCGGCCGCGGTCTCCGCTGCCGTGTCCCATCCACATCTTCGGCGGCATCGACGACGAGACCAGCCGCCAATCGCTGGAAGCCTGGCAGCAGGAGACCTCAGCCGAATTCGCGCTCGACATGCTGCCGGGACATCACTTCTTCATTCACACGCAGCAAGCCGAACTGCTCGACCTGGTCGGATCGGCCCTGGCCCGGCAATCGGGACGGTCGATTGGTTCGCATTGGAGCAAGGATCATGAGCGCATTCTCCGTCCTGCCACTCGTTGAGGGCAAGAGCCTTCCGTTGTTGCTGAAGGCCGACAAGGCCGGGCAGCCGCTCGGCGCGGCGCTTCCGATGTTGCGCGAAACCATCGCCCGGCATTTGACCGATTGCGGCGGCATCGTGTTTCGTGACTTCTCTCTCGATGGCCCCGACGCGTTCCGGGCTTTCGCGGCCGATTTCGGCCATCCGCTGCTCAGCTACGAGTTCGGATCGACGCCGCGCTCGCAGGTAACTTCCGGCGTCTACACGTCCACCGAATACCCGCCGCACCAGCATATCCCGCTGCATAACGAGCAGGCCTATACCCGGGATTGGCCGATGAAGATCTGGTTCTATTGCATGCAGCCGGCACAAGAGGGCGGCGAGACGCCGATCGCCGACAGCCGCGCGATCTATCGTGACATGCCGTCAGCCATTCGGGAGCGTTTCGCCGAAAAGGGCGTGATGTATGTCCGCAATTACGGCAACGGGCTCGATGTCGACTGGCAGCAGGTGTTCGGCACCGAGTCCCGGTCGGAGGTCGAGGCCTATTGCGCCCGGCACGACATCGACTGCGAATGGAAAGAAGACGGCGAGCTGCGTACGCGCCAGATCTGCCAGGGCACGGCACGTCACCCCGTGACGGGCGACTGGGTCTGGTTCAATCAGGCTCATTTGTTTCACGTCTCGAATCTCGAGCCGGAGGTGCGTGAGGGCTTGCTCGACGTCGTCGGCGATGAGGTCGAGCTGCCGCGCAACGTGTTCTACGGCGACGGGTCGCGGATCGACGACGAGACGCTGACCACCGTGCGCAACGTGCTGGAGGCGCACAAGATCAGCTTTCCCTGGCAGGCCGGCGATGTCGTCATGCTCGACAACATGCTCACCGCCCATGCGCGCGCGCCGTTCAAGGGCCCGCGCAAGGTGATCGTCGCCATGGCCGAAGCACATCGGCAGAGCTAATCGTCCCTTGCTGCCCGCGAGGCGAGAATTTCCGGACTGGATTTCGAGAAAATGTATCAAGACAATCTCGTCGAACGACTACGTGGCCACGCAGCGTTGCGTCCGGATCGGGTGGCGTTGCGTTTTGTCGATGGAGATGATGTCGCCGATGAACTGACGTTCGCCGCGCTTGACGCCCGGATAAGGTCTGTGGCGGCCCAGTTGCAGCAATTGGGCGGCGCGGGCGAACGAGCGATCATCCTCCTGCCCAGCGGGCTCGACTATGCCGTGGCATTCTATGCCTGTCTGTATGCGGGTGTGATCGCGGTTCCGGCGTATCCACCTGAGGGGGCTGCCGATCGCTATGCGGGCCGTCTCAACGGCATTCTGCGCGATGCGGCGCCACGCTCCATTCTGACGGGATCGAATCAGCGTGCTGGCGTGGAAGCAGCGCTTCCCGGACTGACCAATGTCCGGATTATCGAGGTCGATGCGATATCGTCTGAATTCGCTGCGGAATGGCGAGAGACAAGCCCTGCGCCGGATGCCGTCGCTTTCCTGCAGTACACGTCGGGGTCGACGTCGCAGCCGAAGGGGGTTTGCGTCTCGCACGCCAATTTGACGGCTAACGAGAAGGCCATCCAGGCCGTCGCAGGAGGAACGCTCGACGATGTTTTCGTCAGCTGGCTGCCGCTCTATCACGACATGGGACTAATCGGTGGACTGCTGAATCCACTGTTCACCGGCTTTACCGCTGTCTTAATGTCGCCGCGCAATTTTCTCGAGCGGCCTCGACGGTGGCTTGAGGCTATCGACCGTCACGGCGGAACGATCAGCGGTGGACCCGATTTTGCCTACGCGTTGTGTGCTGATCGGGTTTCCGATGACACGATCGGCCGGCTCGACCTGAGCCGTTGGAGATTCGCATTCTCCGGCTCGGAGTTTGTCCGCAAAACCACGCTTGAGAGATTCGGTGAGCGATTTGAGCGGACCGGTTTTGATCGACGCGCGTTGACCGCCTGCTACGGTCTGGCTGAGGCGACGCTGCTGGTGACGGCAGGAAGCCCAACGACCGAATCCGTCAACCATACGCTCGATACAGTGGCGCTCGCGGCGGGTCATATTGCGAACGCCGGTGAAGGCACCGACCTGGTCGCCTGCGGTCAGACGGTCGGCGATCATGTCACGTGCATCATGCGCACGGATGGATCGACGGTCACAGAGGCTGACGAGGTCGGCGAGATCTGGGTCGCCGGTCCCAGCGTTGCGCTCGGGTACTGGAATAATCCGGAAGCCACGTCCAAGGCATTCGTCGAGCGGGATGGCATGCGCTGGCTGCGCACCGGAGATCTCGGCTTCATTCGGGACGGCACGCTGGTCGTCACCGGCCGGCTCAAGGATCTCCTGATCGTTCGTGGTCAGAACGTCTATCCGACGGATGTCGAGCAGGCGGTCGAGGCCGACGTCAAGTTGGTTCGCAGCGGTCGGGTGGCCGCTTTTGCGGTCGAGATCGACGGACGGGAAAGCATTGGAGTCGCGGCCGAGTTCAGCCGTGTTGTTCTCAAGCGCAGCGATCCAGAGGCTCTTGCTCAGGCTATCGGCGAGGCTGTGCTTCGACAGGCTCAGGAATATCCGGCTGTCATCATCCTGTTGAATCCGCAGGGGATGCCGCTGACGACCAGCGGGAAGCTGCAGCGTTCGGCCTGCAGCGCGCGTTGGGCCGACAACACGCTCGACAGTTTCATGGTCTTCGAAAGAGGGCGTCGTCGCGATGGCGCCGCATTGACGGCGCCCGCGGGCGATACCGAGCGCGCCCTGGCGTCGATCTGGCGCGACGCGCTCGGCGTGCAGGCTGTCCACCGAGAAGACGATTTCTTCGTATTGGGCGGAAACTCGATCACGGCCGGACAGACCGCCGCCGCGATCCGCGAACGATTCGGCGTCGAGCTGGAACTGCGCAGCTTCTTCGACGCGCCGACGCTCGCAGCCTTCGCAGGCCGGATCGATACCCTGGTGGGGGAAGGCGCGGGGCGGGCTCTCCCGCCGATCCAGCGGGCGGCGCCGGCAAGCCGCATGATCTTGTCCCATGCCCAGGAACGGCTGTGGTTTCTCTGGAACATGGACCCCGGCGGAACGGCCTACACGGTTGCCAGCACGGTCCGTCTCAAAGGAAAGCTCGATCATGCCGCCTTGTCGTGGGCGATTGCGGAAATCGTCCAGCGCCATGAGGTGTTGCGCACCACGTTTGTCGCGCAGTGGGGCCGCGCAAGGCAGGTGATTCACGACTCCCTCAATGTTGGCATGCGGCACGAGGATCTCCGCTCATATCCCGCGCGCCAGCGCGCCGAATATGCCGCGGAGTTCGGCCAGACCGAACTCGCCAGATCGTTCGATCTCGTCAACGGACCGTTGTTGCGAGCGGCCCTGTTGCAGTTCTCAGACGACGAGCACGAATTGTTGCTGCTGGCCCACCACATTGCCGTCGATGGCTGGTCCCTCAACGTGATGCTCCAGGAGTTGGCGGGGCTTTATCGCAGCTTCATCCGGGAGGACGCTGGTCCACCGCCGGTACCGATGATTCAATATGCGGATTTCGCAAGCTGGCAACGCGATTGGCTCGCGGGAGGTGAGGCAGGCCGGCAGCTAGCTTATTGGCGCTCAAAGCTGGGTGACACGCACCCGGTGTTGGCTCTGCCCCATGACCGGCCGCGTCTGGCGACGCAAAGCCATGGCGGAGATACGATTGGCCTTGCGATCGAAGGCGCGCTGGCCTCCCGGCTCCGCGAGATCGCGGGAAAACATCGCGCGAGCGTCTTCATGCTGCTGCTCGCGGCGTATCAGGCACTGCTATATCGCTATACCGGCCAGAGCGATGTGCGCGTCGGTGTACCCGTAGCCGGGCGTCGTCATGCGCAGCTCGAACGATTGATCGGTTGCTTCGTCAATACGCTGGTGCTGCGTGCGGAATTCGTCGATGGAGCGACGTTCCCGGACCTGCTCCAACAGGTCAAGGAAGCGGTGATCGAAGCGCTATCCCATCAGGACCTTCCGTTCGAAGCGCTGGTCGACGGTCTGCGGCCGGAACGCAGCGGCGGTCACAACCCGCTGTTTCAGGCGAAGTTCAACTATATGAAGGCGCCCAGTGGATTTGAGGGCGTCGAAGGGCTGGTCGCCGAGATCGACATCCTGGACCTCGCGGGCTCGCACTTCGATCTCGCGCTCGACATCGTCGATGGCGCCGGTGGCATGAAGGCGACCTTCAACTATGCCACCGATCTTTTCGACGCCGCGACGATCGCGCGGCTGGCGGCGCAGTTCGGCTCGCTGCTCCGTCAGATCGCAGAAGATCCGGAGCGCCTTGTCTCGGACTTTGTGATCGATGCTGCGAACCGGCAGGTGGTGCCAGGCCAGACTGCTGCGTTTCGATTCACCGATGTGCTCAGCCTTTATCGTGCATCGACGGTCGATCGGCAAACCGCGGTCGCCATCCAATGCGGCGGCGAGACATTGACTTTCGCCGACCTCGAGCGGAAGTCGAATGATATCGCCCGCACCCTCGCTGCCAGAGGCGTGACACGGGAAACGCCAGTTGGGCTCTGGATCGAGCGCTCGCCGGCATTCGTGGCGGCGCTGCTCGGCGTGCTCAAGGCCGGCGGCGCCTATGTGCCGCTTGATCCGAAATGGCCGGTGGAACGGGTCCGAGGCATCCTGGCGGATGGCGGGATCGAGATCGTGTTGGCGGCCGGTGAGAAGCTGGCCGAGGCGCTTACGCTTGATTGCCTTGTGCTCGATGCGGACGCCGAGGCCACCTCCGAAGAGTTAGTGAGCGTGCTTCCGGACAGCACGATCCATCCGGCGCAGACCGCTTATGTGATCTACACGTCGGGATCGACCGGAGCGCCCAAGGGCGTCGCCGTGTCGCACGGTGCGCTGGCCAATTATGTCCAGGCCCTGCTGCAACGCGTGCAGCCGTCGCCGAGTGCAAGCATGGCGATGGTTTCTACCGTCGCGGCCGATCTCGGCCACACCGTGCTGTTCGGCGCACTTGCCTCCGGGGCGACGCTGAATCTATTGGTTCCGGAAGCCATCCTCGATGCGGATTTGTTTGCGAAGGCGATGCGGGATGGCGACGTCGGCATTCTCAAGATCGTGCCCAGTCATCTGCGCGGCCTGTTGCAGGCGTCACGCTCGGCCGATCTCTTGCCCCGCGAGGTCCTGATTCTCGGCGGTGAGGCCTGCGACGCTGATCTGTTGAACGAAATTCGTCAATTGCGGCCGCAATGCCGAGTTCTCAATCACTATGGTCCGACGGAAACGACGGTCGGGGCGGTTACGCATGAATGGGAGCCTGCAGGTGAGGCAGGTTCGGTTCCGATCGGCTTGCCGCTCGCCAATCTGCGCGCCCATGTGCTGGATGATGCGCTGAACGAGGTGCCCATCGGCGTCATCGGTGAACTCTATATTGGAGGCGCCGGGCTCGCGCGGGGTTATCGTGGCCAGCCCGGCCTGACCGCCGAACGCTTCGTGCCGAATCCGTTCGGGCCGGCCGGGGAACGGCTGTACAGGACGGGGGATCGGGTTCGTTGCGATCAGTCGGGGCGGTTGGTGTTCCTCGGACGTGGCGACGATCAGATCAAGTTGCGTGGCTATCGCATCGAGCTTGACGAGGTGGCGCGCGCGGTCAAGGCGTTGCAGGAGATCGATGACGCGGTGGTGATTGCCCGCGCCATCGGGACGGACGCCGAACGGCAGGAGCTCGTCGCGTATTGCGTTCCCCGCGCCGGCTTGGCGCCGACGGCGGAGGCAACCAAGCAGCAACTGGCTGCCGTCCTGCCGGAATACATGGTGCCGTCGCGGGTCGTTCTGCTGGAGCGCCTGCCGCTGACGCCAAACGGCAAGGTGGATCGCAAGGCGCTGCCGGAGCCGGATCAAGACACGATCGTCGCGAACTACTCGGCCCCCGAGGGAGCGACCGAAGAGGCGATCGCTGCGGTCTGGCGCGAGGTGCTCGGCCGGGAGCAAATTGGCCGCAACGACAATTTCTTTGAACTCGGCGGCGATTCAATTCTCAGCCTGCAGATCATCGCGCGGCTGCGCAAGCGTGGCATTCGTCTGACGCCGAAACAGGTCTTTGGACAGCAAACCGTGGCGCGCCTGGCAACGGTAGCGACGATCACAACGGTGCCTGTCGCAAGGAAAGAGAAGTCGAAGTCGGAGACCATCGCCGGGAGCGACCGGGTAACCGGTGGGCATCGCCTGCTGCCGATCCAGACCCGCTTCTTCGATGAGGACGCCGGCAACCGGAGTCACTGGAACCAGGCCGTGCTGCTGGTCCCGCAGTCGCGGCTGGACTGGGAGCTGCTGCGACGTGCGCTCGCTGCGGTCGTTGATCATCACGATGCGTTGCGCTTGCGCTTCGAGCAGGTGGACCGCACGTGGCGGGCAGAATATGGCGCAGCGCCGGCGCCGTCAGACTTGTTGTGGGTTCGCACCGATGTCGGCGACGCGGCGCAGGTCACGGCGATTGCGTCCGCCGCGCAGGAGAGCCTGTCGCTGTCATCGGGTCCCTTGTTGCGCGCGGCAGCAATGGATCTTGCCGATGGCAGTCAACGACTGCTGATCGCGATTCATCATCTTGCGGTTGACGGCGTGTCGTGGCGGGTTCTGCTGGAAGACCTGGCCGCAGCTTACGGCCAGCTGAAGCAGGGCGCTGCCACTGTTTCGCTGCCGCCGAAGAGCGAATCCTATGCGTCGTGGGGGGAGCGGCTGCACGCCTATGCGGCCGCCCCGGAGCTCGCCGATGAGCTGTCGTTCTGGCTCGCGCGCGGAGCGGATACAACTCTGCCATGCGACAACGATCACGGTGGTCCGGATCTCGTCGGGGACGGTGATGAGGTGTCGTTGATCCTCGATACCGAATTGACGTCGAGGCTGCTGCGGGAAGCGCCATCCGCCTATCGGACGCAGGTCAATGATCTGTTGCTGGCGAGCCTGGTGCGCGCCGTCTCGCGCTGGTGCGGGCTCGAAGGTTTGACGATCGAACTCGAGGGGCATGGCCGTGAGGACATTTTTCCCGGGACGGATATTTCCCGCACGGTGGGCTGGTTTACAACAACGTTCCCGGTGCGCCTCCATGGTGGATCAAGCGACGACGCATCACTGATAAAATCGGTCAAGGAAAATCTCCGCGCCGTCCCGAACCGTGGACTTGGCTACGGCGTGTTGCGCTATCTCGGTTCAGAGGAGCAACGCAACGCGTTGGCGCGACTGGCGGAACCGCAGATCGTGTTGAACTATCTCGGCCGGTTCGACGGCAGCGTGGGAGCTTCCTCGCTTTTCGACTTCGCACCTGAGAGTTCAGGCCCATCACGAAGTGATGCCGCTCGGCTGAGGGGCTGGCTGAACATCACAGGTCAGGTGCGCGAGGGGTGTTTGCTTCTGTCCATTGGATACGGGCGCAAACGTTATCGGCGGGAGACAGTCGAACGGCTGGCGCACATGTACGAGACCGTCCTGCGCGAACTGGTGACGCATTGCTGCAGCGGTGCATCTGGCATGACACCGTCCGATGTTGCGTTGTCCGGCCTTGATCAGGCCGATCTCGACCGGCTGGGGACTGCTCTGGACCTGCGCGGTGTCGAGGACATCTATCCGCTTTCGCCGATGCAGCAGGGCATGCTGTTCCACGCGCTCCGGGATGGTGCTGACGACGTCTATGTGAACCAGGTCGGGCTCGAAGTGTTCGGCTTCGATGCCGGCAAGCTGAAAGCGGCGTGGCAGGCGGTGAGCGACCGGCACGCCGCATTGCGGACCGGATTCGTCTGGGAGCATTTGTCGGGCTCAGCGCAGCAGGTGGTATATCGCCATGTGGCGGTGCCCTTTGTCGAGGAGGATTGGCGCGATCGGGTGGCGGCGCTGGAAGGCGGCGGCGAACGCGCCGAGCTGGATGCCGCGCTGGCCGAAGTATCACGGCGTGAGCGTGAAAATGGTTTTGATGTCTCGCGCCCCCCACTGCAGCGGGTGCGTTTGATCCGGCTCGATGACGCCAGGCACTGGCTGATCTGGACCCATCATCACATCTTTATCGACGGCTGGAGCTCGGCGCGGCTGGTTGCGGAGGTGCTGCAGCATGTGAGCGGCGGCACGCTGCCGACTGTGCAAGGCAATTATCGCGACTATATCGCATGGCTGCAAGGCCGGGATCATGTAGGAGCCGCCGCGTTCTGGCGCGATGCGCTGGCAAAGCTTGATACGCCGACCTTGCTGGCGAATGCGCTGGCATCGAACGGCATGGCGCCGGAGGCCACAGGTCACGCCAGCATCGCGCTTGCGGTGAGCGCGGAATTGACCGAACGGTTGAAGTCATTTGCGAAGCGGGAGCGCGTGACCCTCAACACGCTCGTTCAGGGGGCGTGGGGGCAGCTGTTGCGGCGGCGTTCGGGGCAGGGCGCAATCTCGTTCGGGGTGACAGTATCGGGCCGTCCGGCGGAGCTGGCAGGCTCCGAGGAGATGGTCGGCCTGTTCATCAACACGCTGCCGATCGTCGACGCACCAAACCCGGAAGCCAGTGTCGGCGATTGGCTGCGCCAGTTGCAGGAGCAGAACCTGGCCTTGCGCGAGCACGGCTGGACGCCGCTGTACGAGATCCAGCGTCTTGCCGGTCATGCCGGGCAGACCCTGTTCGACAGCATCTTGGTGTTCGAAAATTATCCGATCGATGAAGCGTTGCGGAAAACCGGCGAGGGCGGTCCTCGCCTCGGGCGCGTGGAGCACGTCACGCCCACCAACTATGCGCTGGCGGTCGCGGTGTTCGCCGGAGCGGATGCGCTCAATCTGGAGTTCAATTACGACCGGGCCCGTTTCGACGCAGCCGGGATCGGGCGTCTGCGCGACAGCTTGCGCGGATTGCTGGAGCTGATCGCGGCCAATGCCGAGCGGCCGGTGGGTGAACTCGGATTGCCCGACCATGATGAAGCAAGGCGAATTCTGGACTGGAGCGGTGCCACGAACTTGGTGGCATCGCGGTCTTCCTATGTCGGCGTCGTCGCGCAGATCGAGGCGCGGGCCGCGCAGGCGCCTTCGTCGGTCGCACTGGTGTGGGGCGAGACGTCCGTCAGCTATGGTGAACTGAACGCGCGGGCGAACCGGCTGGCGCGGCGTCTTCGTCGCTGGGGCATCGGTCCGGATCGGCTGGTCGGTCTGGCGCTGGCGCGTAGCCCGGACATGATGGTCGCACTGCTGGCTGTCCTGAAGGCCGGCGGCGCCTATCTTCCCCTCGATCCGGACTATCCGGACGATCGCCTCGCCCACATGCTGCGCGACAGTGCGACGAAGCTGGTATTGACGGAAAGCGCGCTGCTCAAGCGTTTTGCGCCAGTGCTCCGCGACACCGGGGTCGAGGCCTTGCGCCTGGACGAGCCGCAGCAGTGGCGCGCCGGTGACGATGCAAGCAACCTCGATTTCGAAATCCACCGGGACAGCCTGGCCTATGTGATCTACACCTCGGGTTCGACGGGAACACCGAAGGGCGTGGCAGTCTCGCACGGACCGCTCGCCATGCATTGCGAGGCGATCGGCCGGCTGTACGGCATGAACTCGGGCGATCGGGAGTTTCAGTCGGCTTCGATCAATTTCGACATCGCCCACGAAAGATGGCTGGTGCCGCTGATGACAGGCGGGTCGCTCATCCTGCCGTCCAAGCCAGGTCTGCTGATCGACGACCTAGTCGGCGAAATCGAGCGTAATTCGGTCACGGTACTCTTCCTGCCTCCGGCCTATGCCGACCAGTTGAGTGAAGCGTTGCGGCACAGCGGCCGACGCCTTTCGCTGAGAGTCTGCATCGTGGGCGGCGAGGCCTGGTCGGACACGGGAATTAGGGCGTTTCGGCGGGCTGTCAATGCCGGTCTTCTGATCAACGCTTATGGTCCGACCGAGACCGTGATCGCGCCAACGGCATGGACTGTCGACGAGGCTGCGTTGACGCCGGGTCAGTACGCGCCGATCGGACGGCCCGTTGGTCTGCGGTCCGCCTACATTCTCGACGCTGAACTCAACATGGTCCCGCCCGGCGTAACCGGCGAGTTGTTCATCGGTGGTGTGGGGCTGGCACGGGGCTATCTGAAACGCGGCGCACTGACGGCGGAACGGTTCATTCCGGATCCGTTCGGTGGTAGCGGCGGGCGTCTCTACCGGACCGGTGATCTGGCGCGGTGGCGGGCTGACGGCGTGATCGAATATGTCGGGCGCGCGGACCATCAAGTGAAGATTCGCGGTTTCCGGATCGAATTGGGAGAGATCGAAGCGCGTTTGCTGGAGCAGCGCGGCGTAAGCGCCGCCGTCGTGGTGACACGCGAGATAAGGGCGGGACGTCAGCTGATCGCCTACGCAAGCGGCGAGCGGACGCTCGACGGCGAGGCGCTGCGCCAGGCGTTGTCGGCCATGCTGCCCGACTACATGGTTCCCACGACAATCGTGGTGCTCGAGCAACTGCCGCTGACCCCGAATGGCAAGATCGATCGGCGAGCACTGCCGCCACCAGACGAGGACGCAGCGGCGCGTCGCCGTTATGCGGCGCCCGAGGACGAAATCGAGATCGCGCTGGCGAAGATCTGGACCGAGTTGCTTGGCGTCGAGCGGATTGGACGCAATGATCATTTCTTCGAGCTCGGCGGACACTCATTGCTTGCGGTGCGGCTGCTCAGCCGGGTGTCGCAGGATCTCGGCGTATCGATCCAGATTTCAGATCTGTTCGTTCATCCGGAGCTCGCCCAGTTCGCCCGGATCGTTTCGATCAGGCTGATCGAACGTGAGTTCGATGCAGAAGAACTTCAAGATCTGATCGCATCGGGATTGTGACAATGGCAGATTCACTGAAACCCGATTTGCGGGAGCTGGATGCAGAAGGATTGAAAAAACTCCTGGCGTTGGCCAAGGGCCGGAGCCGCAACGCCAACAGGGGAGAATCCGTCTCGATACCGGCGGTGCCGCGCGACGGGCCGCTTGCATTGTCCTTTGCGCAGCAACGGCTTTGGCTGCTGGCGCAACTCGACGGCACCAGCACCAACTATCACATTCGCGGCGCGTTGCGCCTTGTGGGCGAACTCGACGTCACCGCCTGGCGTCGCAGTCTGGACCAGCTGTTTGCGCGTCACGAATCCCTGCGCAGCATTTTTCGTGTTGCCGATGGACAGCCTTGCGTCGAGCTGTTGCCTGCCGGTCAGGGCCTGCCTCCGCTAGTACATGATTTGCGGGCCGAACCGGAGTGCGAGCAGGTGCTTGAGCGCCTGTGCCGCGACGAGGCGAATACGCCCTTCGATCTCTCCGAAGGGCCGTTGATCCGTGGTCGTCTCATCCGGATTGCGGAGCGCGAGTATCTGTTCTTGCTAACCCAGCATCATATCGTTTCCGATGGCTGGTCCATCGGTGTGCTCGTGCGTGAGCTGGGCGCCTTGTATCGGGCTTTCACGGCCGGCGAGAGTGATCCGCTGCCGGGGCTGACGATTCAGTATCCTGACTATGCCGCCTGGCAACGCCAGTGGCTGACGGGAGAACGATTGCAGCGGCAGGTCGACCATTGGCGGCAGACGCTGGCGGGTGCGCCGGCCTTGCTCGAACTGCCGACCGATCGGCCGCGACAGCCGGTCAGGTCTCTCGCCGGCGCGTCATTGCCGATCGAGATCGACGCCGAGCTTGCACGCGGCATCAAACGGCTAAGCCAATCTCATCGCACGACCGCATTCATGACGGTGCTGGCGGCATGGGCGGCCGTGCTGTCGAGGCTTTCAGGTCAGATCGATGTCGTGATCGGTACGCCGACGGCCAATCGCAACCGGCGCGAAATCGAGGGTCTGGTCGGCTTCTTCGTCAATATGCTGGCGCTCCGCGTCGATTTGTCGGGCGAACCTGACGTGGCTGAGCTGTTGACCCGCGTGCGCGGTGCGGCGCTGGCGGCCCAGGACCATCAGGATTTGCCGTTCGAGCAACTCGTCGAAATCATTCAGCCGCCGCGGCGTCTGGATCATGCCCCGGTGTTTCAGGTCGTGTTCGCCTGGCAGAATAACGAACCGGCAGAACTTGAATTGCCGGGCCTGAAAGTCGAAATTACAAACACCGCTCTCAACGAGGTCAAGTTCGATCTTGAACTCAACCTGAGCGAGGCCGACGGCCGCATCGTCGGAGCCCTGAACTACGCGACGGCACTGTTCGACGAGGCAACCGTCGAGCGTCATCGGGACTATCTGCTGGCCATGCTGCGAGCCATGGTCGCCGATGCGGGTCAGGTCGTCGACCGGATTGATGTGGCTGATGTCGAAGAGCGCGAACTCGTTCTGGAGACTTGGAACCAGACCGCTACGCCGTGCCCGTCCGAACATTGCATCCACGAATTGTTCGCAGAGCAGGTCCGAGCCGCACCCGATGCCGTTGCGCTGGTGCACGAAGATATTCGCCTGAGTTACGGCGAGCTGGATGCAAGGGCCAACCAGCTCGCGCACTATCTGATTGAGCGGGGCTCGGGTCCGGACCAGCCGGTCGCGATCTGCCTGGAACGCAGCATCGCCATGGTCGTCAGCCTGCTGGCCGTACTCAAGGCGGGCAGCGCCTATCTGCCGCTGGATCCCGCTTATCCAGCCGAACGGCTGCGGCAGATCGTCGATGACGCAAAGCCAAAGCTGTTGATTTGCGACGATGCCGGGCGCGCGGCGCTCGCAAGTACGGTGTGCGAGATCGTCGATCTGGAGGCGGCCGCGCCTGTTATCGCCGGGTTGGCGAAGTCAACTCCGGATGTCGATGGGCTGACATCAGGTCATCTTGCCTACATCATCTATACGTCGGGTTCTACCGGCGCGCCAAAAGGCGTGATGGTCGAGCATCGCGGCCTGGTGAACCTGGCGCTGGCTCAACGGGCGCTGCTTGAAGTTTCCTCGCGCAGCCGCGTCGTTCAATTCGCTTCATTCAGCTTTGACGCCAGCACGTGGGAAATCGTCATGGCCCTGTGCTCCGGGGCCGAATTGTTTCTGCTCGGCCCGCGAGAGCATCGCAGCGCGGCGGAGCTGCTGGATTATCTGGCACACAACGGCATTACGCACGCAACCCTGCCGCCCGCCTTCCTCCAGGGGCGGACGGACCTTGATCGCCTGGCATCACTGCGGGTGCTTGTCCTCGCCGGTGAATTGCCCAAGGCCGAGCTGGTCAAGGGCGTGCCGTCAAGCGTGGCCGTTTTCAACGGCTACGGTCCCACGGAGACGACCGTCTGCGCCACAACCTGGCTGCGGCCGATGGACTTTGAAGGCGGCGTCGTCCCGATCGGTCGCCCGCTTCCCAACACGCGGATTTACCTGCTGGACAGATTCGGCGCGCCGGTTCCGCTCGGGGCGATCGGCGAGATCTATGTCGGCGGAGCAGGGGTCGCGCGCGGGTTTCTCAATCGTGCCGATCTGACCGCAGAACGGTTCGTGTTCGATCTCTTCAGCGGCGATGCAGGGGCGCGGATGTATCGCACCGGTGATCTCGGCCGCTATTTGCCGGATGGCAATATCGAGTTCCTCGGCCGCAATGACCATCAGGTCAAGATCCGCGGCTTCCGCATCGAGTTGGGCGAGATCGAATTTCGCTTGAACGAGCACGCCGGCGTGGCCGATGCGGTGGTGCTGGCGCGCCAGGATCACGACGGCGACCAGCGGCTGGTTGCCTATGTGGTGCCGTCGGCGTCGGATGACGACGGCGGTGATTTAGCGGCTGCACTGCGCGGCCATCTTCGGGCCTGCTTGCCGGAATATATGGTGCCGTCGGCTTTCGTGCGACTGGACGCGCTGCCGCTCACGCCGAACGGCAAGGTCGATCGAAAGGCGCTGCCGTCGCCCGAGGACGATGCCTTCGTGCGCCGAGACTATGAAGCACCGCAAGGCGAACGCGAAGAAACGGTTGCCAAGGTCTGGACCGAGCTGCTTGGCGTCGAACGCATTGGGCGGAACGATCACTTCTTTGAACTCGGCGGCCACTCGCTGCTCGCAGTCCGCATGCTGGAGCGGTTGCAGCGGCATTCGCTCAGCGCGGACGTGCGCACGCTGTTCGCCAAGCCGGTGCTGACTGATTTCGCCGCGAGCCTTGATGGCGGCGGCGTGGCCGACGTGCCGGCCAACCTGATCCCGATGCTGGCCACGGCGATCACGCCCGGTATGTTGCCGCTGATCGCGCTCGAGCAATCCGACATCGACAGCATTGCGTCGAAGGTTCCCGGTGGCGTTGCCAACATCCAGGATATCTACGGATTGTCGCCGCTTCAGGACGGCATCCTGTTTCACCACCTGCTGGCAGCGGAGGGCGACCCTTATCTGCTGGCCGGGCAGATGGCGTTTGCAAACCGCGATTTGCTCGACCGCTATCTCGCAGCCGTTCGGCAGGTGATCGATCGTCACGACATTCTCCGCACCTCCATTGCATGGGAGGGCTTGTCCACCCCGGCGCAGGTAGTCTGGCGACAGGCACCCTTGATTGTGACCGAGGTCGGGCTGGACCGCGAAAGCCCGGCGCACGAACAGCTTGCGCAGCGTTTTGATCCGCGACGGAACAGGATCGATCTTGGCCAGGCGCCGCTGCTCCGCTTTGCGGTGGCCCGCGATCCCGGCAAGGATCGCTGGCTGCTGCTGGTCTTGCTGCATCACCTGATCGGCGATCACTCCACCCTGGAGGTGATGCATGACGAAGTCCGGAAGATATTGTCCGGGCGTCATGAACTCGCGGCTCCGTATCGGTTCCGAAATCTCGTGGCCCAGACGCAGGGAGTGGAAGCTACGGCCGGGCATGAGCGCTTTTTCCGCAGCATGCTGTCGGATATCGATGAACCGACCACGCCGTTTGGTCTGGACAGGGTGCACGGCGACGGCCGTGGCGTGGCGGAAGCCCGGCGAACGCTGTCGCAATCGCTCAACGGACGGCTGCGCGTTCAGGCGCGTCGTCTGGGAGTGAGCCTCGCCAGTCTCTGCCATCTCGCCTGGGGCCAGGTGGTGGCGCGGAGCAGCGGACGCGAGCGCGTCGTGTTCGGCACGGTGCTGTTCGGCCGCATGCATACCGGCGCCGGTGGTGACCGCACCATGGGGTTATTCATCAACACATTGCCGCTGCGGCTCGACCTCGACGGCACCGCGGTCGAAGATAGCGTTCGCCGTGCGCACGCCCGGCTCGCCGAACTGATGGTGCATGAACATGCCTCGCTGGCGCTTGCGCAACGCTGCAGCAAGGTTGCGGCGCCGGCCCCCTTGTTCAGTTCGATCCTGAACTACCGCCATAACGCCATGCCGGCCGGCTCGACCGCGGATGAGACCGCCGCCGGTGTCGACGGCATCGAGTGGCTCGGTGGTGAAGAGCGCACCAATTATCCCTTGATGCTGTCGGTCGAGGATTACGGTCAGGCATTGGGTCTGACGGCGCAAGCGATCCATCCGCTCTCGCCCGAACGCGTCTGCGCGTTGATGCAGCATGCACTCGAGCAACTGGCCGATAGTCTGGAGCGACGGCCGCAGTTTCCCGTCCGGCAACTCGACATTTTGCCGCCTGAGGAGCGCGAACTCCTGCTCGATACGTGGAATCGGGCGGACGCCGGGTATCCGCGAGACCGCTGCCTTCATGCGCAGTTCGAAGAGCAGGTCCGCCGGTCCCCGGATGCGATCGCGCTGGTGTTTGGCGATGCGGTGCTGAGTTATGGCGAGCTTAACACGCGCGCCAACAGGCTGGCGCGGGGATTGCGGGATTACAGAGTCGGGACGGACGTGGTGGTCGGTCTGGCGCTGGAGCGTGGTGCCGCCATGATGGTGGCGCTACTGGCGGTGCTCAAGGCCGGCGGCGCCTATCTGCCGCTCGATCCGGATTATCCGGCGGAGCGGCTTTCGCACATGCTGCGCGACAGCGGCGCGGCGCTGGTGCTGACGCAGTCGTCGTTGCTGGAGCAATTTGCTCCCGTGCTCAAGGAGACCGGCGCCGAGGTATGGCTGCTCGACGAGGCGGCGGGCGGTGAGGGTGGTGATGCCGGTAATCTGGATGTTGCGATTCACCCCGAGAGCCTGGCCTATGTGATCTACACCTCAGGCTCGACCGGCTTGCCCAAGGGCGTGATGGTCCGTCACGACGCAGTGACGAACTTCCTGGCGACGATGGCGGAGCGGCCGGGAATGACGCCACAGGACCGCGTGCTCGGCCTGACCTCGCTGTCGTTCGACATTGCCGTGCTGGAGCTGTGGCTGCCGCTCACGCTGGGCGCGCGGGTGGTGCTGGCGGATCGTGCCGCGGCGCATGATCCGGGCCAGCTCAAGGCGATGGTGGCGGCCCAGGGCGTGACGATGATCCAGGCGACGCCGTCGACCTGGCGGATGCTGCTCGATCACGATGGGCCATCGCTTCCGGCAAGCTGCCGCATATTGTGCGGCGGCGAGGCGCTGCCGCCGGATCTTTCGCGGCGGCTTGTAGCGCAGGCCGGCGAGGTCTGGAACCTGTACGGTCCGACCGAGACGACCGTGTGGTCGGCCCGTCACCGCCTTGACGCGCAGGACGACCGCCCGGTGCTTGGTGGCCCGATCGGCAACACCACGTTGCACATCCTGGACAACGATCTCAACCTTGCACCGGTCGGGGTTACGGGCGAACTCTATATCGGCGGCGAGGGACTCGCGCGCGGCTATTGGCGGCGCGGCGCGCTGACGGCGGAACGTTTTATTCCCGATCCGTTCGGCCCCTCTGGGACACGGCTGTATCGCACCGGTGACGTGGCGCGGTGGCGCGCCGACGGTGTGATCGAATATATCGGCCGCTCGGATCATCAGGTGAAGATCCGCGGCTTCCGGATCGAGCTTGGCGAGATCGAGGCGCGGCTGATGGAACAGGCCGCGGTGCGCTCAGCCGTGGTGGTGGCGCGCGAGGTCGGCGCTGGCCGCCAGTTGGTGGGCTATGTCAGCGGCGAGGCGTCGCTGGATGGGTCGGTGCTCAAGACCGCGCTGTCATCGGTGCTGCCGGACTACATGGTCCCGGCGCGGATCATGGTGCTGGATCGATTGCCACTGACGCCGAACGGCAAGATCGATCGCAAGGCGCTGCCGACGCCGGATCAACTTGCCGCCGCCGAGCATGTCGCGCCGCGCACCCCGACCGAGGCGGCGCTGGCCGCGATCTGGGCCGACCTGCTGCGCCAGCCCAACATCGGCGTCACCGACAACTTCTTCGAGCTCGGTGGGGATTCTCTCACCGCCGTCCAACTCATCAGCCGTATCAAGCGCGATCTCGGCCATGATCTGCCGCTGAACCGCCTGTTTGAAATGACGACCATTGAGACGATGGCGGCTGGCATCGCCCCGGAGATTCAGGTCGAGAAGCGCGGCGACGACATCGCGGCGATGCTCGACATGTTGAAGGAAGTCGAATTTTCCGATGAGTGACACCGCCACCACACAGAAGCAGCAGCTTCGCGACATCTCACGGCGATTGATGCGCCTTGATGCGAACAAGCAGCGTGCGTTCCTGACGCAGCTGGCGGCCAAGGGCGTTAACCTGGCCATGCTGCCGATTGCGCGCCAGGAACGGACGCGCGCGCCGCTTTCCTTTGCGCAGTCGCGCCTCTGGTTCCTGTGGCGAATGGATCCGGACAGCGCGGCCTACAACATCCCGGCGACTGTGCGGGTGCGCGGTAAACTCGATGTGCATGCGATGCAGCAGGCGTTCGACAGGCTGGTTATGAGGCACAGCGCGCTTCGCACTGTGTTTCGGCAAGAGGGCAGGGAAGCCGAGCAGATCCTGCTCGATCCGCAACCGGTCGAGATCAGACACGTCAAGATAGATGGCCGTGACCGCGAGCAGCAGGCTCGCCTGCTGGCGCGCGAGGAAGCCGCACGACCCTTCGATCTCGAGGCCGGCCCGCTTATGCGGGTCGCAGTGCTGACGCTGGGAGAAGACGACAGGTTTGTCGTGGTCAGCCTGCACCATATTGTGGCCGATGGCTGGTCGATGGGGGTGCTGGTCCAGGAGTTCTGGCAGCTGTACGCGGCCGTTGCGCGGGGCGAGGCGCCGGCGCTGCCTGAGCTTGATGTTGAATATATCGACTATGCCGAATGGCAGCAGCTCTGGATGAGCGCGGTCGACGGCGAGCGGCAGATCGACTATTGGACGACCCGCCTGAAGGATCCGGCGGTGCTGCAGCTTCCCATCGATCGGGCACGGCCGGCGGAACCCGACCTCGCCGGCGCAGCGGTTCGCGTGGACCTTGATCCGGGGCTTGCCGATGCCCTGCGTGCTCTGGCGCGCAAGCACCAGACGACGCTGTTCGCCGTCCTGCTGGCGAGCTTCAAGCTGCTGCTCTATCGCTATACCGGCCAATCCGACATCGGCGTCGGCGTCCCGGTCGCCAATCGCCACCGGGACGAGACCCGGGGAATGATCGGGCTGTTCGTCAACACCCAGGTGCTGCGCACGCAACTCGACGGGCGCGCGACCATCGCGGACTTCATCGCTAGCGTCCATGCAGCCACGATCGAAGCCCAGGAGAACCAGGATCTTCCGTTCGAGCGGCTGTTGGAGGCACTGCAGCCCAAGCGCAGCCTGAGCCAGAATCCTCTCTTCCAGGTTCTCTACAACCACCAGCGTCGCCGGACATCGGACAATTCGCTCGGCCTGACCGGCCTGCAAATCGAAAAAATCGAACCCAATGTCGACACCGTCAAGTTCGATCTGGCGCTCGACAGCGAAGAGGGACCGTCAGGAGAGATACGCGCGATATTCACCTACGCAACGGCACTGTTCGACGCGGCGACGATCGAACGCCTTGCGGCGCATTGGATCACGCTCCTCAAGACGATGGCTCAGGATTCGTCGCAGTCCATCGCCGGCATCGCGCTGCTTTGCGAGCAGGAGCTGACTCAAATCAGGAGCTGGAACGGAGCAGACGCCGGTTCGGCGACGCCGTTCACACCCGTGCACCAGACGGTAGCCCGCTTTGCCGCGAAAACACCCGATGCGCCGGCGCTCGTCTTCGGCGACGACGTTATCTCGTATGAGGAGCTCAACCGTCGCGCCAACCGCCTTGCGCATCGCCTGATCCGTCTTGGTGTCACCAGTTCCGACCTGGTCGGCCTGTCGGCGCAACGTTCGCCATCTCTCGTCGTGGCGCTGCTGGCCGTGCTGAAGACGGGCGCCGCCTATCTGCCGCTTGATCCCGACCACCCGGTCAAGCGGCAGCTCGCCACCATGTGCGACGCCGGCGTGCGTTTTGTGCTGACGGATGTCGCCGGTGAAGCGCTGATCCCGCAACAGGACGGTATCGAAGTTGTTCCGTTTGACGCTGATGATCCTGACCAGGATATGGAGAGCAATCCCGCAATCGCCGTGGCAGCGCAAAGCCTCGCCTATGTGATCTACACGTCGGGTTCGACCGGAATGCCGAAAGGTGTCGCGGTCGAGCATGGACCGTTTGCGATGCATTGCGAGGTGACCGCCGGGCTCTACGATATGGACCGGCATTCCCGCGAATTGCATTTCCTGTCCTTTACGTTCGACGGTGCGCATGAACGGCTCTGGACCGCGCTGACCTGCGGCGCCGCGCTTGTGATGCGGGACGGGAATCTGTGGTCGGCCGAGCAGACGCTGGATGTCATGCGCAAACAGCGCGTCACCAACGCCGGCTTTCCACCGGCTTACCTGCAGCAGCTCGCCGACTTTGCGGCATGGCGCGGCGATCCACCGCCGGTTTCGCTCTATTCTTTCGGCGGCGAGGCGATGCCGAAAGCAGGCTTCGACAAGGTCAAGCGCGCGCTCAAGCCGAGGACCTTGATCAACGGTTACGGCCCGACTGAAACCGTCGTGACGCCGCTGGTCTGGAAGGTCGATGCCAGCGAAGAGATTGAGGGCAGTTATGCCCCTATCGGCCGCCCGGTCGGCCGACGGTCGGCTTATGTCCTCGATGCCGATCTGAACATCGTGCCGGTCGGCGTGACCGGCGAACTGTTCATCGGCGGCGAAGGGTTGGCGCGGGGCTACTGGCGGCGCGGCGCGTTGACGGCGGAGCGATTCATCCCCGACCCCTTTGGCGCGCCGGGCATGCGGCTATACCGCACCGGCGATCTTGCCCGATGGCGTCCGGATGGCGTGATTGAATATCTCGGCCGCTCCGATCATCAGGTCAAGATCCGCGGTTTCCGGATTGAGCTCGGCGAAATCGAGGCGTGGCTGATGCGTCAGCCCGGCGTGCAATCGGCGGTCGTCGTTGCCCACGACGCCGGGGCAACGCACCAGCTGGTGGGTTATGTCTGTGGTGAAGGCGCGCCCGACGAGAAGGCAATCCGCGCCGCACTCTCGGACGGGCTGCCGGACTACATGGTGCCGGCCCGCATCATCAGGCTTGAAAGTCTGCCGCTCACCGCGCATGGCAAGGTGGATCGGGAAGCCTTGCCGGTCCCCGATATGCACGCCGCCGCAGCACACGTCGCGCCGCGCACCGCGACGGAGACGACGCTTGCCGCGATCTGGGCGGAGCTCCTTGGGCAGCCCCTGATTGGCGTCGACGACAATTTCTTCGAACTTGGCGGCGATTCAATCATCTCGCTGCAGATGGTGGGTCGCGCCCGTCAGGCCGGCCTGCTGATCGAGCCACGTGATGTTTTCCGGCACCAGACATTGCAGGAACTGGCGCTGGCGGCGCGCACGGAACAGGCGGTGCCGGACGCCGAGCGCGAGAAGGATCTGGCGGGCAGCGAGCATCCGCTGTTGCCTATTCAAGCTCGGTTCTTCGGCGAGGATGCCGGCGAACGCCATCACTGGAACCAGGCAGTATTGTTGATGCCGCAGTCGCGGCTGGATTGGGCGGTCATGGAGCGCACGGTCGCTGCTATCGTGGCGCATCACGATGCGCTGCGCCTTCGCTTCGAAGAGATCAACGGTGCCTGGCGGGCGTCCTATGGCGCCGCGCCCCCGGTCTCGGAAATATTCTGGATTCGGAGCGGCGTACGCGATGCGGCCGAGGTGACCGCGCTGGCGTCAGCAGCCCAAGCCAGCCTGTCATTGCAAGGACCGCTGTTGCGCGTGGTCGGAATGGACCTTGCCGACGGCAGCCAGCGGCTCCTGATATCGGTGCATCATCTCGTCATCGACGGTGTGTCATGGCGGGTCTTGCTGGAAGACGTCGCATCGGTTTACGGCCAGATGGCGCAGGGCGCGGCACCCGTTGCGTTGACGCCAAAGAGCCAATCCTATTCATCCTGGGCCGCGCGCTTGAAAGCGCATGCAGACAGCGCCGAACTGGCGGCCGAGCTGCCGTATTGGATGGAACGCAAGCCCAACGCCAATCTGCCCTGCGATAACGATCATGGCGACGTCGATAGGGTTGCCGAGGGCGAGGAAATCCTGCTGACGTTCGACGCGGGGCTGACGACACGGCTGCTCAAGGAAGCGCCGTCGGCCTACCGGACCCAGGTCAACGATCTGCTGCTGGCGGCGTTGGCGCGCGCGGTATCGTGCTGGAGCAGGATTGACGACGTTCTTGTCGAACTCGAAGGCCATGGCCGGGAAGATATTTTCGCGGGCGCCGAGATCTCACGTACGGTGGGCTGGTTCACCACTGCGTTCCCTGTCCGCTTGCCAGGTGGTTCGGGGAACGACGCTGCGCTGATCAAGGCGGTCAAGGAGGAACTGCGGGCGATCCCTGCGCGCGGGCTGGGCTATGGTATTCTGCGCTATCTCGGCACCGAAGAGCAGCGCCATGCGCTTTCCGCAATCCCCGAGCCGCGTATCGTTTTCAATTATCTCGGCCAGTTCGATGCGAGCCTGGGTGAGGGGGCCTCGTTCAAGGTTGCGCCCGAGAGCGCCGGCGCCGCACGCAGTGCGAGCGCGCCGCTTGGCCGCTGGCTCAGCATCAACGGCCAGGTGCGCGACGGACTGCTGCGACTGTCGTTCAGTTTCGGTCGCCGGCGCTACCAGCGTGCCACGGTGGAACGCCTCGCAGAGCACTATGCGGCGGCCTTGCGTGGGCTGGTGGACCATTGCACCGGCGGTGCGCGCGGGATTACGCCGTCGGACGTTGAGCTCTCCCGTTTGAGCCAGGCTGATCTCGATGTCCTGACTGCAACGATCGATTGCCGAGAGATCGAGGACATCTATCCGCTGTCGCCGATGCAGCAGGGCATGTTGTTCCACGCGTTGCGCGACGGCGAAAGCGGAAATTATGTCAATCAGGTCGGCCTGGAAATCCGTGGCATCGATCCCGGCAGGCTGCGGGCGGCCTGGCAGGAAGTGAGCGCCCGGCACGCGGTACTGCGCACTGGTTTCGCCTGGCGCGAACTGTCGGGCGCAGCCCAGCAGGTGGTGTATCGTCATGTGACGCTGCCGTTCGTCGAAGAAGACTGGTGCGAACAGGCGGCCAGCATGGACCGCAGCGAACTCGAAGCCGCGCTGGCGTTGGCGTCGCAGGCCGAGCGGGCCGAAGGTTTCGATTTGTCGCATGCGCCCCTGCAGCGGGTGCGGCTGATCAGACTCGGGGAAGACCGCCACTGGCTGATCTGGACGCATCACCACATTCTGCTCGACGGCTGGAGTTCGGCGCGACTGGTGGCCGAGATACTGCAGCATGAACGCGGCAGCCGATTGCCTGCGGTGCACGGCCGTTACCGTGACTATATCGGCTGGCTGCAAAGGCAGGATCGCGAAGCGTCGGCGGCGTTCTGGCGTACCGCCTTGGCCGAGCTGGACGAGCCGACCTTCCTGGCGGATGTGCTGGGCGGACCTTCAAGCACGGGCGCATCCGGCCACGGTTCGCTCGATCTGCTTCTCACTCCTGATCTGACCGCAAGATTGCAGGCGTTCGCCAGGCGCGAGCGCGTGACGTTGAACACGCTCCTGCAGGGTGCGTGGGCGCAACTGTTGCGGCGTCATACCGGGCAGCGCGTTGTGTGTTTCGGAGCGACGGTGTCGGGCAGGCCTGCGGAGATCGCCGGGTCCGAGGAAATGGTCGGCCTCTTCATCAACACCCTGCCGGTGGTTGATCAGGCAAAACCGCAAGCCGAAATCGGTACGTGGCTTCGCGACCTGCAGGCGCGCAACATTGATCTGCGCGACCATGGCTGGATGCCGCTCTACGAGATCCAGCGCTTGGCGGGACGATCCGGCCGGCCGCTGTTCGACAGCATCCTGGTGTTCGAGAACTATCCGATCGATGAAGCCCTGCGCGGCGAGAATGAAAGCGGTTCGCGCTTTGGACGGGTCGAGCAGGTCTCGATCACTAATTATGCGCTCACGGTAGCGGTATTCGCCAAGACCGACGGCATCAATCTCGGTTTCCGGTATGACCGCGGCCGGTTCGATCAGGACCAGATAAGCTATCTGCAAGCCTGTTTGTCGCGCCTGCTCGCGCAGATCGTGACGGATGCCGCCGCGCCGCTTGGCGAACTCACCGGGCTCGATGTCGATGAGGTCAGGCAAATGCTCGCCTGGAGTGGCGGCGCCATCGAGCCGAACAAGATTCCGGAGTTTGGTGGCGGTATCGTTGCGCAGATCGAGGCGCGTGCCGCTGCTTTGCCGTCGTCGATCGCGTTGGTGTCCGGCGATCAACAGGTCAGCTATGGCGAGTTGAACGCTCGTGCCAATCGTCTGGCGCGGCAGTTGCGGGACCGCGGTATCGGCAGCGACCAGCTGGTCGGTGTCGCACTGGAGCGCAGCGTCGAGCTGATCGTCGGCGTTCTCGCGGTGCTGAAAGCGGGTGGAGGCTATCTGCCGCTCGACCCGGATTATCCGGCTGACCGGCTGCTGCATATGCTGCGGGACAGTGGCGCCAGGCTGGTGCTGACTCAAAGCCGGTTGCTTGAACGCCTCGCGCCCGTGATTGTGGAAGCGGCCGCGGAGGCCTGGACGATCGACGCGGAGAATAAGACCGGGGCAGCGGAGCAGGGCAATCTCGATATCGCGCTTGATCCGGCCAGTCTCGCCTATGTGATGTACACGTCGGGATCGACCGGCATGCCAAAGGGCGTTGCCTGCTCGCATGGCGCGCTGGCCGCTCGGCTCGGCTGGATGCAGGCTGAATACCGCCTCGATGCCTGCGAGACCCTGCTGCAGAAAACACCGTTCAGCTTCGACGTGTCGGTGTGGGAAATTCTGTGGCCGCTGGCGGCCGGTGCGCGCCTTGCGATCGCCGCGCCCGGCGCACATCGCGAACCGCGGCTTCTCATTGACGCGGTCGTTGCCCACGATGTGACGACGCTGCATTTCGTGCCGCCGATGCTCGAGCATTTCATTGCTGAGCCGGAGGTGGAACGCTGCGTGACGCTCAAGCGGCTGTTTGCCGGCGGCGAAGCCTTGCCTGCGGAGTTGAAGGCGCGCGTGCTCGCAGCCTTCCCCAGGGTTCGCTTCGACAACCGCTACGGTCCGACCGAGGCCCTGATCAACGCGACGTTCTGGAATTGCCGCGACGACGGCGCGGTGCGCGTGCCGATCGGACGACCGATCCCGGGCACGGCCATTCGCATCCTTGACGCCGCGCTGAACTTGGTTCCGACCGGGGTGACGGGCGAGTTGTTCATCGGAGGCGTCGGGCTGGCGCGCGGCTATTGGCAGCGCCAGGGGTTGACGGCGGAACGGTTCATCCCCGACCCGTTCGGCGGTCCCGGCGAGCGGCTGTACCGGACGGGCGATCTGGCGCGCTGGCGCCCGGACGGCGCCATCGAGTATGTCGGGCGGTCCGATCATCAGATCAAGATCCGAGGTTTCCGCATCGAGCTCGGAGAGATCGAAGCGCGGCTGCTCGAGCAGCGCGGTGTGCGCTCCGCGGTGGTGGTTGCCCGCGAGGTGGGCTTGGGACGCCAGCTCTTCGGTTACGTTTGCGGCGCAGATGATCTTGACGGAACAGCGCTGCGCGCGGCGCTGTCATCCGTACTGCCCGATTACATGGTGCCGTCGCGGATCATTACGCTGGAACGGCTTCCGCTGGCGCCGAACGGCAAGGTCGACCGGCGTGCGCTCCCGGCACCGGACGCGATCGACACCGGCTCGGAGCACCTGGCGCCGCGTACCCCGGCGGAAATGGCGCTCGCGGCGATCTGGGCCGAACTGCTCGGCCGGCCTGTCGTGGGACTATCCGACAATTTCTTCGAACTCGGCGGCGATTCGATCATCTCGCTGCAGATGGTGAGCCGGGCCCGACGGGCCGGTTACCTGATCGAACCGCGCGATGTGTTCCAGCATCAGACGCTGGAAGCCCTGGCGTTTGCGGCGCGTGCCGAGCAACTGAACGTGACGCGCGCCGAGCAAGGGTTGATTGCCGGCTCACATCCATTGCTGCCGATCCAGACCCGGTTCTTCGCAGACGATGTCGGAGAACGCGACCACTGGAACCAGGCGGTGCTGTTGCGGCCGAGCGACCGGCTTGATTGGGAGGTTATCGGACGCGCGATAGCGGCCGTGCTCAATCATCACGACGCGTTGCGGCTTCGCTTCGAAGCGAGGGACGGCGTGTGGCGTGCGGAGCATGGCGCCGCGCCGGATACGGCTGAACTCTTGTGGGTCCGAAGCGCGGTTGACGGCGAAGCCGTCACGGCACTTGCATCGTCGGCGCAGGCAAGCCTGTCGCTGGCCAATGGTCCGCTGCTGCGTGCGGTCGGCATCGACGTTGCCGACGGTAGTCAGCGTCTGCTGATCGTGATCCATCATCTGGTTGTAGACGGCGTGTCATGGCGGGTGCTGCTGGAGGACGTCGCAGCGGCGTACAGCCAGTTGACGCAAGGCAACACGGTTGCGCTTCCGCCGAAGAGCCATGCCTACGCCCTGTGGGGGGCCCGGCTGGAGGCTTACGCAGCGTCGTCCGAGCTCGCGGCAGAGCTGCCCTATTGGGTGGAGCGCTCCGGACGTGCGGATGTTCCGTGCGACGACGATCACGGTGGTATCGATTACGTCGCCGACGCCGATGAAATCTCGCTGTCGTTCGACGCAGAACTGACGCAACGCCTGCTGACTGACGCTCCTTCCGCCTACCGCACGCAAATAAACGACCTTCTCCTCGCCGGCCTGGCACGCGCCGTGTGGCAATGGAGCGGCCAGGACGAGGTCCTGGTCGAGCTGGAAGGCCACGGCCGCGAGGACCTGTTCGGGGATATCGACATCTCGCGCACGGTCGGCTGGTTCACGACCGCGTTTCCGGTGCGTCTGGCGGGCGGCTCGCAGCATCCGTCGTCGTTGATCAAGACCGCGAAGGAAGAACTTCGTGCCATTCCTGGCCGCGGATTGGGCTACGGCGTGTTGCGCTATCTCGGTTCCGAAGGGCAGCGCGCGGCGCTGTCGAGAGCGACCGAACCGAAGATCACGTTCAATTATCTCGGCCAGATCGACGGCGGCGCCGGAGAGGCCTTTGCCATGGCGCCGGAAAGCGCGGGGCCCTCGCGGAGCGCATCGAGCCCTTTGCGGCGCTGGCTCAGCGTCAACGGCACGGTGCGCGAGGGGCAGTTGCGACTGTCGTTCGGCTTCGGCCGCAAGCGCTATCGGCGCGAGACGATCGAGCGGCTGGCCGCGTTGTACGGGGCGGCGCTGCGGGAGTTGGTCGATCACTGCACCAGCGGTGCATGCGGGCTGACACCATCGGATGTGGCGTTGTCCGGGCTCAGCCAGACCGATCTCGACCGGCTGGAACTCGACTGGCGCCAGATCGAGGATGTCTATCCCTTGTCGCCGATGCAGCAGGGCATGCTGTTCCATGCGATGCACGACGGCGAGAGCGGACTTTATGTCAACCAGGTTGCCGCCGAAATACATGGCCTTGATGCCGGCAACCTTCGTCTGGCCTGGCAGGCGGTCAGCGACCGCCATGCGGTGCTGCGAACCGGGTTTGTCTGGCGCGACCTGTCGGGTTCGGCGCAACAGGTGGTCTATCGCCACGCCGAGGTGCCGTTCGTCGAGGAGGATTGGCGGACGCGGGTTGCGGTGCTGGAGCAGTCCCGACTGGATGCTGCCCTGACGGACGTCTCGCGGCAGGAACGCCTCGAAGGCTTTGACCTGTCGCGGCCGCCCTTGCAGCGGGTCCGGCTGATTCGTTTGGGAGAAGACCGTCACTGGCTGATCTGGACCCATCATCACATCCTGCTCGACGGATGGAGTTCGGCGCGACTGATCGCCGAGGTGCTGCAATACAGCGGCGATGGCCGGTTGCCAGCCTTGCAGCGCCGCTATCGGGACTACATCGGCTGGCTGCAGAGCAGGGATCGCGACGCCGCAGCCACGTTCTGGCGCACGGCGATGGCGGAACGGGGGGAGCCGGGTCTGCTCTCGGATGGCTCGGCGGAACGCTCGAGCGGAGCAACGCCGGGTCACGGTGCGTTGGCGCTGGAAATGGACGTCGCGCTGACCGCGCGGCTGCAGCAATTTGTGGCGCGGGAGCGGGTGACGCTCAACACATTGGTGCAGGCCGCATGGGCGCAATTGCTGCGCCAGCATACCGGGCAGGGCACGGTCTGCTTCGGCGTCACCGTGTCGGGCCGGCCGTCGGAGCTCGCAGGCGCCGAAGACATGGTGGGCCTCTTCATCAACACCTTGCCGGTCGTCGACAGCGTCGGTGCGCAGCAGAAAATCGGCGCATGGTTGCGCGAGCTGCAGGATCGCAATCTGACCATGCGCGAATTCGGCTGGACGCCACTCTATGAAATCCAGCGCCTGGCGGGACGTCCCGGACGGCCGCTGTTCGACAGCATCCTGGTATTCGAGAATTATCCGGTCGACAGTGCGCTCAAGGAGAAGAACCAGCGCGTCCGTGTCGGCGAGACAAGGATCACGGAGACCAGCAACTATCCGCTGTTCGCGAGCGTCGGTCTCGATGAGCGGCTGCGGCTGGTGCTCAACTATCAGCGCAAGCATTTTGACGAGGCGCAGGTGGCGCGGCTGCAGGCCGCCTTCGTGCGGTTGCTGGAGGCGTTGAGCGCCGATGCGGATCGACCGGTCGGTATGATCGCGGCAAACGATCCTGTGGATGAGGCGCTGCTCTTGCGCATGAACAGTACCCGTCGTGACCAACCACGCCGGGGAATTGTCGCGCAGTTCGAAGAGCAGGTTCGCCGGTCCCCGGATTCGATCGCGCTGGTGTTTGGCGATGCGGCGCTGAGCTATGGCGAGCTGAACAAGCGCGCCAACAGGCTGGCGCGGGGCTTGCGGGATTGCGGTGTCGGCACGGACGTGGTGGTCGGTCTGGCGCTGGAGCGTGGCGCCGCCATGATGGTGGCGCTGCTGGCGGTGCTCAAGGCGGGCGGGGCGTATCTGCCGCTCGATCCGGATTACCCGCCGGAGCGGCTTTCGCACATGCTGCGCGACAGCGGCGCAGCGCTGGTGCTGACGCAGTCGTCGTTGCTGGAGCAGTTTGCCCCGGTGCTCAAGGAGACCGGTGCCGAAGCGTGGCTGCTCGACGAGCAGGATAGAGGCGGGGACCATGACGCCGGCAATCTCGACGTCGCGGTCCACCCCGAGAGTCTGGCCTATGTGATCTACACCTCAGGCTCGACCGGCCTGCCCAAAGGCGTGATGGTCCGCCACGACGCGGTGACGAACTTTCTGGCGACGATGGCGGAGCGGCCGGGAATGACGCCACAGGACCGCGTGCTCGGCCTGACCTCGCTGTCGTTCGACATTGCGGTGCTGGAACTGTGGCTGCCGCTCACGCTGGGGGCGCGGGTGGTGCTGGCGGATCGTGCCGCGGCGCATGATCCGGGCCAGCTCAAGGCGATGGTGGCGGCCCAGGGCGTGACGATGATCCAGGCGACGCCGTCGACCTGGCGGATGCTGCTCGATCACGATGGGCCATCGCTTCCGGCAAGCTGCCGCATATTGTGCGGCGGCGAGGCGCTGCCGCCGGATCTTTCGCGGCGGCTTGTAGCGCAGGCCGGCGAGGTCTGGAATCTGTACGGCCCGACCGAAACCACGGTGTGGTCGGCCCGTCATCGCCTCGATGCGCAGGACGACCGCCCGCTGCTGGGCGGCCCGATCGGCAACACCACGCTGCACATCCTGGACCACGATCTCAATCTCGCGCCGGTCGGCGTTGCCGGAGAGCTCTATATCGGCGGCGAGGGACTGGCCCGCGGCTACTGGCAGCGCGGCGCGCTGACGGCGGAGCGTTTTATTCCCGATCCTTTCGGCACTCCAGGTACACGGCTATACCGAACCGGCGACGTGGCGCGGTGGCGGGCCGACGGCGTGATCGAATATATCGGCCGCTCGGATCATCAGGTGAAGATCCGCGGCTTCCGGATCGAGCTCGGCGAGATCGAGGCTCGGCTGATGGAACAGGCCGCGGTGCGGTCGGCGGTGGTGGTGGCGCGCGAGGTCGGCGCGGGCCGCCAGTTGGTGGGCTATGTCAGCGGCGAGGCGTCGCTGGATGGGTCGGTGCTCAAGACCGCGCTGTCATCGGTGCTGCCGGACTACATGGTCCCGGCGCGGATCATGGTGCTGGATCGATTGCCGCTGACGCCGAACGGCAAGATCGACCGCAAGGCGCTGCCGGCGCCGGATCAACTTGCCGCAGCCGAACATGTCGCGCCGCGCACGCCGACCGAGGCGGCGCTGGCCGCGATCTGGGCCGACCTGCTGCGCCAGCCCAACGTCGGCGTCACCGACAATTTCTTCGAGCTCGGTGGGGACTCGATCATTTCGCTGCAAATGGTCAGCCGCGCACGCCGCGAAGGCGTCTTGATCGAGCCGCGGGACTGCTTTCAGCATCAAACAATCGAAACGCTCGCAGCAATATCCAGGCAGGTTCGGCCGCCAACGGAAGCGCCGGCGCCAGTGCGGGGCTCGCTCTCGGGCCTGAGCAGCGAGCAGCTCGAAAAGCTCGGTCTCGACTGGAGCCGCATCGAGGACATCTACCCCTTGTCGCCGATGCAGCAGGGCATGCTGTTCCACAGCCAGCGTGATGCCGGCAGTGGCGTTTACGTCAATCAGGTCAGCGTTGAAATCCGTGGGCTCGACCCCGAACGCTTCCGGTCCTCCTGGCGCGAGGTGACCGCGCGTCATCCGATGCTTCGGACCGGATTCCTGTGGCGCGAGCTAT
The DNA here is from genome assembly GCF_018131065.1 of Bradyrhizobium sp. AUGA SZCCT0431. Taxonomy (NCBI): domain Bacteria; kingdom Pseudomonadati; phylum Pseudomonadota; class Alphaproteobacteria; order Hyphomicrobiales; family Nitrobacteraceae; genus Bradyrhizobium; species Bradyrhizobium sp. AUGA SZCCT0431. The sequence goes on along the minus strand of NZ_JAFCLR010000006.1, from coordinate 89,282 downwards.
CCGGATCGCCGCTGCAAGCCGTCTATCGCGACGCAGCCGCGCCGTTCGAACAGGAAGACTGGCGCGGGCAAATCGTTACCGACGAACGCATCGCGGCGGCTCTAGCCGGCGAGCGTGCCGCCGAATTTGATCTCTCGGCGCCGCCCCTGCAAAGGGTTCGATTGCTCCGCCTCGAGGACGATTTCTATCGCCTTATCTGGACCTATCATCACATCCTGATGGACGGCTGGAGCTCGGCACGGTTTGTCGGAGAAGTCCTGGAGCGTTATTACGGCGGATCGCCCGCGGCGAACCCGACGCACTACCGCGACTATATCGCGTGGCTGGTGGCGCAGGACGCGCAAGCGGCGGAACGCTTCTGGCGCGAGCAACTGAAGCCCTTTGACGAGCCGACGCAACTCGCCGATGCCTTCGGTTCTCGTCGTCATCCGGCTTCCGGTCACGCGCGCTGTTACACGCGGCTCGGCGAGACGGCGACCGCGCAGTTGAAGGTATTTGCTCGCCGTGAGCGGATCACGCTCAATACTATTGTCCAGGGCGTGTGGGCGTTGTTATTGCAGCGCTATACAGGCCAGCAGACCGTGACTTTCGGCGTCACCGTTGCCGGTCGCCCAGCCGGCCTCGATGGATCGCAGCAGATGCTCGGTCTTTTCATCAACACATTGCCCGTGATCGAATCGCCGTCGCTTGCAAGCACGGTCGGAGAATGGTTGCGGGCGCTTCAGGATCGCAACCTGGCAATCCGGGATTATGAACACACGCCGCTCTACGACATTCAGAGCTGGGCCGGCCGCGCCGGTCAGACGATGTTCGACAGCATCATCGTCTTCGAAAATTATCCGATCGAACGCAGCATGCTGCAGAAGGGGGATGGCTCGCTGCAATTCGGCGGCCTGAAGAATGTCGACGTGACGAACTATCCGATGGACCTGTCGGTCCTCGTCGAGGACACGCTTCAAGTCGAATACACCTATATGCCGAGCCATTTTACGCCAGCGCAGGCCGAGCAGATCAGGATGCAGTTCGAGCACCTGCTGGCGGCACTGACGCGGGACGCTTCGCTCTTGCTTGGCGGCATCGATCCGGTCACGACGGTCGATGCCGGTCTTGCCGATAACTGCAATCGCCACGCGGTACCTGCCGTTGCATTGCCGCTGGTGCATGAGGCGATCAGCGCACATGCCAAGCGTCATCCGGAACGAACGGCAATTACCATCGGCGGTAAGGTGCTCTCGTTCGGAGCGCTCGACGCCAAAGCCAATCGTCTTGCCCATCACCTGATTGGCCGCGGGCTCAAACCCGAGCAGCGCGTCGGTGTCGTGGTCGAACGAACCGAAGTCACGATGGTCGCGCTGCTCGCCGTCCTCAAGGCGGGCGGGGCGTACGTTCCGCTTGATCCGGAGCTTCCGTCCGAGCGACGCAAGTTTGTCATGCGCGATGCCGGGATTTCGCTCCTGCTGGCGGGGCAGCTCGAAGAAGGACTGGATGCGGTTGAAAGAATCTCTCTTGCCACATTCGATTTCGGTGCCGGCCCGGACCATGCGCCGCAACCGGATTTGCACCCCGAGAACTTGGCCTATCTGATCTACACCTCCGGTTCGACAGGGACACCAAAGGGCGTGTCGGTTGCCCACGGGCCGCTTGCGATGCATTGTCACGTCACGGGAAGCCTCTACGAGATCGACGAGGGCTCGTGCGAACTGCATTTCCTGTCGCTGGCTTTCGACGGCGCGCATGAGCGATGGCTGACGGTGCTCTCGCACGGCGCGCGGCTGCTGATGCGCGATGCGGAGCTGTGGACGCCGGAGCAAACCGTCAACGCTTTGCATGCGCATCGTGTCAGCCATATCGGCCTGCCGCCCGCCTATCTTCAGCAAGTCGCGGAATGGGTCGAGCAGGCGGGCAACCCGCCGCCGGTCAAACTATACTCGTTCGGCGGCGAGGCGATGCCGAAGGCGGGCTTTGACAAGGTCAAGCGCGTCCTGAAACCGCGCATCCTGATCAACGGGTATGGTCCGACCGAAACCGTGGTCACGCCCCTGGTTTGGAAGGTCGATGGCGCGGCTGAATGCGATACGCCGTACGCGCCGATCGGTCTGCCGGTCGGTGATCGCAGCGCCTACATTCTCGATAGCTCGCTCAATATCATTCCCGCCGGCGTCGCCGGTGAGCTCTATCTCGGAGGCTTTGGGCTGGCGCGCGGCTATCACGGCAAAGCGGGCATTACAGCGGAGCGTTTCGTGCCCGACCCATTCGCAACGGAGCCGGGGGCGCGACTTTACCGTACCGGCGACCTGGCGCGATGGCGCGAAGACGGCACCATTGAATATCTCGGCCGCAGCGACGACCAGGTCAAGATCAACGGCTTCCGGATCGAACTTGGCGAGATCCAGACTTCGCTTCTTCGTCACGAGGAGATCGAGCAGGCGGCGGTCGTGGCGCTGCCCGGCGCTGCCGGAAGCCAGCTCGTTGCCTATGTTGCGCCGAAGGCGGCAAAGGCCTCGTCGGGGGCGTCTGCAGAGGCGCTGGTCGACAGATTGACCGATTTCCTGAGGCAGACATTGCCGGTCTACATGGTGCCGGCGCGGATCATGGTGCTTGATCGCCTGCCGGTCATGTCGAGCGGAAAGGTTGACCGGCGTGCGCTGCCGGCTCCCGACACCACGGTGCGAACCCACGTTGCCCCGCAGGGGGCTGCGGAAACCGCGATGGCGCGCCTGTGGGCCGACATTCTCAAGCTGCCGCAAGTCGGCGTGACCGACAATTTCTTTGAACTCGGTGGCAACTCGATCCTCAGTCTCAAGGTTGTTGCCCGGCTCCGTCAGGACAAGACTTTCGGCATCGAGATCAAGCTTCGCGATCTCCTGCAGAAGCCGACGATCCGGGCGCTGCTGGCTGATACCAGTGCCGCCGCTGCAGCGGCGCCGTCGGCGTTGCTGCCGCTGAACGTTGCGATTCCTGGAACGCAGCCGGTGTTCTGTGTGCATGGTGGTTTCGGCACCGTCTTCGATTATGGACCGCTGGCGCGACGCCTCCAAGGACGCCGGCAGGTGATCGGGTTGCAGTCCCGGATGCTGGTCGACCGTTCGTGGAGCGACCGGTCGCTCGAGGCGATGGCTGCGGATTATGCAGATGAGATCAGGCGTGTGCAGTCGCGCGGTCCCTATAGTCTCGTTGGCTGGTCGCTGGGAGGGCTTCTCGTCAGCCTTGTTGCGGCCGAGCTCGAACGAAGCGGTGAACGTGTGGATCGTCTTGTCTTGGTCGACAGCTTCGTGCTGCGGACGCACGGCGGATCGAACCGGCAGGAAGCCGTAGCCCACTGGGCCGATGATCTCGCGGGATTGCTGTCGGCCGTTGTTCCGAACGCTACATCGGGCCGCATCCATCCGCACGTGGAAGCAGCGAAACGCGTCGGCATGCCGGAGACGACCGAAAACGTTCGGCGTCTGGCCGCACAGGTATTGGAGACGGTGCAGGGATCCTTGGCGGACGACACACTGCTCGGCGTCGACGACCTGTCCAGCGCCTTCGCTGTCGGGCGGCATCTGAAAACCCTGACGCAAAACGCCGCGCCGCCGCGCCGTCTCGCGGCTGCGCCGCTGTGCTGGTGGACGTCAGACCGTCTTACGCAGCGCGATCGGCTGGAGGCGCAGCTCCCGAATGCCGTTGACCGCGGCATTGTTGGGGACGACCATTTTACGATCCTCAGGGATGGCGATTTTCTCGATGAGATATGCGCGCTGCTGGCTCCGGAGGCGACATCGACAACGTCGCAGGACCAGGTGCCGGAACCGGCGGAGTGAACGATCGCATGAGCCTTGATCCCGATATCGCAGCGCTCCTCGAGATGGTTCAGCTTGGGACCGAGAGCGGTGCACGCGTTCCGTTTCCGCAACTGACCGCCATACAGGCACGCGCGGATTTCGATGCTTCTTCGCCGTTGCTCGACGTCGACCCTCCGGCGCTGGCGTTTGAACGCCAGCTCTCCCTGCCGACGCGCGATGGGGATGCCATCGCCGCGCGGCTGTACGCCCGGCGGGAGCCGGACGCGCAAAATCCCACGCCCGTTCTGCTTTATATGCACGGCGGCGGCTTTGTCGTCGGAAGTCTCGATTCGCATCAGCCCTTGTGCCGCGGCCTCGCCGCCGATAGCGGTGCGGCGGTGCTGTCGATTGGTTATCGGCTGGCCCCGGAGCATAAATTTCCGACGGCGTTCGAGGATGCCGTCGATGCGCTGGCCTGGATCGGTCGCGAGGGGGAGGCGGCCGGGCTGGACGCGGGCCGCGTTGCTGTTGGCGGCGATAGCGCTGGCGGAACGCTTGCCGCAGCACTTGCGATCGCGGCCAGGGCTGACCCAAGCTTGCCGCAGCCCGTTCTGCAGGTTCTCGCCTACCCAGGCCTGAGCGCACGGCAGACCTCGGATTCCTATAACCGGTATGGCTCGGGTTTTCTGCTCGAGCGGGACACCGTCGATTGGTTCTTCCGGCAATATCTCCGCAACGATTCCGACCGCGACGATTGGCGCTTTGCGCCGCTGGCCGCGCACGATCTCTCTGGGTTGGCGCCGGCGCTTTTCGTGCTTGCCGAATATGATCCGCTGGTGGATGAGGGGTGCGATTATGCGGCACGGCTCCGTGCCGCCGGCGTTTCCGTCGATCTCCAGATCTATCCGGGCATGATCCATGAGTTTTTGCGGATGGGAAATGTCGTTACCGATGCCTTGCAGGCGCGGGCGGCGATCGGGCAGGCCCTGACAAACGCGTTTCGTGCCTCCAGCGGCAGGGCTTGGACGGACACGAGGATTGAAGGTATGTCATAATGGCCTTCTGTCCCCTGGCCTTGGCCGCAAGAGCTCTTTGAGCCGATTTCCATGAACAAAAAGCCTGTCATTGTCCCCGATTGCCGGCCGTCGCGCCGCGCTGTTCTCACCGCAGGCGTGAGCCTTGCCGGGGGCGTGCTGCTCGGCAACTGGCCGCTTTGCGCAACGCAAGCTGCCACGTCACAGCCCGGGCCGCGCGTTGCCGCGCTCGGTTGGGCCTGTGCACAGACGCTGCTGGCGCTAGGGGTCGTGCCGCTCGTGGTCCCGGAGATCGAGCGCTACGGCAGGCTGGTCGTCGAGCCCGGCATCCCGTCCAGCGTTCAGGAAATCGGCCTGCGTTCGGAGCCGAATCTCGAACTGCTGCAGAGTTTCGCGCCTGACATTATCATCATCGATCCCAGTATCACTGCCGCAATACCCCGGCTCAAGCTGATCGCCCCGGTCGAGATCTTCACGATTTTCAAGCCCGGTCGCCATCCTCTGGAAACGGCGCGCAGTTCGACGATGGAGCTCGCGCAGCGGGTCGGCATGCAGGCCGCGTGCGAAGCCTATCTGGCGCGTTTCGATGCGGCGATGGCTTTGTATCGTGAGCAGCTTCGCAATCGCGGGGGCAAACCGCTCTATCTTGTCAGCGAGATCGCACGCAATCGTGCGCTCGTGTTCGGTCCGAACAGCCTCTATCAGGAGGTGCTGAACCAGTTCGGATTGAAGAACGCATGGACCGGGCAGAGCGGTCCGTGGGGACATACCAGCGTCGGCCTTGAGGTGCTCGCGGCGGTTCCGGATGCGCGGCTGATCCTGATGAGTTCGCGGGTCGCGGATATCGAAGCGCTGCTGACGTCGAGCCCGGTGTTGCGCACCCTGCCGTTCCTCCGGTCGGGGCGGCTGACGGTGCTGGGAAATCAGTTCTTCTATGGCGGCGTGCCGGCAGCTGAGCGCTTCGCCCGCCTTCTCGCCGAACGTCTGCCGCAGGAAAAAAATGAGCAAGGTTGAGGCGCTGCCCGCCCGCTCCGGGATCGCGATGCATCCGGCGGTGCTGATCGGGTTGCTGTTTGCAGCAGCGGCTGCGTTGACGTGGCGGCATCTGTCGGGGTTTCTGCCGGCCAACGCATGGTTGCCGGTGCTGTGGCGGCCCGAAATCAACGATCCGCAACAGATGCTGGTGCATTTCACCGTGTTTCCGCGCATAGCGGTGGCGCTGCTGGCTGGCGCAGCGCTGGGCCTCGCAGGAACGGTCTGTCAGCAGGTGCTGCGCAATCCGCTTGCTGAACCGAGCACCCTCGGTGTCCTGAACGGAGCCTATCTCGCGCTGTCCGTGACAACCCTGTGGGCGCCGTCGCTGCTCACCTTCGGCCGTGAGTGGATTGCGTTGCTGGGCGGATTCGCTGCGTTTCTGTGCGTGTTCGGTCTCACCTGGCGCCGTGCGCTATCGCCGGTCGTGCTGGTGCTTGCCGGGCTGATCGTTGCTTATTATTGCGCGGTGACGACCCAGGCCCTGATATTGCTGAACCACGAATACCTGATCGGCCTGTTCATCTGGGGCGCGGGTTTCCTCAATCAGCAGGACTGGAACAACGTCGCGTTCCTTGCGCCGCGTTTCATCATTTCCTTCGTCCTGATCGCGGCCATGGTCCGCCCGCTGACCTTGCTCGGCTTCGACGACGAGACCGCACGCAATCTCGGCCTCGGATTGACCGGCGCGCGGGTCTGCGCGCTTGGCATCGCAATCGCGCTCAGCGCTTCGGTTGTCAGCGTGGTCGGCGTGATGGGCTTCGTGGGCCTTTCCGCGCCGGCCATCGTCATGCTGTCAGGCGCGCGCCGTTTTCGCGACCGGCTGATCTGGGCGCCACTTTGCGGCGCACTGCTGTTGTGGTTGACCGATGAGCTCGTGCTGCTGATCCCGCCCGGCTATCGCGAAATGCCGGCTGGCGCCGCCACGGCCCTGATCGGCGCGCCGATGTTGCTGCTGTTGCTGCCGCGGCTTCGGGCCACCGCGCCGGTGGGAAACCTCACGCCATCCGTTCCACCACGTCTCGACCATCCCTGGCGGGTGATCCTGTTCGGTCTGGCCTTGCTGCTGCTCGTGGTCTGGATCGCGCTTGCCGTCGGGGTTGGTTCAGAGGGCTGGAGTTGGAGCGGCCTTGCCGGCATCCAGGAGTTTCTGCCGTGGCGCTGGCCGCGCGTGGTGTCGGCCTTGGCTGCGGGGGCAACGCTGGCGGTGGCCGGCACGCTGCTGCAACGCATGACCGGAAACCCAATGGCGGCTCCAGAGGTGATGGGGATCAGCTATGGCGCCGCGATGGGTGTCCTGGTCCTGCTGTACGTATTGCCCTCACACACGCGCGCGGCGCAGATTGCAGCCGGCGCGATCGGCGCCTTCAGCGTGCTCGGCCTGGTTTTGCTGTTCAGCCGGCGATCTGAATTCAGCCCGGAGCGTGTGCTGCTGGCGGGCGTGGCCATGAGCGCGGCCTTCGGCGCGATCATGGCCATGGTGCTCGCAACCGGTGACCCCCGCATCGGCATGCTTCTGTCGTTGCTGGCGGGTTCGCTTTATCAGATCGGTCCGACCGAGGCTGCGATATTGGCCGTCGCCGCGATCATCCTGCTGGCGCTGGTGCCGATGTTGTCGCGCTGGCTCGATATCCTGCCGCTCGGTCAGGCGGCCTCGCGCTCGGTGGGTGTATCCATGACGAGAAGTCGCATCATCATCATGCTGCTGACCGCGTTGTTGACCGCGACCGCGACCCTGATGGTCGGGCTCCTTAGCCTGGTCGGCTTCATCGCGCCGCATATGGCGCGGATGATGGGGGCGCAACGCGCGCTGCATCAGGCGGCGCTGGCCGGACTGATTGGCGCCACCCTGATGGTCTTCGCGGACTGGGCGGGGCGGATGGTGATATTCCCGTTCCAGATGCCGGCCGGCATCTTCGCGATGATGCTCGCTGGTCCTTATCTGGTGTGGCTGTTGCGCCCGCGGCGCGCGTAACGGGCTGCGATGGAAAGGCGGATGATCCGACCTTTCATCGCGCAAAGCTGATGAGGTGGCTTTGATCCGGAGACGGCATCACCCCCATCGGGATGCCGTAGATGGTTTCAAGTTCGGCCGGCGTCATGATCCTGTCAGGCGTGCCCCGGGTTATCAGTCTGCCCGAATGCAGCGCGATGATCTCGTCGCAGAAGCGGGCCGCCATGTTGACGTCGTGGAGAACGACGACAATTCCGAGGTTGCGCTCGCGGGCGAGCTGCTGCACCAGCGACAGAACCTCGATCTGATGGGCGATGTCGAGCGCTGAAATCGGCTCGTCGAGCAGCAGGCACTCGGCGTCCTGCGCGACCAGCATGGCGATCCAGACCCGCTGGCGCTCGCCGCCTGACAGTGTGTCGGCGAGCCGGTCCGCAAACGGCTCGATGTGGGTGAGCGCCATGGCTTCCGCGACCTTGTTGCGGTCGGTATCGCCAAATCGGCCGAGCGCGCCATGCCACGGATAGCGGCCCAGCGCGACCAGCTCCTTGACCAGCATGCCGGCGGCGGGCGGGGTTTGCTGCGGCAGGTAAGCCACCTTTCGCGCGTATTCCCGATCGCTCCATTCCCGCAATGGACGCCCTTCAAAGCGGATCGTACCGGAGGAGTTTGGCTGCTGCCGCGCCAGCATCTTCAGCAAGGTCGATTTGCCGGAGCCATTGTGTCCGATCAGGCCGACGACGCTGCGAGCGGGAAGGGTCAGGGTCAGCGGCTCGAGCAACGCGCGGCCTGCCACCGCGAAGCCGACCTGGTCCAGTTCAAACAAGGGCATCGCCGCGTCGCGCGTCGCCGGGGCGGTTTCGGTTGGCAGAACTGCGTGCATGGGAAGCGCCCGGTGGAAACTATGTGATGCAAGGAGAACGCAGCCCGGCTGGTCCACGTATCGGACGTCGGGACGTCATGGCTGACGCAGGCTCCAATACGCGACCGCAAGATGCTGCTCGCGGGAAAGTTTTCGCTCATCGCGCAAATGGTTTCGCAGCGCCTTCAGCGCCTGTGCTTCGCAAGCGACCCATGCAAAGACCTCGCGATGATCGGGCCATCGCAGGGCCTTGACGGCATCGACCAGCAGCTGCGTTGTCCCGGCCGGACGGTCGCCGCGATGCAGCCAGCGAACCGACATGCCGGCTGGCGCGATCAGCGGAACCTCCTCGAGCTGGTCGGCGACTTCGATGAAGACCTCACCCATTGCCGTCGCCGGCAGTGTTTCGAGGATGCGCGCGATGGCGGGCAGGGCGGTTTCGTCGCCTGCCAGCAGAAACCAGCGCGCCGGACGAATACCTCGCCCGAGCGGACCGGCCATGCCGCAGATGGCGCCCGATTGCGCATTGAGCGCGAATGCGGAGCCAGGTCCGGCATGGTCATGAACCACGAAATCGATGTCGATTTCGCGGGTCCGCAGATCGATGCGACGGATCGTGTAGTAGCGCGTGACAGGCCTGCGGTCCGGTTCCGGCCACATGATACGTCCGTCCGCGGCAGGCCACGGCCATTCAGGCTTGGCGAGGCCCTCCGGTGGAAAGTACAGCCGGACGTGCAGGTCATCGTCATCCAGGAAACGTGTGATGTCGTCCCCGGTGAAAGTCAACCGGCGCATGCGGGGCGTGAGATCGAACGCCGCCTTGAGCCGTACCTCGCGGAAATTAGCCAACGTCCCGCCATCGGATTCATGGCCGGACCAGACGATAGCGGGTGCCTCGTCGCCTGCGAACTCGATGACGTGGGAGGCTACGACCGAACGCAGCATTTCGAGGTGACCCTTGTCGTTGGCCTCGACACGAATCCTGAGTGTCTCGGCCTCGACGGCGAGCGAGCTGGTTCCAAACGGCAGTTTCGCCACCATCAGGCCGCCCTGATCCTCGAAGGCGATGTCGTGCTCGGCCAGATGATCAATCATTCGGGCAGCAAGACCGGCGGCATCGGCGAGCTGGATGCGGGTTTCGGAAACGAGCGAATCCAAAGTCATTCTCCAGTCGGGCCTGCTCCAGTCGGGCCTGTCCGATGCTGGCCTGCGAGCGCTTCGATTTCCGGGTATCGCGGTCCGATACAGCGGCCGGATCCATGTCCTACGCGCTCTTCGGCTGCGATGCAAAGGGAGTACTACCCGACATTTTATTGAACGCGTTGCCGTTCACAAATTAGAATCGATCGAAAAAGACCGGAAAATAAGCGCTGGAATAGCGATACTGCCATCATGTATTCGCATCACTCCGGCATGGCTGTTCGTGCCACCACGGGCCGTGTAGGTTCGCTCCAGCTTTAATCCAGCGCGGCACTCATGATGATCCCACTAAGCGGCCTGACCGCGCAGATATTGCATCTCCTGCGGCCGTATTGGCCGATTGTGCTCGGTGGCGTCGTCCTCGGTATTGTCGGCGGCGCCAGCGTTGCGGGGCTGCTAGCGGTCGTCAATCGCGGCCTCTATGCGTCGCAGAGCGATGTCGTGACGCTGCTTTTTGCCTTTGCGGGCCTGTGTTCGCTGATCCTGATTGGTTCGATCGGTTCCGATATAAGCGCCAATTATGTCGGACAACGGATCATTGCCGAGCTCCGGAAGTCGCTTGCGGCCAAGATTTTGGCGGCGCCGATCGACCAACTCGAGATTTACCGCACCCATCGCCTGATCCCGGTTCTCACCCAGGACGTCGACACGATCAGCGATTTCGCGTTCTTCTTCTCGTCCTTCTTCGTGTCCGTCGTCATCACTTTCGGCTGCATGGTTTACCTGGCGGTATTGTCGTGGCCGCTGTTTCTGATCACGGGATTGGTCATCATCCTGGGTTCGCTGGCGCATGCCTTTGCGCGAACGCGAGGGGTTCGGGGCTTCAATGCCGCCCGCGACTCGGAAGATGAGTTGCAGAAGCACTACCGGGCGATCGCGGAGGGCGCGAAGGAATTGCGCCTGAACCGCATCCGCCGGCAGCGCGTGTACGTCGACAAGCTACAGCGTACCGTCGACCACATCAGCAAGGTGCAGATCAAGTCGATCAATCTCTTCGTCACCGCACGGGCCTTCGGTACGATGCTGTTCTTCGTGGTGATCGGCGTAGCGCTGACCCTGCGGCCATTCCTTTGGCCGGACAGTCCCGCCTCGGTCTCCAGCGGTTTTGTGTTGGTGCTGCTCTATATGCGAGGTCCTATTGACCAGGTGATAGGCATTCTGCCCGCACTCGGCCGCGCACAGGTGGCGATGCGCCGCATCGCCGAGCTCTCGGAACAGTTCTCTACGCCGGAACAGGATTTGCTGGCTGCATCTTCGACCGCGCCGGAAGCGTCAGCCAGGATCGAATCGATCGAACTCCGCGGGGTGTCATACGCCTTCCGCACCGTGCCCGGCAGCAATCCTTTCGTGCTTGGGCCGATTGACCTGCATATCCGACAGGGGGACATCGTTTTCATTGTCGGCGAAAATGGCAGCGGAAAAACCACCCTCATCAAGCTGCTGCTGGGCCTTTATGCCCCGCAGAGTGGCGCGGTGCTTCGCGATGGCCTGTCGGTCGTAACGGAAACGCGCGATGACTACCGGCAGCTCTTCACGACAATCTTTTCCGACTACTACCTGTTTGAAGATCTTTTGCAGGGAGCGGGAATGGTGCCCGATATCGCCGAGCGGTATCTTGAGCGATTGGAGGTCGCGCACAAGGTTTCGGTTGAAAATGGCGTATTCACGACAACGGATCTGTCCACCGGCCAGCGCAAGCGACTGGCTCTGATGAATGCCTGGCTCGAGGAGCGGCCCGTTCTGGTTTTCGATGAGTGGGCGGCGGATCAAGATCCGGCGTTCCGGCACATCTTCTACACCGAATTGCTGCCCGACCTGAAGCGCCTGGGCAAGACGATCATCGTGATCTCACATGACGACCGTTATTTTGGCGCGGCGGACCACCTTGTGCGGCTCCGGCATGGCAAAATTGTCGCTGGCGAGGCGAGGGCTCATAACGTCATGGAGCCGTCATCTGTTCCAACCGGTGCGTCTCTTTAGACCTATTTTATTCTCCCGGAAAATTTGAATCTAAGTTCCGGCGCCACCGGCGCTGGCCTTGAGCAGGGCATGCAACGTCCCGGCCTGGTCATTCATTGGTTTTGTAAGGAATCTAAACTGGGTGCGTTGGCATTCCTTGTCATCCTGCACGGGAGTGATTTACATCGCGTGCGTGAGCGAAGATCGCGTCTTGTTTGAAGCAATCACGTCAATACGAGTGCCGGATGAACAAAGCGTCGAGCTCCGCGAAAGACCCTCATGCGTTTCCGGTCGGGCCGCGCGCCGCCGCGACGGTCCTTCAAGACGGTGCGGAGCTGCGGGTCGTTGCTGGTGGCGCTACGATGATGCGCCTGCGTCTCGATGAGCAGCTGGATCATCTGAAGATGCTCGATGCTCCCGACGATCCGCGGCTTGCGGTGCGGGCGGTTTCAGCGGCTGCAGAGGCAATGTTCGGATGGCGCCCGGGTCTCGACCGGATTTTTCTGGATTCGGTCCGGGAATCGATTGCGCGCGAATTGCTGGACGATGGCCTCGCTGTCGTGGCCGGAAGCAACCTCGTGCTGCTTCCGGATTTGGTCATGCAGCGTCGTGACAACTGGCTGGTCGATGCCGAGCGGCCGCCAATGCCGCAACTGCACGTCATGACGGGTGGCAAACGGCATCCGCGACGTCCGCAAAAGCCGATGGGGATGGTGTATGCCCGCTTCATCCCCTGGCTCGCCGAGGTCATCTCGTTCCGTGTTGCGGATCTGAATGATGATCTTCATTTGCTGCACCGCTGGATGAACGATCCTCGCGTCGACGCCTTCTGGGACGAAGCCGGCGATCTCGAAAAGCATCGCAAGTATCTGTCCACTATTCTGGCCGATCCGCACATGCTGCCGCTGATCGGCTGCTTCGGCGACGCGCCATTCGGCTATTTCGAGGTCTATTGGGCCAAGGAAAACCGTATCGCGCCGTTCTACGATGCCGATGATTACGATCGGGGCTGGCACGTTGTGGTCGGAGAGGACGCATATCGTGGACGCCGCTACATCAGTGCGTGGTTGCCGTCGCTGATGCACTACATGTTCCTGGATGATTGCCGAACGCAGCGGATCGTCGGCGAGCCGGCGGCGGCGCATTCGCAGCAACTCCGCAACCTCGAACTCTCGGGATTCGCGAAGCTCAAGAACTTCGATTTTCCACACAAGCGGGCCACCCTGGTCATGCTGCTGCGCGAGCGCTTCTTTGGTGACCGGCTGTGGCTACCGGCGACGGCCGGTCCGGCACCCACAGCCTAACGCGCGAACGGAGCGCAGCTTTATGTCTCACCAGCTTGCCATCGAGCACGACGTCATTGGCGTCGGATTCGGGCCGTCCAATCTCGCGCTTGCGATCGCGCTGGACGAGTGCGCCAGAAGGTCACGCTTGAAATGCACTCCTCTTTTCGTCGAGAGGCAGCGCCAATTTACCTGGCATGGCGGCATGCTTTTGCCGGGTAGCGATATGCAGATATCGTTTCTCAAGGATCTGGTTTCGTTGCGTGATCCGACCAGTCCGTTCACCTTTGTGAACTATCTGCACAAGCACGGCCGCTTGCAGGATTTCATCAACTGTCGGACGTTCTATCCGAGCAGGATGGAATTCAACGATTATCTGCGGTGGGTGGCAGCGCAGTTCAAGTCACAAGCGGCTTACGGCGAAGCCGTCGTTGCCATCGAACCCGTAACAGCGGGGCAGTCGGTGACGTCGTTGCGGGTCTATTCACGCACGTTCGCCGGCGGTGAAACGGTGCGGCTTGCGAAGAATCTGGTGGTTGCGGCGGGAGGTAAGCCCAATATCCCGCAGGTCTTCACGAAAATCGCCGATGATTCCAGATTGTTCCACTCAAGCCGCTACCTCGATACGGTCGAGTCCGCCGGCCTCGGCGGCAAGGCGGCATGCGTGGCCGTTATCGGGGGAGGGCAGAGCGCGGTCGAGGTGACGGTCGATCTTCGAAACCGTTTTCCGCACGCGAACGTTGACCTGATCTTTCGCGGCCATGCATTAAAGCCGTCCGACAGCAGCCCGTTCGTCAACGAAATCTTCAATCCGGATTATACGGATTTCATCTACGCCCAGCCGGACGAGCGCCGGGATGCGATCGTTCGCAATTTTCGAAATACCAACTATGCCGTGGTCGATTCCGATCTGCTCGATCAGTTGTATCGCTTGCTATACCAGCAACGCGTCAGCGGCACGACGGGCATCGAATTGCATCCGCGCAGCGAGATCACAAAGGTGCTCGCGGCCGTCGAAGGCATTGAGATTCGAACAGTCGATAAATTCGACGGTCGAGATCACCGCTCTTGCTACGATGCCGTTATTCTTGCAACCGGCTATGACAGGGAAACGCCACACCCGTTTCTGGAGCCGATACGGCGCTATATCCAGGACGACGTTGTCGACCGTAATTACAGGCTCGCCACAAGCCCTGCGTTTCGGCCGCAAATCCATCTCCAGGGGTATTCCGAGGCGTCTCACGGCCTGAGCGACACGTTGCTCTCCGTTCTGGCCACCCGTTCGCAGGAGATCGCCGAGTCATTGCTTTTGACGATCTCGCGCCGCGAACTCATAGCTTAGCCTTCAGGCGGCGGGAGCTATCAGCCGCCATTGCGAGATGGGCCCAAGCGCAGCTGGTAGCGAAAGAACGGCGGGTGACGGGCCGGCGTCGATGATCACCGAATTCGGTGGAATGATGAATCCAAGCGCCGCTGCCTTTAGGATGGCTTCCTTGAGGGTCCAGTAGCGAAGAAATAGCCGCGACCGCAATGCGGCAGGGGTGCTCCACAGGATCTCACGCTCTTCGCGAGCCAGGACGATCTCACTCACGGAATCCAGATCGGGGATTTCTCGCAAGGGCTCGACATCGACACCGACCGGCGAACGCGCAGCAGCGACGGCGACCACACCTCTTGCGTGACTCAGGCTGAAGTCGATGTTTGGCGAGTCTGTGACAAGCATCGGCTTGCCGTGCTCGGACGGTCGGAACCGCAAGGCGTCGGCGGCGTGCCCCACAATGCTCCCCAGCAAAAGGCGGACGCCGGCATGTGCGGCGAGGTAGCTGTTTCGATCCTCAATGTGCACGAAGCGCACCAGGCGGCTGGCTTCCTCGACGTCGAGCACCGCGGCAGCTTGCTCGAAGCTGAGCGTGCCCAGTCCTTCGGTGCCTTGGTCATGAGAGGGATGCACTGCCGCTAGCCAGAAGGCGATGTCCTCCGGTCTTAACTGCTCGGTCAGGCCTGAGATACCTGGACTGGTCAGCCATCGCACACCCAGCTCTTCTTGCGGAATTCTGCATTTGGTTGCGATAGACCACGCGACGGTATCTCGTGCATTGGCCGTCGTTAGCGATATTGCGAGTTTGTCCTTTCCAGCGTCGTCTGTTAGCGCCATGTCCATCGGCCATTTGGAGAGATTTTGTTGCAATTACGCCGCGGCGTTCCGCTTAGAATGTCGATTTTCCGTACGCTGCCCACATTCTATTGGAGTGTTTCCCGACATGCGTCGAGGTTGGCGCGCATGATCTCGGTACAAACTTGCGCAATTGGTCTAGTTTGGAGTGTACTCGTTCGTGCTTCATCGCATTGAGAGAGTAATGTAAGCTGTCGAGAAATCAAAATATCCCTTCTCCGGCACCCCCATGATGGGTGGAGCGACAAAGGTGCTGACGCCAACCGCTGAACAGATTGCCTGGGCCGACGAGGTCATTGAAGCGATGGCGGCGGCCGAACGCGAAAGGCGCGGGGCACTCAAGGACAGGAGCGGTGAGATGGTCGCTCTCATGCACGTCAAGTTGGCCAGGAAACTGCTCGACCGGGCAGCCACATCGGGGGAAAGTCGTGAGCGCACTTGAGGGGATCCGGGTACTCGACCTCGGCACGTTCATCGCGGGGCCGCATTGCGCCACCATTCTCGGTGAATTCGGTGCCGAGGTTATCAAGATCGAGCCGCCAAAGACCGGTGACTCGCTTCGGCGTCTTGGAACAAATACCGAATGCGGAGATACGCTGGTTTGGCTCTCCGAAGCCCGCAACAAAAAATGCGTGACGCTGGATCTCGGGACCGAGCGCGGGCGGGAACTGCTGAAGCGCCTCGCCGCGAAATGCGACGTCATCGTCGAGAATTTTCGGCCCGGCACGTTGGAAAAATGGGGGCTCGGCTATGAGGAGCTCAAGAAGATCAATCCCGGTGCGATCCTGGTGCGTATCTCGGCCTACGGGCAGGATGGACCGATGCGGACGCAGCCGGGCTTTGCCCGAATCGCGCACGCGTTTTCCGGCCTGACCTATCTTGCCGGCGAGCCCGGCGGTATTCCCGTTGTTCCAGGTTCGACCTCGCTGGCCGATTACATGTCGGGCATGTACGGCGCCATCGGCGCACTGGTTGCGCTGCGGGCCCGCGAGGCTACCGGCGAGGGGCAATGCGTCGATCTCGCACTGTACGAATCGGTGTTTCGCGTGCTCGACGAAATTGCGCCTGCCTATCAGAAGTTCGGCTATGTGCGCGAGCGGATGGGCGCCGACGCGGTCAATGTCTGCCCGCACAGCCACTACGAGACCAAGGACGGCAAATGGATCGCGATCGCCTGCACCAGTGATCAGATGTTCGCGCGGCTGGCGGAAGCGATGGGGCAACCGGAACTGGCCTCGGCGGAACGATATGGTCCGCAGACGCTGCGGCTGGCGGCCCGCGGCGAGGTCAACCGCATCGTCGCCGAATGGGTCGCTTCGCTCGACCTCGATAGCGTCCTTGCGCTTTGTTCGAGGGGAGGCGTGCCGGCCAGTCTGATCTTCAGCATCGCGGATATTTTCGAAGACCCGCAATACCGCGCCCGGGGTAACATCCAAATGACGGACTCGCGCGCCGGCGAGATCGCGGTTCCCGGCGTCGTGCCCCGGCTGTCGGAAACGCCCGGCGAGATCCGCTGGCTTGGCGCGGGGCTGGGTGCCCAAAACGAGGATATCTACAAAGGTCTGCTCGAACTAAGCAGCGCAGAGATCGAAGATTTACGGATCTCCGGTGTGATTTAAGAGATCACCACGGCTTGGTATCTTCTGAGTGCGCGCTTGACCGTCACATCATAGCGCCGGGCTGCAGCCTTGCTCCGCCGGCAGTTCCTCGGCATTGGGGTCGCCCGGCGCCGTCGCCCAGGCCAGTTCGACGAGCGTTACGATCCGCCGACCGGCACCGTCAAGCTGGCAAACGATGAGGCCCTGCTCCTCGATGTAGGTCAGCAGACGCCGTGCACGGCGCAACGAATGTGAGCCATAGGCGCGGCAATCGCTGCATCGCCCGGGCAGGGCCAACCTTCCTTCGCGGCGCGGGCAATCATCATGAAGACGCCCTGCATATCCTCCGGCAGAAGTGAGGCGCGGACCGAGACATCCTGCCACCCGTCATCCTCTGCCATATCGGAGCCGAGCCCGGCGCGGGCGCGCGTCAGCATGCGACGGAAGTCGCCCAGGTCCGGCACAGCCGAACCGAGGCCCTCTATTCGGCAGCGGACGACGAACTCCTGATAGAGGACGCCGATGGCACGGAATCCCGCGTCGGGTTCCGCCATGACGGCGCGCAGAATACGGTCCACGCGCTCACGCCGCTCCGCCAGTTCCTCAGCGCTGAGTGGCTGCTCCACCGCTTCGGGACGGATCTCCAGCGCCGCGGTTTTCGCCGCCATGAGCTGGCCGAGGAGGTCTGGCGGCGACCGGCGCTGGGGCCGATTATTCTCGGGCGGCGGCGCTGCCAGGATGATGGCGCGTGCGTCCAGTGTCGCTTCCGGCAGGGGCATCAGGCGCGGGGTCGCGTTGCGCGGCGTGGTGTCCGTCGGACCAATGCGCAGCCCTAGCGGACGGCGGGACAGCGCCGGTCCCAGCGCCATGAATTGCCCGCGCTCCAGATCCCGGAAGGCCTCTGCCTGTCGCCGCTCCATGCCCAGAAGGTCGGCGGCGCGCGCCATGTCGATATCCGCAAGCCCGCGTTTGCGGCCACGGCACATCAGGTTCGTCATGGCGCCGAGCGAGAGTTTGCGCGCCTCGTCCGAAACCTCGCCGGCGACTGCCGGCGCGAAGAGCTGCGCCTCATCCACCACCACCAGCATCGGGTACCAGTGGTCGCGGGCGACCTCGAAAAGCCCGTCCAGGAAGGCGGCGGCGCGCCGCATCTGGTTCTCGGCATCGAGCCCCTCGAGATTGAGCACCGTGGAGACACGAAGTATGCTCGCTCGCTCGCCGGCGACCTGCAGACCCCGCTCGGTATGGTCCTGAGCATCGATCAGGAGGTGGCCGAAACGGTCGGCAAGCGCAACAAAGTCGCCTTCGGGGTCGATGATGGACTGCTGCACCCAGGGGGCGCTCTGTTCCAGCAGCCGGCGCAGCAGATGGGATTTGCCGGAGCCCGAATTGCCCTGCACCAGCAGGCGAGTCGCCAGCAGTTCCTCAAGGTCCAGGTTAGCCGGGGCGCCTGCCGTCGTGTGTCCCATCTCGATCGCAACGGTCATGGCTCGACTCAAAAGTCTCCCTGCGGAGGCGAGCTTAACAACCTGATCGCAGCCCGTCGAGCGCCCATGGCCGACCACTCCGTTTTCTCCAGGGCTGGTCGAACGCCATCAGCCCAGATGGATGCCTTCACGCACCGGAGGCGGCTGCCGAGGTTGTGGACGAAGGTTGTCGGCGAGTGCGTGAGCGCCGGCCAGACCGACATCGTTCGGTCTGCGACCTGTGTCGACAAGCGCATGGCAATTCGTCGAACGGCCGATATTGGCGCAAATCGGCCGTCTGGCGAGAAGCGAGGTGATCTGCGTCGCTCGGTCCCGCCTGCCCGGCCATTGGATTGACAGTTTGGACAGCGGTATCGGACACTCAATTCCATCGTTTTCCGAGATCATCCGTGGTATCGCTATACAACGATATTCTCGCATGAGAACCGGGCGCCAAGTTCCGGATAACTGCAGATTTCACCGCCTACGATGCGATCGCCGATCGGGAGGGAAAATGTCATGATCAAAAATTCTCTGACTCTAATTGCGGCTCTGGGTGCCATAGCCGGACTAGTTGTTACTTCACCCGCTGGCGCTCAGGAGCGCGCGGTCAAGATCGCAGGCTTCGGTGCCAAGTCGGGTGTCGTGCGCGTCTTCGGCATCAACAGCGAAGCGGCGCTGAAGGCGGCGCTCGAGCAAATCAACAATGCCGGCGGCGTCACGCTCGGCGACGGCACCAAGGGCAAGATCGCCCTCGAATATTACGATGATCGCTGCAATGCCGAAGAAGGCATTTCGGTCGTGCGACGCATCGCCTCGACGGATGCGATCATTGCTGTCGGACCGACTTGCTCGAATGTCGCTGAATCGCTGTTCGGCATTCTGCAGAAGAAAGTCGGCGACAGCTCGGACTCCGGGCTTCAATTCCCGATCATCGCCGACGTCGCGGCGAAAGGCGGACTTGCCAAGATTTCGGAGTGGGCATTCCGCAATGTGCCGAGCGAATTCGAGATGTATAAGTCGCTGTTTGCCTGGGTGAAGACGCAGTACCCGGACGTCAAGACGATTTACGGCGGCGTGGAAAAGGATTTCGCGCATTCCAACGCGACCTTTGGCGTCATCAAGGCGCAGGCTGAAGCCAGCGGCCTCCAGTTGCTGGGCCAGGGCGAGTGGCTTCTGAACGACACGACGTTCTCAACCCAGGTGCGCGAGATGAAGCGCGCCAACCCGGACGTGGTAGCGATTTCCGCCCATCCGTTCACGACATGCGGAGTGCTCAAGGAAATGCAGCGCCAGGGCGTCAAGCCGAAGCTGCTCATCGGCCTTACGTCGTCGTCGTCGATCGAGACGCTGCAGGGCTGCGGAGCACAGGCCGAAGGCATTGTGATCCCGACCAGCTTTGCGCCGGTCACTCCGGAAGCCACCAAGGCGGCTGAACTGGTTGCAAAATTCGGTGGCAGCGCCGATCTGCACAGCGCCGCGGCTTATGAGATCGCGTTCATCCTGAAGAACGTGATCGAATCCCAGAAGGTCATGGGTAAGCCTGACACGGTTGCCGCGGATAGGGAGAAGATGCGCGCGGGGCTCGCGGCATTGAAAGAGACCGACGGTCTGCTCGGCAAGGTCGGCCGTACGGCCGATCGCGAGGCGATCAAGCCGTTCCTGTTCGTCCACGCCAAGAACAGTGCCTGGGAGGTCCTGTACAAGCCGGCATCCTGACCGCTGCAAAGCGAGGCGAACCGGTCCTGGCCCGGTTTGCCTCGCCTGCCCATCGACGCTCTATTGATGTGTTCCGGGATCATTCAGGCCCGGTGTTCGACGCGGAAATCCGGATTCCCAAGGCATGTCCTATCTCGACGTCATTGACACGCTGCAATCGATTGCCGATGGCGTTCTGTTCGGCGCGACCTATTCCCTGCTCGGAATCGGCTTCACGCTGGTGTTCGGCGTGATGCACAAGATCAACTTGTCCTACGCCGCGGCGTCGATCGGCGCGGCGTACGCCAGCCTGATTGTCCTGTCGGTCGTCAAGGCACCGGCGATTTTCATATTTCTGCTGGCGGGCCTCTCCGGCGGCATCATCGGCGGCGTGATCTATATCGTCTGCTTCCGCTTCATTCCCCAGGCCAATCCGCTCGCCACGCTGATGTCAACGGTCGGCGCGCTGCTCCTGATCGACGAGATCATCGTGCATGCGACGGTGGGTATCCCGGTGCCCTATCCCGCGCTGTTTTCCGACGTGATAGTCAATGCTGGACCTTTCACCCTGCGCGGCGATCTGATGTTCATGTTCGCTCTCGGCTGCCTATCGATGCTGCTGCTGCTGGGGTTGCTCTACCGCACCAAGCTCGGCATCGCGACGCGCGCGGTCTCGCAGCAGTCCGCCGCGGCGCAGCTGTGCGGAATTTCGATCCCGCGCGTCAACGGTCTGACCTTCGTGATCACAGGCGTGGTCGGCGGCATCGCCGGCGCCATGATCGGGGCCGCCATCGGCGTGCTGTCGCCGCTATTGTCGCTGCCGCTGACCACCAAGGGGCTGATCGTCACCGTGATCGGCGGATTGGGCTCTATACCGGGCGCGATCATCGCCGGTCTCTTGGTCGGGGGTTTCGAAAACCTGTTTCAGTATTTCCGCGGCGTCACCGAGCGCGACCTCTATGTCATGCTGCTGCTGTTTGCGTTTCTGGTATTCCGGCCGGGCGGCATTTTCTCCCCCGCCGCTGGGCGGGATTGAGGAGACCGCATGGATTTTTATCTCGGGCTCGCCCAGATCGTCGGTGTCCACACATTGCTGGGGCTTTCCGCCTATTGCGTTCTGCTGACCGGACAGGTCAGCCTGGCGCAGGCCGGCTTCTTCGCGATCGGCGCCTATGTAGCGGCGATGCTGACGGTGCTCGCCGGCTGGCATATTCTCCCTGCGATTGCCGCAGCTTCCTTCGTTGCCGGCGTAGTCGCCTGCGCGGTCGGCTTCCCCGCGCTGCGCGTCAAAGGCCTGATGCTGGTGGTCGCGACGCTGGCGTTCGGCGAGGCGGTGCGGCTGTTCTTCTTCAACTTCGATTATCAGGTTGCAAGGGGCGAAGTGAAGATTGGCCCGGCTGGCGGCGAAGGTTTTCGGCAGATCAGGTTTTTCCCGGAGCACGGCTGGTCGACGCTGGACGTTCTCTTGTTCATCTGGCTGTTTGTCGCGCTGGTGATGGCGGCATTATGGTGGATGGACCGCTCGCGCGCCGGCGCCGTGCTGCGCGCCGTGGGTGAGGACGAAGTCGCAGCCCAAAGCGCCGGGATCAATGTGACCGCGGTCAAGGTGGCCGCGATGACCGTCGGCGGCCTCATCGCCGGTCTTGGGGGTGGCATCTTCGCCCACTACACTGCCCATATCGAGCACGCCCAGTTCGGCGTCGCGCTTGCCACCTTCGCGATCGCCTATCCGATCCTCGGCGGGCTCTCGAGCGTGTTCGGGACCTTGATCGCCGTCATCTTCGTCCAAGGTTTTTTGATCGAGGGGCTGCGCTTCCTCGGCGACTGGCGCAACCTGTTGTTCGGGGGCCTCATTCTGCTGGCCATGAATGTCAGGCCGCGCGGACTTATCGACGCGGCGACGATCGCCGGCATCAAACGCTTGCGAATTCGCAACAGGGAGCCGGGCAATGCTCGAACTCAAGGGGCTGAGTAAACATTTCGGCGGCGTCCGCGCGGTCGACGGCCTCGATTTGAGGGTTACGCAGGGCGAGGTGTTTGGCCTGATCGGGCCGAACGGCTCCGGCAAGTCGACGGTCGTCAATCTCGTCTGCGGCCTGTTTCCGGTCACGGCCGGCCAGGTCCTGTTGCGCAACGAGGACATCACCTCCCTTGCCTCGCATGTGCGGGTGGCGTGCGGGGTTACCCGCACATTTCAGAACATCAGGTTGTTCGGCCAACTCAGCGTCTGGCAGAATTTGTGGGTGGCGCAGAACGCGGTCGAACACCGCAGCGAAGGCTTTCTGCGCCGCTGGCTCGGCGGTCCGGGCCGCGCGCGCGAGGAAATTGACCGGATCCTTGAGTTTTCCGATCTGTCGGGCAAGCGCGACGAACTCGCGGGTAATCTCGCGTTCGGCGAACAGCGCCGCCTCGAACTCGCCCGCGCTATCGTTGCAAAGCCGGCCCTGCTGCTGCTCGACGAGCCGGCCGCGGGAATGAACGCCGAGGAGATTGACCAGCTCGACGCGCGCATCCGCAAGCTGAAGCAGGATGGACTCACGGTGCTGCTGATCGAGCATCACATGGAGCTGGTGATGGCGGTGACGGATCGCATTGCAGTTCTCAACTTCGGTCAGAAGATCGCCGAGGGCACGCCGGACGAAGTGCAGACCAACCGGCTGGTCCAGGAAGCCTATCTCGGCGTGGCGGAGGCGGCGTGATGGAGGCGATGCTCGAGATCGTCGACGTCGTCACGGCCTACGGCAAGATCGAGGCGCTGAAGGGCGTCTCGCTCAGCGCAAACCGGGGCCGCATCACCTGCCTTCTCGGGCCGAACGGTGCAGGCAAGACGACGCTGATGATGACGGTCGCCGGAGTCCTGAAGCCGCGCCAGGGCTCGATCAAACTTGAGGGGAACGAACTTGTCGGCCTCTCGCCAGCCCGCATCGTCGGCAACGGTGTCGCACTGGTCCCGGAGAACCGGCTGGTGTTCCCCCAGATGAGTGTGCGTGAGAACCTGCTCGCGGGCGCCTACCAGCGCAACAGTTCTGGCGAGGTCGCCGCCGACATCGAGCAGATGTATACGCGCTTTCCACCTCTGAAGGAGCGCCGCGAGCAGCTTGCCGGAACGCTGTCCGGCGGCGAGCAGCAAATGCTGGCGGTGGCGCGCGCGCTGATGTCGCGTCCGCGGGTTCTGCTGATGGATGAGCCGTCGCTCGGCCTAGCTCCTATCGTCGTCAAGGAAATCTTCGGTATCATCGCCGAACTGAACCGCGAGGGCGTGACGATTTTCCTGGTCGAGCAAAACGCCCATCTGGCGCTGCAGGTCGCACACCATTTCTATCTCATGGAACAGGGTCGCGTGACGTTCTCCGGAACTCCAGGTGAACTGGCGGAGGACGAAGTCATCAAGCGTGCCTATCTTGGCACGCGTCGCTCGGCCGGCTGACCGGATCGGCGCGCTCATGATCCCCTTCATCCAGACCACGCTCGACGGTCTGATGGTCGGTTCCTCATACGGGCTTCTTGCGCTCGGCTTCGCGTTGATCTTCGGCGTCATGCGCCGGCTCAATCTGAGTTATGGGCCCTCGATCATGGTCGGCGCCTATCTCGGCACGCTTCTCTACATTCAGTTCGGCGCACCGACATACGTCGTGGCGATCGTCGCGGTCGCCGGTTCGGTGATGGCCGGCGTCTATGTCGAGCGGCTTTGTTTTGCTCCGCTCGGCGTTGGCGCGGGCGTTGCCTCGATGGTATCGAGTTTCGCAATCTGGATGCAACTCGAACAAGCGAGCCTGCTGATGTTGCCGCGTCACAGCTATCCGTTCCCGTCGCTGACCAGCGGCGAGCTCTTATCTCTGGGACCGCTCGTCGTGCGTTCTGACTATCTCATCATGCTCGCCGTGATGCTGGCGATCACCGCTGCCCTCCACGTGTTGCTCTATCGCTCACGGTTCGGTCTCGGACTGCGCGCGATCATTGAGAACAGCCTCGCTGCAAGCCTTTCCGGGATCGATGTCCGGAGTACGATGCTCAAGGCCTTTGCGCTGGCGTCGGCGATCGGCGGCGTCGCCGGCTTTCTCGTGCTGTCGGCCAATCAGCAGGTGACTGCGATGCTCGGGATGTGGGCGACCTTGAAAGGGCTGATCGCCATGATGATCGGCGGGCTGGGTTCGATTCCAGGCGCGATTGTCGGCGGTCTCGTTCTCGGCGTCATCGAAGTCCACAGCCAGGCTTTGTTCGGGCCGCAGGTTCGCGATCTGGCCGCCTATGGCGTGCTGTTCGTCCTGCTGGTGCTGCGGCCGGGCGGGATCTTCGGCACGGCGGCGGTCGGCGAGGGCATGGCTCATCGGGGAGGGGATCGATGGACGACCACCTGACCGGCATCCTCTCCAATATCGGCGTGATCTCCTTCGTCGCTTTGTCCGCTTACCTGCTGCTGCTGACCGGGGAAATCTCCTTCGGCCAACAGGCCTTCTTCGCCATCGGCGCCTACACGGCCGGCATCGTCACCGCGATGTGGCAGTTGCCGTTTTGGCTCGGGCTCGGTGCGGGCGCGGCGACAGGTGGAGCCGCCGCCTTGTTCGTGGGATTGCCGACGCTGCGGCTGCACGGGCTGCAATTTGCCATCGCCACGCTCGCCTTTGCGGAGGCGGTGCGGATCCTGTTCGAACTATTCCGCTATCAGGTCGTGCGGGACGGCGAACCGGTCGGGCCGAACGGCATCGAGGGTTTCCGCAATATCCGGTACATCTTCGAGCACGATGTCAGCGCGACGCAGTTCATGTTGATCATCTACGGGTTGCTTGGCGCGACGCTGTTTGGATTTTTTCTTCTCGAACGATCGCGGCTTGGCGTCGCCTTTCGCATGATCGGGCAGGACGGCCTGCTCGCCGCCGCGCACGGCGTCCCGGTTTTCCGTGTGAAGCTGATTGCGGCCTGTCTTGCCGGCGCGATCGCTGGTCTCGGCGGCGGGCTCTATGCGCATCTCACGACCTATCTCGAGCCCGCCATCTTCGACGTGATGCTCGGGGTGCATAGCCTGGCCTATGGCTTGATCGGCGGCCTCGGCACCGCGTTTGGACCGCTGCTCGGCGTTGTCATCGACATCGGCCTTCTGGAGTCGACGCGCTGGTTTGCCGGCTATCGCATGATCGTCTTTGGCGGTCTCGTTGCGGTGCTGCTCATCGTGCGCCCACGTGGGCTGCTCGACGAGCGGCTGGTACATCGGGTCCGGCGTAGGGTCAGCCGTCGGCCACCGCCGACGCCCGCAAACGCCACTATTCTCGGAGAGGAGTCGTCATGATCGCCGCGCGAAACTCTTTGCTGTCACTATTAATCGTGACGGGTTCGTTCGGAAGCGGACTGGCAGCCGGCGTCAAGGCCAGGGCGGAGGTGAGTTGCGCTGCCACGGCGAAGCCGCTCGAATACGACTGCACCATCAAGCTATCCGACTCACGAAGCGGAGCGGCGCTGACCGACGTCGAGGTGACGGTTAGAGCCGATATGCCATCGATGCCGATGGCTCATAACGTGAAACCTGCCAAGGCCATGCCGGGCAACGAGCCGGGAACCTACCGCGCTCACATCAAGCTTGAGATGCACGGAGACTGGGTCGTCAAGCTCGATCTCGTCGGCCCCGTCAGGGACCGCATCGTCAAGTCCATGCGGTTCGAGCCGAAACCGTGACCGCTCCCGGATTGAATAGGAAAGAGTAAAGACCTTATCAGTCAGCTTGCACGCAAGTTCCATGACATCCGATCGACGAACGGCTGCTTCTGGCGCAAAGCGGTCGTTGACATGCAAAACCTGTGAAGCTCCCTGTTACGGCCGGATAGCTACCCTGTTAGCCCAGAATGATTCCCTGTTAATTGGAGTAGGGAATTACGTCCGAAACGGCTTCGTTGCGGCGGTCCCTGACGATTTGCCAAAGTCTCCAAGTCGCCAAAATCGCCAATTTCCCTGTAAAAGTCCCTGTTAGCAGGGAATCCGCTTGGAGACGGGTGCGATCACCACTGCGTCGCCAGCCAGGCAGCGCCTAACCCCTTGAAATAACGCAATTCGCCGGCTTTGGCTGGAGAGTTGCCTCGCGACTGTATCACGCGCCTGTAGGAGTGTTTACGTGCGCGTGGTCCAGCATGTCTTCAGGCGAGGCGCGGTCTACTGGTGGCGTCGGCGGCTGCTCAAGAAAACCGGGGAGAGAGCCAGGGCGGCGTGACCTGTGTCTCATGGTTTGGACACAGTGGGGTTTTTCGTTGTTCGAGAGCTGCGATTTCACGCTGACCAGGCGCTCCCGGACAGTCATCCTGCAGGCCGCCTGACGCTCCTTCGACTTCACGGGCACGAACCGCATTCTCCGCCGGGTGACTGCCTCCCGAGGCCTCGGCATCGGCAGCATCGTTGTTTCTGGCCACCCGCCACTGGAGAACGCATTGCGCTACTAAAGCCTACGCAACGGCGACCATCGCATCGATTGTTACGTGGCCGGGAACCATGACGTCGCAATAAATCCCGAAATCACGACCGTGACGTTTGACCACTCTGCGCAGGATTTCGACGTCCAGCGGCAAGCGATCCTGCTCGATCGTGATGAAGCCGCAGCGTCCGCAGGGCTTCTTGCCCCGCAACACGACCTCTCCGATTCTGATCTCCCGGCCGATCCAGTCTTTTTCAGGCATTGCCTCGTCCTCATCCTGCCAGTCGACAAGAATGTTCGGACGGAAGCGGCGCGTGTCGATGATGCTGTCGGGCAATTCTCGGCCAAGGCTGCGCAGTGCAGCCGTGGTCACGAGATGGATCGGCGCGTGCTCGTAGCGAGGACGGAAACCGCCCGATCCGATGGGGTCGAACGGCTTCAGCATCGGCTTGAAGCCGAAGGTCGTCGACAAGGCGTCCCGCATCGAGGCGTCTTCCGGGCCAGCCCAACTCCTGCCATCGACCGAAACGGCGACGCCGCCATCAGCAATCTTGGCATGCGCGCGCGGCACGCCGATGAAGTGCTTTTCCCGTCCAGGGGAGGCGATGCGGCCGGTTGCTTCATCGAGCACTCCCCAGATCCGGTCGCCGGCAATGCCGCCTGCCTCGACGCGAGCCACGGCGAGCTGTTCGCCTGCCATGGAGCTCACCGGATAGCGCCAGAGTTCTGCGACCTTACCCTTCATAGGCGCTTGAGCCTCACACCTTATAGACGACCTGGGACTGGGCAGACGTCATCCCGACCATCAAGGCCATGGCAACGAGCGCTTTCCTGAAAAGCATAGTGATAACCTTCGAATTGACGAACCGATGGAGTAACTGGATCTTCGACGGATGCACTTCTTAGACTAGTCCAACTTCAGCTCAACGCGTGACCGGCCAATCCGTAAACCCACGGCTCGTTTTCCTTTCGGTTCAGGAATCGCCGTCCCTTGGACATGGTTATGACCGTCTCGCTTATCCCGAGGCGGCTCTGCTGAAGATAGTCAGCAAACAGACCCGTCTGCTCGCGCGTATCGACGCGGGCGAACCGTCCCGTGAGCTCCTTAAGATGTACGGCCGTGAGATGGATCGCGTCACAATCATTGCTGGCGACGATGGGACCGATCACGTGACCACGCCCGAACTCGCGCTTCATGGAGTAGCCGACGATCTCGCCGCCGCGGCTTAGAACGCAGATTGACGCACCTTCCGACAGCAAGGCAAGCAGCTTCTGGCGGCTTGTTCCGAATGCACGCTCATCCAGCGCTGCGATCTCCTGAAGATTTTCGGCTGACAGCGACCTCAGTTCACCGTCCAGAACTGGCACCGCAGGGAGCGATGATACGACCTCACCTTGCCACTGATATACGACCGCTTCCTTGCTGAAGCCCAGCGAAAGATAAAGATGATAGGCGGCATCGGTCGAGTTCAGGCTCAAATTCCGATCGCCACACCGTTCGAACACCTGTTCCATGAGCCATCGGCCACTACCTTGTGCTTGGGTGCGCGGCGATGTGATTACCAGGCCGATGGTGGCGAATTCGCGTCCGTGCGGGAACCACATCGCGCTTCCGAAAACGCGCCCGATGCCGTCAACAGCGACGATGCCCTGACCGGCGCGGCGCAGGAAATCCCAGTCCTTGGGCCGATGCGGCCAGCCAACCGCAATCGAGAGAGCGTGGAGCAGCTTCACATCAACTTCGCGAATGTCCCGCGCGACCAATTCGAAGGACTTCAGGCGTACCGATCGTCCCATTCATCCGTCCCTTCGCGGAATGCCAAAGTCTATGGCTTGTCGTGCCTTCTGATCCTGCTGCCGGACTATGGCAGCAGACGTGTTTGCCGCAGCATTGCACGGAAAGGCAGCAGGTTTCACCTGTTTTGGGCAGGTCTTCGAAATCTTCGGCCTATAGCGCAACGCAATTCGGCAGGGAAAGCTCCTGCTTGCGGTTACGCTGTCGATATCCAGCGAACAACGTTGGCAGAGTGGGCCCCATGAAGGTTGAAGAAATCCGCGCGAGGCTCGTCGCGTTTCCTGTTTTGGGGCTCAATGCCGCGGCTGGACTTCATCAGCAGGCCGGCACCGACACGATCATCTGCGATCCCGGCGATGCCAGTCATGCCCATCGCCTCTATGAGTACATCGAGACCGGCGAACTCGCTGCGTGCCAACAAATGGTCGAGCATCTCGGCGCGCGCCTCGCCGTGTGACACGAAGGGTTCGTCAATGGGGTTTCTTTTCAATTCCGATGCGGCAAGAGGGACAGTTTTCCGCCAGATCTTTGCGCGCGAGCTCCCCGATCTGGAGTTTTACCAATGTAGCGAAAGCATCGACCCGGAAGAGATACGGTATCTGCTGACCTGGAATGTGCCGGACGATGTCTCGCGTTATCGCAATCTGGAGGTGCTCTTTTCCATCGGTGCAGGGGTTGATCAGTTCAAGCCGGAGATCATACCCGACCATGTGAAAGTGGTTCGCATGGTCGAGGATGGCATCATACGCATGATGCAAGAGTACGTCGTCCTTGGCGTGCTGGCGCTCCATCGCGAGACGCTCGCATATCGGGAGCAGCAGAGCAGGGCCATGTGGCAAGCCCTCCCCAGTCCGCAGACGGCGGAGCGCCGCGTGGGTTTCCTGGGCCTTGGCATGCTGGCGCATGCGGCAATCGACCGCCTCAAACCCTTTGGATTTCCTCTTGCCGCATGGAGCCGCAGCAAAAAGGTGGTCGAGGGGGTCACCTGCTTTCACGGCGAAGATCAGCTTGCCGGCTTTCTGATGGAGACGGATATTCTGGTCTGTCTCCTGCCGCTGACGGAGCAGACCCGTGGCATTCTGAACGCAAGGCTCTTCTCGTTCTTGCCGATGGGAGCGCGACTGCTGCATGTTGGCCGCGGCCCGCAGCTTGACCAGACCGCACTCATCGAGGCGCTCGACGGCGGCCGCCTTGCAGCAGCTATGCTCGATGTCACCGACCCCGAGCCGCTGCCGGAAGGCCATGCGCTCTGGTCGCACCCGAAGGTGATGATAACGCCGCATATCGCCTCCGTGACGCAACCGCATACGGCAGCACTATCCGTCGTAGAAAACATCCGGCGCCACCGCGCCGGGAAAAGTCCGATCGGTCTTGTCGATCGAACGCGCGGCTACTAACCAGGAAACAATGCCATGTCACTTCTGATTACAATCGACGCCAATCCGGACTTCGCACCAAAGAACGCCTTGCCTGATCCGGAGCGACTCATTTCGGGCAATCCATCCTTCAAGACCTGGGCGCAGGACGCTTCGAAAGGCGAGAAGGTGCTAACCGGGGTCTGGGAAGCAACGCCCGGCGAGACCCATTCCATCAAGGGCACCACCTACGAGTTTTGCCACATCATCTCGGGTCTCATCGAGATTGAGGAAAAGGACGGTGAGACGAAGACTTACCGCGCCGGCGACAGCTTTGTGATGAAACCGGGGTTCGTCGGCGTCTGGCGCACGATCGAGACCGTGCGAAAGATCTACGTCTGCGCTTATGACTGAGCATAAGCTCAGAGCGGTCCAAATAGGCGGCCCGCCAGAACAATCGACTTTCCAAGCCGGGCCTGACCCGATTCAACGCCGTCAGGCAGGTCATTCTCGATGAAAAATGCGGCGGTCGATCCTGTACTGCTCGGATAAGACGATTCTATTTCAATAATCGCAAATCCAACAGCGTGCTCGTCGAACTCACGTCGAGCAGACTCGCTCGTGGGCAAGGACGAGAAGCGACTACACATCGCAGTGACGGCGGGGTTGGCCCCGAAGGGAAAAGAAGATGATCGCATTGAAGGACAAGGATCTGTTTCGCCAGCAGGCGTTGATCGGCGGCAACTGGCGGGATGCGGACGCGAAATCAACCGTCGATGTCATCGATCCTGCCAGTCAGCAAGTTCTTGGCACCATTCCCGATATGGGCCGCGACGAGACCAGGGCTGCAATTGACGCTGCGGCCGATGCTTTCAAGCGCTGGAAGAAAAAGACTCATGCTGAGCGTGCAGCGCTTTTGGAGCGATGGCATGAGCTCATGCGGCAACATGAGCAGGATCTGGCGCTTTTGCTGACGCTGGAACAGGGCAAGCCGCTCGCTGAATCGCTCGGAGAAATCCGCTATGGGGCATCCTTCGTAAAATGGTTTGCGGAAGAGGCACGCAGGATCAATGGCTCGACTATCCCTTCACCCACTGCCGACCGCCGCATTCTGGTACTGAAAGAGGCGGTAGGTGTTTGCGGGATCATCACCCCCTGGAATTTCCCTAACGCCATGATTACGCGCAAGGTGGCCCCAGCGCTGGCTGCGGGCTGCACCGTGGTAATCAAGCCATCTGAATTTACGCCTTTCTCGGCGCTCGCGATCGGCGTTCTGGCGGAGCGGGCAGGGATTCCGGCGGGCGTCATCAATATCGTGACTGGCATGCCCGCGGAAATCGGCAATGAGCTTATGGCCAACGAAGCCGTGCGCAAGATCTCGTTTACCGGATCGACTCGCGTAGGCGCGTTGCTGATGAAAGGCGCCGCCGACAACATCAAGAAGCTCAGTCTTGAACTCGGCGGTAATGCGCCCTTCATCGTCTTTGACGATGCCGACGTCGACCTGGCGGTTGAGGCGGCGATTGCGTCGAAGTTCCGCAATGGTGGACAGACCTGCGTCTGCTGCAATCGCATCCTCGTACAATCAGGTATTTACGACGCTTTCGCAGGAAAACTCGCCAGCCGGGTCGCGAAAATGAAGGTCGGCGCCGGCACGGAAGAAGGGGTCGCAATCGGGCCGATGATCAATGGCGCGGCGATAGAAAAGATCAAGCGGCACGTCTCAGACGCCTTGGATAAAGGCGCGAGGATCATCTCGCAGAGCGAAGGTATGCCGCAAGGTCGGCAATATGCCCGTCCCGTCGTCCTCGGTGACGCAACGACCGAGATGCTCTTGGCTTCAGAAGAGACTTTCGGACCGGTCGCTCCGCTTTTCCGCTTCAAGACCGAGGACGAAGCGATTGCGATCGCAAACGGCACGCCATTCGGCCTTGCTGCCTATTTCTACACGGAAAACCTCAAGCGCTCATGGCGTGTTGCCGAGGCGCTAGAGTTCGGAATGGTAGGCTTGAACACTGGCCTGATCTCAACCGAGGTTGCGCCTTTCGGCGGCGTAAAGCAGTCGGGACTAGGGCGTGAAGGATCCCAGCTCGGGATAGAAGAGTATCTCGAGATCAAAACGCTTCATGTCGGCGGGTTGGAATGAGGGGCCGCTTCCCAGTTTCGGGAAAGGAATCGAAGGGGTTTTCTATTTCGCGGCGGGCCGCGTCCGCGCGATAAATAGAATGATGCCTCAACCGCGAAGAAACGCAGTATCTATCGGATGACTAGCCGAAACACGAGAAAGGGGGCGGCTGAACCGCCCCCTTTATGCATCGATCTCTATTGAAGTTTTCGAAGGTCTGAAGTGCCGCGAAAGGGCCCGAGAAGGATACCCATTCACGCGCTTTTTCGAAGGGGCTCCAAACCGACTGCCGCGGCGAGCCCGCCGATGTCATCGACCTCGGTGTACTGATAGAAGGGGTTCGCGGGTTCATGGCCGCGGTTCACCCATACCTTGCTCTTTATGCCCATGTCATAGGCCGTCATCAGGTCGTAGCGGAAGGAGGATGAGACGTGAGTGATGTCTTCCGGACCGCAGCCCAGCCTGTCCAGCATGTACTCAAAGCCCTTCATATGCGGTTTGTAGGCGCCAGTCTCCTCGGCCGTGATGACCATGTGGAAGGGGGCGCCGAGCTTTTCCACGTTCGACATGATGAGGTTCTTCATGGAGTTCGACAGGATAACCAGCGGAATCTCTTTCGCAACCCGGGCGAGGCCTGCCGGAACGTCGGGATGTGGACCCCACGTGGGAACCTCGTCATTGATGCGCTGGGCATGCTCCGGCCGAAATGCCACCCCATTGCGCTTGCAGGCGCGCTCTAGCGAATTATACACGACCTCGGAGTAGGGCTTCCATGCGCCAAGAACCTCGTCCAGGCGATAGGCTGAAAAATCCTTGATGAAACTTGCCATCGCCGTGGGGGAAAGCTGGGAGCCGTAGACTCTCGTTGCCGCGCCGGCCATGTCGAAATTCGTCAGCGTGCCGTAGCAATCGAAAGTGATGTATTTCGGTCGGAACTTCGTCATGGCGTGGAATTCTCCAATCCTCTCGGCACTGCGCCGGTACGACAGCATCATATGAGGATCTCGGAAGATAAAGCGCCGCTTTTGCTGGAGCCGGAAGCAGATTGTGTCGTACCGGATCAAAGCTTTGGCAGAGAGTTGCGCCAAGCAACTTTCGAATTGAGCAGCACCGCGACGCGGCGGGCTGCTCCGGCATAAGATGCGGCATCGGTCACCAACGAAAGTGACAACTCCTTTGGTCCGGGCGCTGCTTGGGAGGAACTGCCGTCCTCGATATCGTACTTTGCTCTTCGGGTTGATTTGGAGAATGAAATGTTGAGCAATTCGCTGATCGAGTTGGACCGCGCGCATCTGATTCACCCGGTCTCATCTTATCGCAGCCATGAGGCGTTGGGCGTGCGAGTGTTAAAATCAGCGAAGGGCGCGACCCTGACCGATGCCTCGGGACATCGATTACTCGACGGGTTTGCTGGCCTGTGGTGTGTCAATGCCGGGTACGGACAAGACAGAATCGTTGAAGCAGCAACGAGGCAACTCCGCGAACTACCCTATGCGACAGGCTATTTCGGGTTGGGCTCCGAGCCGGCCATTCGTCTCGCCGCCAGACTGGCTGAATTGGCTCCCGGCGATCTGAACCATGTCTATTTCACACTCGGTGGTTCCGATGCGGTCGACAGCACGATCCGCTTCATTCGGTACTACTATCACGCCAAGGGTATGCCGCAGAAGGACCAGTTCATCTCTGTGGAGCAGGGCTATCACGGATCCTCGACGGTGGGGGCCGGTTTGACAGCTCTGCCGGCCTTTCATGCGGGCTTTGGGGTGCCCTACAGCTGGCAGCACAAAATTCCGTCGCACTATGCCTATCGCAATCCTGTCGGACCCCATCCCCAGGCAATTATTGATGCGTCGGTCGCGGCCCTGCGAGCGAAGATCGCTGAACTGGGCGCAGATCGCGTTGCGGCTTTTTATGTCGAGCCAATTCAGGGGTCAGGGGGCGTTCTCGTGCCACCGCCGTCTTGGCTGAAAGCCATGCATGCGGTGTGCAAGGAGAACGATATTCTGTTTGTTGCCGATGAGGTAATCACGGGCTTTGGTCGTGTCGGGCCTCTTTTCGCCTGCGAAGAAGACGACGTCGTTCCGGATTTCATGACCACCGCAAAGGGACTGACGTCAGGCTATGTGCCGATGGGCGCGGTTTTCATGTCTGACCGAGTTTACAATACGATTGCGGATGGGGCCGGCAAGACGGCCGTCGGTCATGGCTACACCTATTCTGCACATCCTGTCAGTGCGGCGGTCGGGCTCGCGTGCCTCGACCTTTACCAGAATGGCTTGCTGGAAAACGGGCGCAAGGCCGGGCACCGCCTGATGGAGGGGCTTCGCTCGCTTGGCGATCATCCACTTGTCGGCGATGTCCGTGGTCGCGGCATGCTGGCCGCAATCGAACTTGTCACGGACAAGCAGCGCAAGACGCCCCTGCCACCAGAGGCTGACGCGGCGCGCCGCATCTTCGACCGCGCATGGGATAACGGCCTCGTCATCCGCGCCTTTGCCCAGGGCGTGCTGGGCTATGCGCCGCCGCTTTGCTGCACGCATGAGGAGATTGACGGCATCATCGAACGAACCCGGACGACGCTCGACCAAACGCTCGAGGACCAGGACGTCCGCGCGGCGATGAAAGGATAATCATTTGCGCCTGCCATCGATGCGCCGCCTGGTTCGGAGCCGCGAAATATGGCAACAGCATAATCGCTGCAGAGGATTGTTCCTTAGCTGTTGAATATGCTTTCGAGAGGCAGATGGGATTTAACGATAGGCGACTTCAGTACGACAAAACTGAAGTACTTATCGATGCCAATATCGAGTTCGACGAGACGTTCCATAACCGCCTGGTATTCACTTATTCCAGCTGTGATAAACTTCACGAGGTAGTCGTATCCGCCCGAAACCAGATGGCATTCGACGACCGAATCCAACTTTTCGATGGTCGTGAGAAAGCGAGCGAAATCGATCTGGCGGTGGTTTTTGAGCGTGATCTCGGCGAAGACGGTCAGAGTTTGTCCAAGCTTTGAAACATCGATCTGAGCGGAGTAACCGGTGATGAAGCCCTCCGTCTGGAGCCTTTTGACGCGCATCAGGCACGGGCTCGGAGAAAGGTGAATCAGCTCCGCGAGTTCGACGTTGGAAATCCGTCCATTTTTTTGCAGTTCGCATAAAATCCTTATGTCGATCTTGTCGAGCTTCATAGGACGGCCCCACCAGCCGTTCGAGCCGCGGCTCGCCGAAGCCCTCTGGCGTCCATGTTGGCGGTCGATCTACCCCCGGGGCTGCCCGCGCCCGCCAGGCCGGACGGTATGCCGGCGGAGTAATTGGGGCGACGATGGCAATCGTTACTCTGAGGTGTCGGCAACATGCGCGCTTTCATAGCATCAACTCCCGTGCCACCTCGGCGGGCCACCGTGTGTTCGCCCATGAAGACACGCCGGGTGGCTCTCTAAGGTGATGCCACCCCCCGGCGTCCGTCAATCGAATATTCGCGGAGCAGGCTTTTCAGAAGTCGGCGACCTTGCCCCAAGCTCCCATTTTCAGACGCTCCGGCCTGTAGGGACGCGGATCGACGATCGGCTCGCTGCCGGTGATGATGTCGGCAATCATATGTCCCGCGCCAGGGCCAATCCCGAAACCATGACCGCTGAATCCGGCCGCGAGGATAAAGCCAGGGATCGCCTCCACTTCACCGATTGCGGGAACGCCATCCGGTGTGCTGTCGATATAGCCGGCCCAGACATTGGAGATTGCGACGCGCCGAAGCTCGGGCAGCAATTCGCAAGCTCTTTGATGTGTCGCCCGAATCTGCCGCATGTCGGGGCGGGGATTAAGTGTCCGGTTCAGCTCCATCGGGGTCACCTCACCGAGCGCCCATTTCGCCAGGGATTCGTGACCCTGGCGCATGCCCTCGAATGCGCCAGGGGCGAGACTGCGCCAGCGGCGAGTGAACATCGGCACGAATTCGCGGCCGAACCTGAATTGCTGCGGCGTTGGATCGACTCGCGCGCGCCCGCTAATCGCGAGCGTGTATCCGCCGCTGCTGCGCCGCGTAAGTGACACGAGCGCAGTGTGCAAAGCATCGGGCAGACCGTCTGCGCCTGGAGCCGTCGCGAGAATGGATTGGCGAACGGAAGCCTGCGGGAAGCGAATGCCGAGCTGGTTGCAGAAAGAAGAAGCCCACGCCCCTCCTGCCATGACCACCGTCTTCGTCCGGATTGTGCCCAGTTCGGTCACCACGCCGCTCACCCGGCCGGCACTGAGCTCTACGCCGCGAGCGGCGCAATGCTGGTGGACCGTGCCGCCAGCCGTCATGATCGCACGCGCGGCCACGGGCACCGCCTTCGAAGGGTCCGCCGTTCCGTCGGTTGGCGAGAAGACGCCGCCTTTCCATTTGCGGCCCGTCGCTTTGCCTCTCTCGCTCGCTTCTTCCGTGCTCAACATGTGCGTCGTAACGCCGACCGTCCTTGCAAAATCGCGCCAGTTCGCCCAGCCGGTCAGCTCTTTCTCGTCGTTCGACAGATAGAGAAGCCCGCAGCGACGGAAACCCGTGTCTTCCCCGGTCTCCTTTGCTACTCTCTCCCAGAGATCGAGACTCTTGGTGGCGATCGGTAGCTCGCGCGCATCGCGATTCTGTTGACGACACCATCCCCAGTTGCGACTGGACTGCTCGGCGGCGACACGCCCCTTTTCGAGCAAGGCGACCTGAACGCTGCGGCGGGCAAGATAGTAGGCCGTGAACACGCCCACCACGCCGCCGCCAATGACGACGACGTCAGCCTCTTGAGGCAGAGACCGACTGGATTCGATATGCATCAGTGGCGCGCTCATCGAGCGAGGACTCCGGCGTTTGAGGTATCGTACCGAGCTTCAGCGGATGCGCCTTGCCGAGTTTGGTGGTCAGACGGAATATCCTGCGGTTTGCTACCTTCATTACAAGCTTTTGTTGCGAGAACAGATCGCTCGCGCCGTATCTCAGAGGCAGAGACTGGGCATGTGCTCTCCGCAATCAGATCGGCGTCAGTCGGAGAATGAAGGCGTGCAGCAATGAAACTAGCATGCAGTTCGTGGTGGTAATGCGTTC
This sequence comes from Bradyrhizobium sp. AUGA SZCCT0431, assembly GCF_018131065.1. Taxonomy (NCBI): domain Bacteria; kingdom Pseudomonadati; phylum Pseudomonadota; class Alphaproteobacteria; order Hyphomicrobiales; family Nitrobacteraceae; genus Bradyrhizobium; species Bradyrhizobium sp. AUGA SZCCT0431. The sequence goes on along the minus strand of NZ_JAFCLR010000006.1, from coordinate 52,520 downwards.
TTTGCAGGACCGCTGAAGGCTGTCTTCGAGCCCACCGGGTCCTTTTGCCGCGGGGGCGGTACGTGCCAAGTTGACGAACCTTATGGACAAGCGTGCGGGGGTTCTCGTCAGCCGCGGGCGTATCGGGCGCGCGTCCCCCGGCTGATGATGGAGGCGTCGCAGCGCAGAGCGAAATGCCAAATCGGACTTCCTTTTCAGAAGTTCCTGCCGCCCGCGTGCCGCGTTTCGGCGACTCTGGGAGGACCGAAGCGGCCAGACTCGTGAGCATCAAGCAAGAATCTCGATCAATGAGTCGAGGATCATAGTGGGAGCCATCGACATGGGCCTTGCCGAGGAACTGACCTTAGCGGAAGCCGTCACGCCTCTCATGGCGTTCCGCTACAAAAGCTTCGATGTCGCAGGTACGGTGATCGATTTCGAGAGCGTGACTGAGGATAGACCTGCCGTCATCTCGGCCGTGGCTGGGCAGTTCACCAAGCCCGACTATCAGTTTCGCTCACTGATAGGTTTGGCGAACGCGGGCAACGCTGCGTCTTGAGCGGCACAGCTCTTGCTCGTCGAGCAAAGAGGTCAGAATTATGTCGCAGCTTCCGACCAGGGAATGTCAGTATGAACGGCGAGTTCTCGACCTGTCCGATCGCGCAGCCAAAAGCGTCCGAAGTCTCAATTCGCAGCAGTATGTCCCGATGCCGTTGAAAGGGGAGGATACTCTGATGGCCTCCAGCATCCAGGCTGCAGACTCCCAAGACGTGGCGCTCTCGGTGCGCGACCTTTGCGTAAGCCTGCCGGAGGGGATGGAGCGGGCCTTTGCCGTCGAGAATGTCTCCTTCGATCTAAAGCGCGGTCAGATCCTGTGCATCATTGGAGAATCCGGATCGGGAAAGTCGGTCACGGCCAACGCGATCATGGGACTTCTGCCCAAGGTGATCCGGGTTTCCTCTGGCGCAATCCACCTGGACGGAATGAACATCGCAGGTCTGCCTGCCGAAAAGCTGCGCGGCCTGCGCGGACGGGTCGTGTCAATGATCTTTCAGGATCCGCTTTCGGCGCTCAATCCGCTGATGACTGTGGGTGCGCAGATCGAGGAGGCCATAGCGGCGCATGGCATCGGCACAGCGAAATCCCGCCGCAACCGCGCAATCGAGTTGCTGACCGAAGTGGGTCTGCCCGATGTGCAACTGATGTATCATCAGTACCCGTTCCGGCTTTCGGGTGGGCAGCGACAACGCGTGATGATCGCGATAGCCCTGGCGCTCGAGCCCGCGATCTTGATCGCGGACGAACCGACAACCGCACTCGACGTAACCACCCAGGCGCAGATCCTGAAGCTGATCCGCGACATTCAGCGCCGCAAGGGAATGAGCGTGATGTTCATCACGCATGATTTTGGGGTGGTGGCCGAGATCGCCGACAGCGTCGTGGTGATGGAGAAAGGCCATGTCGTCGAGCAGGGCAGCGCCGTTCAGGTTCTGCAATCGCCCGGCCACCCTTACACGCGGCGGCTCATTGCGGCCGTCCCACATCTGACAGGCAAGGACCGGATTCCTCTGGAAGCTGCCGGGAAAGCGCCGATCCTGCAGGTTGACGGTTTGATGAAAACCTATCGCAGCGGCAGCAAATGGTTCGGCGCGACGCGGACCGTGCCGGCGGTAAACGACGTATCGTTCGACCTGGCACCTGGGCGGACACTTGGCGTCGTGGGCGAAAGCGGCTCCGGCAAGTCGTCGCTAGGGCGGCTTCTGATCAAATTGATGGACAGTGACGACGGTCGCATTCTGTTCGAGGGCCGAGACGTTGCCGGGCTTTCTGAGACCGAATTCCGCCCACTGCGGCCGCGGATCCAAATGATCTTTCAAGATCCTTTCGCCTCCCTCAACCCGCGCTCGACGATCGGTCATATCCTTACGGTAGGTCCGATCGCGCATGGAATGCCTTCTGCGCAAGCACGCGAGGAGGCCCGGGGACTACTATCGCATGTGGGTCTCGACGCTGGCGCCTTTGGCCGCTATCCGCACGAGTTCTCCGGTGGGCAACGCCAACGCATCGGCATTGCTCGGGCGCTGATGTTCAAACCGACGCTGCTGATTGCCGATGAAGCAGTTTCAGCGCTCGATGTGTCGATCCAGGCCCAGATCTTGAAGTTGCTGGATCAAATCCAGCGGGAGACCGGCGTCTCAATGATATTCATTACCCACGATCTGCGCGTGGCCAGCCAGATCTGCGACGAAATCGCCGTGATGCAGTACGGGCGGATCGTGGAACGCGGACCACCCTCGCAGATATTCCTGAACCCGAAATCCTCCTACACGCGCGAACTGGTCGCGGCGATTCCTGGAGAGCAGCGGGCGCACGATCGCCAGACTTCGGCAAACCGATGAGAGTAACTGCGGATACCGCCATAAGGAGGAATCAATGACCAAGCGTTCCAAATCTGCATCCAACTACTCGCGGCGCGACACATTGCGAATGATCGCCTTAGGCGGGGCTGCCGGCGTCTTCGCACCCAATCTGTTGACCAGGCCCGCCTTCGGCCAAAAGGCTCCACGAACTCCCAAGGGCCGGATTGTCGTCGGGCTCTCGCAGGAACCCACGGTCTTTAATCCGCTGATGGCACATATCGAGGTCGATGACGGCGTCCATTTCTCGGTTTTCGATGTGCTCTTTCGCATCGATCCCAAAGGCGTAATTCAGCCGAACCTTGCCGTCGAAGTGCCGACCCAAAAGAACGGCGGCATTTCCGAGGACGGTCTGAAATGGCGGATCCGCTTGCGCGACGATGTCAGTTGGCACGACGGCAAGCCTTTCACGGCTGAGGACGTGAAATTCACCCTCGAACTCATCACGAAGCCGAACTTCCGCAGTTGGCGTACAACGGGGCACTCGTTGGTGCGCGACATCGCCGTGGTCTCGCCTGTCGAGATCACATGGCGGATGGAGCAGGCCTTCGCACCGTATTTGTCGTTCCTGACCGAAACCTTCGTTGTGCCGAAGCACATCCTGGAGAAGGAGGCTGATCCAAACAATGCCGCTTTCAACCAAGCGCCAATCGGTACTGGTGCATTCAAGTGGGGCACGCGCGTTCCCGGCGACCGCGTCGAGCTTGTCGCCAACTCGAATTATTTCGGTGATGGTCCTTATATCGAGCGCCTGATCTTCAAATACATCCCCGATCTCACCGTCCTCTACACCCAATTCAAGAGCGGTGACATAGACCTCGTGGGCCAGACATACATCAGCCCCGATCATTACGAGGAAGCTCGCAAGCTGCCGAGCCGGGTGGTGACGCTGGAGCCCAAATCCTCATTCGAGTCTTTTTACCTGAATCTCGAGCGCCCGCAGTTCAAGGAGCTGCAGGTCCGTCAGGCGCTTTATGCAGCGATCGACAAGAAGGCAATTATCGACGGGCTCTATTACGGCGTGCCGACTCCGACTGAGACCTTCATGCCGCGGCAGTCTTTCTATTATAACCCGGGCCTGCCGGTGCAGGAGTTCAGCGTCAAGCGTGCGCAGCAGATCCTCGACGCGGCCGGCTGGGTGCCAGGAAAGGACAGGATCCGGGTAAAGGACGGGGTGCGTCTGTCTTTTACCAACTCGACCACGTCAGGCGACCCCCTTCGCGAGCAGGTGCAGCAGTATCTGCAGCAGGCGTTTGCAGAGATCGGCGTCGAAATGACCATCTCCAACCTTCCCGCCGCGGTGATTTGGGGCGAATTCTGGCAACGATCGCGTTTCGATTCGGTCATAGTAGGCAGCACTTATTTGATCGGCGCAGACCCGGACGTCACCAACCGCCTGCATTCGAATGCGATCGGTAATAAAGGCGGCCGCGGCTCAAACAATGCGCAATACGTCAATCCGGAGGTCGACTCTCTATTGGAGAAAGGCAGCCGCACCTTCGATCCGGAAGCACGGCGCGCAATCTACTTCCGCGTACAGGAACTGGTCCGGCAAGATCTACCCTTGCTACCGCTTTACCAGAACATTGCCGTGCAGGGGCACAAGAAAGGGATTCAAGGTGCGGTGTCTAATGGCAACACGCGCACCGAATCCTGGAATGCCGGCGCCTGGTCTTGGGCGAGCTGATATTCGCGTCCGCCGCTCCGTCTCGCGAAAGCCAGTCGGAGCGGCAACGTACTGCTAAATTTCTCATTCTCAGGAGGTGGGCCGAATGCGCGGATTTCTGCTGAATCGCCTCTCACAGAGCCTCGTGCTGCTGGTGATCGTCTCGATCATCGGCTTCGTCATTCTGAGCCTTATTCCAGGCGGCCCCCTGTCGCAATACGCGCGGGATCCAAGCATGACCCAGCAGGATATGGAGCGGCTGGCGGAACAGTTGGGGTTGAACAGGCCGCTATGGATCCAGTATTTCGACTGGGTATGGCGCCTTGTGCAAGGCGACTGGGGCCGCTCCTTCCGCGACGGCACATCCGTGCTGGCCGTGATCGGACGGCATATCTTTGCCACGCTGCTGCTGATGGGTACCTCGACGGTGATCGCGATCGCGATCGGCACCTGGATCGGTATCCGTGGCGCCACCCACCGCTATTCGCTGTTTGACTATCTGGCAACGATCGGCGCCATGGTCGCGCTATCGATCCCGACCTTCTGGTTCGGGCTTGTCGGGATCTACGTCTTCTCCCTGCAGCTGGGTTGGGTGCCCGCCGGGAACATGTACACGATCGGCGACGGCTCCGTTCTGGATTACCTGCACCATCTGATCCTGCCAAGCGTGGTGCTGTCACTTGTCCATGTCGCGGTTTGGAGCCGCTACATGCGGACGGCGACGCTGGACGCCATTAGTCAGGACTTCGTCAAAACTGCCCGCGCCAAGGGCCTGAGCGAGCGCCGAATCCTCTTGAAACATGTTGTCGGCAACGCACTCCTGCCAATGATCACGCTTGCAGGAGTGCAGCTGCCCAGCATTCTAACGGGTGCATTGGTGACCGAGACGGTCTTTACCTGGCCAGGAATGGGACGGTTGTTTCTCGACAGCCTCGGTTACAGCGACTACCCGGTCGTGATGGGGTTGCTGATATTCTCCGCCATCCTGGTCATTCTCGGAAACCTGATCGCCGACATCGTCGTCGCGATCGTCGACCCGCGCATTCGTCTGGCTTGAACCCGCAAAAGCCCCGACAGAGGAGCCAACCGATATGACCGCTCTCGCCGTAAGCACAGCTCCAAGCCGATGGTGGCACAGCCGCGCGGTACACCGCTTCATTAGCCATCGCCTGGCGCTGCTAGGTCTGACAATGATCACGCTGCTGACGCTGGCATGCGTCTTAGGCCCCTATCTGCTGCCATACGACTCGCTCCACATTGACTTGCGCGCCCGCTTCGCTCCTCCGATGACCGGACATCATTATCTTGGCACCGATCCGCTGGGGCGTGACTTGGCTGCTCGACTGTTGATGGCAGGGCGGATCTCGCTGCTGGTGGGATTTTCGGCGATGCTATTATCGATAGTGATCGGAACACTCGTCGGCGTGATCGCGGGGTATCGCGGCGGCTGGATCAGCGCAGTCCTCATGCGTACGGTTGATGGCTTCTTGTCGTTTCCGTCGATCTTTCTCGTACTGGCGCTGGCTGCAGCATTGCGGCCCAGCCCCGTCATGATCACGGTTATCATCGCAGTCACCAAATGGATGGAAGTTGCCCGCATCGTCGAGGCCGAGGTTCGCTCGTTACGCGAGCGTGAGTTTGTCCAGGCCGGTCGGATGCTTGGGCTAAGCGGCACGCATATCATGTTCCGGGAGATCTTGCCCAACGCCATGGGCCCGATCATCGTAGCCGCCAGTTTGACGGTCGCCCGCGCGATACTTCTGGAAGCGTATATCAGCTTCCTCGGTTTTGGGATCCAGCCGCCGCTGCCCAGCTGGGGCAACATGCTCAACGGTGCCCAGAAGTACCTGGCCAGCGCGCCCTGGCTGGCCATCATTCCTGGCGCTGCGATCACAATCGCGGTGACAAGCTTCAACTTCATCGGCGACGGGCTGCGCGATGCGCTCGACGTTCGAAACGACCACATCTGAGTTCAATACGATGCGAGTGGCAGGAAAGCGGACAGCGTTGAAGGCCATGCAGCAGTGTTTCGTGACGCGCGTAGACGTCGCAAGCAACGCCTTGGCTGATCATAACGGATCTTGTCAGTAATCGCAGGCCACACGTTAACACACGAGAAGTCAGCCACATGCACGAGCCGAGAGTCGCCGAGAAGGATACGCCCTACTGGTGGGAAGCCTCACCGCTAAAACCGCTGCCTCAGCAGCCATTGCCCAAGAAACTCGACGTGCTGATCGTGGGCGCGGGCTATGCCGGCCTTTCGGCCGGGTTGGTGCTGGCGCGCGAGGGCCGCTCGGTTGCGGCCTTTGATGCAATGGACCCGGGCGAGGGGGCTTCGACGCGCAACGGTGGAATAACCAGCGCAAGCATACGACCTGATTACGCGACGATCTCCCGGCGCTTCGGCGAAGACAAGGCGCTGGCGATCGAGGCGGAAGGCAAGGTCGCACGCGAATTCCTGTACGATTTCATCAGAACGGAACGGCTCGAATGCGACTTTCAACTGGTTGGACAGTTCAAATGTGCGTTCGGATATGAACAATACGAAGCGATGGCGCGCAGCGCTGATGCGCTCTCGAAGAAATTGCGGATCGAGTCTCACGCGGTTCCGTATGCCGAGCAGCGCAACTACATCGGCACCGACTTCTACCGTGGTGGCACGGTCCGGATGGATATCGGTGGGCTACACCCGGCGAAGTTTCACGCCGAACTCCTTCGAGTGGCGCTCGCTTCGGGAGTGGTGGTCCATGCACGCACGCCGGTCATCTCAATCGAGAGGGATGGCTCCGGATTCCGCGTCGTGACCTCGGCCGGATCGGTGCAGGCGCGTCAGGTGCTGGTTTGCACGAATGGCTACACCGACGGCGCGGTACCCTTCCTGCGCCGCAGGCTGGTCCCGGTTCGCAGCCGGATCATTGCAACCGAAGAGCTTGCACCTGACGTCATGGCGCGGCTGATGCCAAAACGAATGATGATGACGGAGAACCGCCAGGTCGGCTTCTATTACCGACCTTCGCCGGACGGCAAACGTATCCTGTTAGGGGGGCGCGACAGTTCTCGTGTGGGGAACCCGGTGGCTCCGAAGCTCCTTCTGCGCAAAGGGCTGGTGAACCTTTTTCCGGAACTGGAGAATGTTCGCCTTTCGCACAGCTGGTTCGGCAATGTGGCGATGAATCGCGACATGCTCCCGCGCATCTTCGAAAAGGACGGTGTGGCCTATGCCACCGGCTTCTGCGGCTCAGGCGTAGTCTGGGCGCCGTGGATCGGTATGCATGCGGCCCACAAGCTGATGGGTAACGACGAGGCGGCGCGCACCGCCTTTGACTTCCGTCCGCCGGCCTCCATCCCGCTCTATCGGGGCGATCCGTGGTTCATGCCCGCCATCATCTGGGGATATCGGATGCAGGATCGCTTCGCGCTGTGGCGCGACCGCCGCTGACGGCACATCGTCTGTTCTGATGCATCATCAATGAAATCCTGTGCCGTACTTTGCTTCAGTCTGATTGCGTAATGCTGTCGGACCCAAGATACGCTGCAGCTCGTGTGAGCATCGTCAAATGGATCTCGCCGCGTCAGGCACTGGCGGTAAGTCCGGCAACCCAAGCAAGAGACGTCGACCCATCATGGCAACCGCAGCTACCCAGGCCGGAGATCGCGAGAATGAAGACGTGGCCCTGGTCCCTTTCGCGAGATCGCATCTTGAAGGTGCCCTGAAGCTCTCGCAGGAGATGTCTTGGCCGTACCTGCTCAAGGATTGGGAATTTGCGCTGCAGCTTGGCCGCGGTTTCGTGGTGACGAGTGCAGGTGCTGTGGTGGGGACCGCGCTTTGGTGGCCTTACGGCGACACCCATGCTTCCGCCGGAATGATCATCGTCTCGAAAGCCGTTCAGGGATTGGGTTACGGGGCCCGGCTGATGGACGCGCTGCTCGCGGCGGCACGACCACGGATCATCACGCTGAATTCGACGGCCGAAGGCATGGCGCTTTACCAGCGCCGCGGCTTCGCCAGCATCGGCATGCTGCACCAGCATCACGGCATTCCTGGCCAGCGCCGTGACACGCCGCCGCTCGGAGACGTCAGAACGATGGTTCGATCGGACTTCGAGGCGGTCGTGGGTCTCGATCACGAGGCCACCGGCTGGACCAGGCGCGAGATGCTGAACCGGCTGATCGAGGTCGGCGATGGCTATGTCCTCTTGCGTGACGGCATACCCCGCGGCTACGCCATTTCCCGTCTCTTCGGCCGTGGGCATGTCATCGGTCCTGTGGTCGCCGAAAGCCCGACCGATGCGCGCGCATTGATCGAGGCCGCGCTCGCGCCCCTCGGGAGTGTTTTCGTCCGGGTCGATACCTCTACCACCTCGCAACTCGGGGAGTGGCTCGAAGGCATCGGGCTGCAGCAAGTCAGCGACGCCACCACCATGGTCCTTGGGACGCAGATGCCATCGACTGGGCCGGCGCGCACGTTCGCGCTCGCCAACCAGTCATTCGGCTAGGAAACATCGGGATGCTGCGCTTGGAGATGCACGGAACGGATATCCCGAACGCCGGACCGAGCGAGACGGCCGCGACGGTCGGCGCGCTGGCAACGCCGGCCCTCCTGCTCGACAAGGACCGGCTGGATCGCAATCTCGGCCGTCTGTCCTCTCGCATGGACGCGCGGGGCGTCGTGCTGCGCCCCCATATGAAGACGGCGAAATCCATCGAGGTCGCCCGGCGCGCCTGCCCGTCCGGATTGGGGCCGATCACCGTCTCCACGTTGGCGGAGGCGGAGTACTTCGCGCGGCACGGTTTTCGGGACATGACTTATGCCGTGGGCGTAGCACCGCACACCGCTGCGAGGGCGATGCGTCTCCGGAAAGCCGGCGTCGACCTCAAGGTGCTGCTCGATTCGTCCGAACAGGCGAAGATTCTGGGCGATGCTGGCCGCGCCGCTGCTGTGACGCCATCCGCCTTCATTGAGATCGACTGCGATGGTCATCGCGGCGGGCTGACCGCCACCGATCCCAGCCTCATCGCCGTCGCAGCCGCCATGGCCGAGGCCGGCGTCAAGCTCGCCGGCATTCTCACCCATGCCGGCGAATCCTACAGCCTCTACACGTCCGATGCCCTTGTTGCGGCTGCAGAGAACGAAAGGGCGGTGGCTGTGGCCGCCGCGGAGACGTTGCGGGCGGCGGGGCATGAATGTCCGGTCGTGAGCGTCGGTTCGACGCCGACCGCCCATTTCGCCGAAGACCTGACCGGCGTCACGGAGATGCGAGCCGGTGTGTACATGTTCTTCGATCTGGTGATGCACGGTGTCGGTGTCTGCACCACTGACGACATCGCGATCTCGGTTCTCACCACCGTCATCGGAACGAAGCCGGAGAAGGGCTGGATTTTGGTCGATGCGGGCTGGATGGCGCTGTCACGTGATCGCGGCACCGCGGCGCAGCGGATCGACCAGGGTTACGGTCTCGTCTGCGATCTGTCCGGCAAACTCTATCCGGATCTGATTGTTTGGCAGGCGAGCCAGGAGCACGGCATCCTCGCCATCAGATCCGGATCGGCTGCAACCCTGCCGGATCTGCCGATTGGCATGAAGGTCAGGATCCTGCCCAATCACGCCTGCGCGACGGCGTCACAGCACGAGCTGTACAATGTTGTCTCCGCGGGAAGCGACGCAATCGAAGCTCAGTGGCCGCGAATGCGCGGCTGGTAGGTTCTCAAACAGAGTTGCGCCGTCACGATTTGCGGATGCCCAGCATTCAGATAGCGAGAATCCGAGGTCGATATGAAGCTCACATCCTATTGGTTGGACACATCGGAGCCATTCAGGAGCGCCACCGCAGGACCGGTGCAAGGCACCTGCGACGTTGCGGTGATCGGCGGTGGCTTGACCGGTTCTTCGGCCGCTCTGGCTCTCGCCAAGAAGGGCGCGCGCGTCGTGCTCCTCGAAGCCGAGACGATCGGGCACGCGGCGTCCGGCCGCAACGGCGGCATGTGCAACAACGGGTTCGCCCAGGACTACGGCACGCTCTCGGCCAGGCTTGGTAAGGAAGTCGCCGATCGGCTCTATCGGGCCTTCGACGCCGGGGTCGATACGGTCGAGCGCCTGGTGGCGGAAGAGAAGATCGACTGCAGCTTCGCGCGCGTCGGCAAGATCAAGCTCGCGGCCAAACCTGAGCACTATGACAAGCTGGCGCGCAGCCAGGAATTGCTCGCCGCCAATGTCGATCCCGACACGACGATGGTGAGCCGTGCCGATCTGGCCGGCGAAGTGGGATCGGAGCGCTATTACGGCGGATTGATCTACCGCAAGAGCGCCGGCATGCATGTCGGACGCTTCGTCCGCGGTCTTGCGGAAGCGGCGGCGCGGCGCGGCGTCGAGATCCACGAGCATGCGCCGATGATGGGCCTGCGACCCGCCGCCGGCGGAGGCCACGAGATCGAGACACCGAAGGGCCGGCTTCGGGCCTCGCAGGTTCTGTTGGCGAGCGGCACCTCGCATACGGGGCCGCTGGGTTGGATTCGACGCCGGATCGTGCCGGTGGGCGCCTTCCTGATCGTCACCGAGCCCTTGCCGATCGCGACGCTCGATCGGCTGCTGCCGCGGCGCCGAATGGCGGTCGATACGAAGAACCTGGTCAACTACTTCCGAACCACGCCTGACAACCGGCTGCTCTTCGGCGGCCGCGCCCGTTTCGCCATCTCCAACCCGAGCTCGGACGAGAAGAGCGGCGCGATCCTGCAGGCTGCGCTGCACGACGTCTTTCCCGAGCTTCGCGCCATGCGCATCGACTATTGCTGGGGCGGGATGGTCGACATGACGCGCGACCGGCTGCCACGCGCAGGCGAACGCAACGGCATCTACTATTCCATGGGCTACAGCGGCCATGGCACCCAGATGTCGACTCTGATGGGGACGATCATGGCGGAAGTCATGGACGGACGCACCGAGCTCAATCCCTGGAAGGACTTCACCTGGCCCGCCATTCCAGGTCATCTCGGTCCTCCCTGGTTCCTCCCGCTGGTCGGCGCCTATTACCGGATCAAGGATCGTTTCCAATGACCTCGGCCGTTCGACACCTGATGGAAGCCGGCTTCCTCGGCAAATTCTACATCGACGGAGAATGGCGGAAGCCGAATGGATCGGCGACGGCGGACATCGTTAACCCGGCGGCCGAGCAGCCGATCGCCGAAGTCGCGCTCGGCAATGACGAGGATGTCGAGTACGCGGTCGCCGCCGCCAGACAAGCCTTCGCCGGCTGGTCCCGCACGCCGGCTGCTGGGAGGGCGGCGCTGCTCGACCGGATCCATGGTTTGCTCCTCGAGCGGCTCGAGCTGTTCGCGCAGGCAATCACGAGCGAGATGGGGGCCGCCATCACGTACGCGCGCAGCGCCCAGGTGCCGCTCGCCGCCGAACATATCCGCGTCGCGCGTGACAATCTCGCAACCTATTCGTTCATCAGCCCGCGCGGCAGCACCGCGATCATGCGCGAGGCGATCGGCGTCTGCGGCCTGATCACCCCTTGGAACTGGCCTCTCTACCAGATCACAGCCAAGGTCGGTCCGGCGCTCGCGGCAGGTTGCACGGTGGTGTTGAAGCCGAGCGAATTGTCGCCCCTGAGCGCCTTGCTGTTCGCCGAGGTGGTAGATGATGCCGGGTGTCCGCCTGGTGTATTCAACCTCGTCAACGGGACCGGTCCGGTCGTGGGGACCGGTCTGGCGTCGCATCCCCAGGTGGACATGATCTCGATCACGGGCTCGACCCGTGCTGGAGTTCTCGTTGCGCAAGCGGCGGCAGTCACCGTCAAGCGCGTCGCCCAGGAACTCGGCGGCAAGTCACCGAACATCATTTTGCCGGATGCCGATCTGAGCCGGGCGGTTCCGCTTGGCGTCGGCGCCGCGTTCCGCAATCTCGGCCAATCCTGCAGCGCACCGACGCGCATGCTTGTCTCCCGCTCGCAGATGGCGAAGGTCGAAGTTCTGGCTGCGGCGGCCGCTTCCGAACTGGTGGTCGGCGATCCGCTTGCGGAAAGCACGACCCATGGTCCGATCGCCAACCAGCCGCAGTTCGAGCGTATCCAGGCCATGATCGGCGTCGGTCTGGAGGAAGGTGCCAAGCTTGTCATCGGCGGGCCGGGGCGGCCCGGCGACCTTCAGGTCGGCCTCTATGCGCGGCCGACGATCTTCTCGAACGTCCGTCGCGACATGAGGATTGCGCACGAGGAAATCTTCGGCCCCGTGCTGTCGATCATTCCCTACGATACGATCGACGAGGCGGTCGAGATCGCCAACGACACTGTCTACGGCCTCGGTGCCCACGTTCAAGGCACGGATATCGAGACGGTGCGGGCGGTCGCCGGGCAGATCCGGTCCGGTCAGGTCCATCTCAACTATCCCGACTGGGACCCGAACGCACCTTTTGGCGGATACAAGCGTTCCGGCAACGGCCGGGAATATGGCCTCGAGGGCATGGAAGAATATCTTGAGACCAAAGCCATTCTCGGGTTTTTCCGATGAAATGCTACCTATAAGGCAATGGTCCGAATGGACATCGGCGGGCTAAATCCAGCCAAGCTACCAAACGCAGGACCCCATCGCCTTTCATTCCGCGGACCGTAGAGACCACGGCCAGTTTTTCGACTGGTTCCGAGATAATGGAATTTTGTGTGCCCGGGAAAGTGGTGCGCACGCGTGGGAAGAGCGAGGCGCTGTGGCAGTCTGTGCTGGCCGAAGTTGCAAAAAGAGCTTTTGTGTGCAGGCCTGGCAACTTCATCGGTAGGAAATTTCGCGTCTGAGATGGAGTAATCACCTCGCTCGAAGTGTGGTTGAACGTGAACTCGCGAGTTCCGTCTTCGCAGTAATTGGAGAGAGACACCATGACCATCTACCGGCCCAAATACATCAGCTTCGACTGCTACGGAACGCTGACCAACTTCCGGATGGCCGAGATGGCCCGCGAAATCTTTCCTGACCGCGTGCCGGCAGACCGGATGGAGGCGTTCGTCAAGGACTTCGCCGGCTATCGTCTTGATGAAGTGCTCGGCGCGTGGAAGCCGTACCACGAGGTGGTCCACAATTCGATCGAGCGGACGTGCAAACGCTGGCGCGTCGAGTTCCGCCCAGAAGAGGCGCTACGCGTCTACCAATCGATTCCGACCTGGGGCCCGCATCCGGACGTGCCGGATGGACTGGGGAGGATCGCTGACAAAATCCCGCTGGTGATCCTGTCGAACGCCATGAACGAGCAGATTCACGACAATGTGCGTCTGCTGGGCGCCCGCTTTCACGCAGTATACACGGCCGAGCAGGCGCAAGCCTACAAGCCGAGGTCACAAGCGTTCGAATATATGTTCGACCAGCTTGGCTGCGATCCGAAAGACATCATGCACGTCTCGTCGAGCTTCCGCTACGATCAGCAGCCAGCAAGCGATCTCGGCATCGGCGTACGAGTCTTCGTCGGGCGCGGGCACGAGCCCTCCAGCCCCTTTTACCGCGACGTGGAGATTCCTCACATCGGATGCCTCCCGGCGGTCGTCGGCTTGTGATAGGCGATGATTAATCCCAGCAAGGCGTCATAGCAGTGTCGCCCCGCGTCGAGCGCATTCACAGCGATGAGCGTCTCCCGGCCGAGGCCGACGTCGTCATCGTCGGCGGCGGCATCCTCGGCTCTACGGCCGCCTATTACCTCGCGAAGCGTGGCCTCTCTGTGGCGCTCCTCGAGAAGGGCCACGTCGCCTGTGAACAATCGAGCCGAAACTGGGGTTGGTGCCGCCAGCAGAACCGCGACCGGCGCGAACTGCCGCTCTCGGTGATCTCCATGCGGCTGTGGGACGAGCTCACGCGCGATATCAATCGGGACCTCGGATTTCGACGCTGCGGTCTCGTCTATGCGACCCACGACGAGGCTGTGCTCGCCGGTTGGGAAAGGTGGCGCGAGGTCGCCAGGGAGTACGACGTCGACACCCGCGTGCTGAGCCGGGCGGAGGTGGCCGAGCGCGTCCCCGACGCGCGCGACAAATGGGTCGGCGGGACCTATTCGGCTCGGGACGGCAAGGCCGAACCTGCGCTTGCCGCGCCGGCTATCGCCGAGGGGGCCAGAACTCTCGGCGCCACGATCCACCAGGGATGCGCCGCGCGGGCGCTCGACTTGGCCAATGGCAAGATTGCGGGCGTGCACACGGAGAAGGGCTACATCAGAACCAGCGCGGTGCTGTGCGCCGCCGGCGCCTGGTCCTCGCGCTTCCTTCGGCCGCTCGGGATCAGTTTCCCCCAAGCGAGCATCCGGCAGACCGCGCTGCGTTCCACCCCCACAATCAACATAGGCGACGCGATCTCCACACCTTACTGCACGATCACGCGCCGACTGGACGGCAGCTATACGCTTGCGATCAGCGGCAAGGCGAACCTCGAAATCACGCCCCAGGCCCTCCGGTATAGCCGGGAATTCATGCCGCAGTTCTTGCGTCGCCTGAAAAACGTCAGGCTCGGCATCGGCCAATCGTTCGTTTCGGGGCCGGATTCATTGCCCGCGCTGCTGACCAACGACGATCGGATCTTCGAACAGAATCGCGTGTTGGATCCTCCGCCCTTGAAATGGCTGATGAGCCAAGTGGTGGAGAGCGTCCGGAAAACCTTCCCCCAACTCGGCGAACTAGAGATCGATAGCGCCTGGGGCGGCTTCGTCGATTGCACCCCGGACGCAGTGCCTGTGGTGTCGCAGGTGGACGGGGTGGAAGGCCTCGTCCTCGCGGCGGGCTGCTCGGGTCACGGCTTCGGTTTGGGCCCGGGGCTCGGCTATCTGGCCGCAGAGCTTGTCGTAAACGACACGCCTTGCGTCGATCCCACACCGTTCCGGCTGTCGCGTCTGGTCGACGGCTCGAAGCTGGACATCGCCGCCATCTGAAGATCGAGCCGGAAGTCAAGCCTGACGCGCACCGTGGCGAGCAAAGGATTCGCAGCCGTGCTGGAAGATCCGCATCTGCGTGCTGGCCTGAATGTCCATCGTGGTCGGTTAACGTATCAGGCCGTAGCCGAGAGTCTCGGCCTGCCATGCTCCCCGATCGAGCAGGTTGCCGCCTGATCTGCTCCAAGAGGTCCCCAAGAGGTCCCTACGGGACATTTCCTCCCCAACTTGAGCCACTCCTTCGGAGTGGCTCCCTTTTTCGCTCCCTCACCTCGGCATCATCAAGAGGCAGCCTCCCTCCCCAACGGGCGAACCATCGCGCCAGCGTTCATGATGTCCGCTGGATCAAAGGCGGTCTTGATACGGCGCATCGCAGCGATGCGGCCGACGTCGCCGTACCGCTCCAGAAGATGCTTCTTGAACCGACCGACACCGTGTTCAGCGCTAAACGTGCCGCCGAGCGCCGCGGCCGTGTCGTAGAGTTGCAGCGACAGGCCGCTTTCGATCCGCTTGGTGAACTCTATCCGGTCGACGCCGGGAGGCACGAGCACATTGTAATGCAGATTGCCATCGCCGACGTGTCCATAGACGGACAGCTCAAGATTTGCGTCATACGACCGTACCTGCGAGCCGGCTAAATCCAGAAAACGCTGAATGGAGGAAAGCGGTACGGAAATGTCATGCTTGACCGATCCGTTCCGGCGCTTCTCGCCCTCCGGGATGGTCTCGCGTACCTCCCACATCGCGGTCCGCTGCGATCCGCTCTGCGCCAGGAAGGCGTCCTCGATCCATCCGGACTCGATCGCTTCGGCCAGAACGGCTTCCATCAGTCCGTCGAGATCGAGATGACGCGAGGAGGAGGCGAATTCGGCCAGTACGGTGCCCCCAGCGCCGGCGCGGACGGAGGGCGGGTTAGTCATCGCTTCGCTCGCGAGCGCGATCGATCGGGCCGTCATGAATTCGAACGTGGTGAGCAGGTCCGCGGATTCGCGACGTACCAGGGCGAGAAGCTCGGCGAGCGGGGCACCCATCGCGAGCTTCAGCCAGGCGGTCGCGCGGCGGACCGGCAAGGGCGCGAGGCGCAACACAGCGCCCGTGACGATGCCGAGAGTTCCCTCGCTTCCAACGAAGCACTGTTTGATGTCGTAGCCTGTATTATTCTTCCGTAGTTTGCGCATGTCCGAAACCACCGTGCCGTCCGATAGAACCGCCTCGATCCCGAGGAGGAGATCGCGGGTCATCCCGTATCTGACGACGGACAGTCCGCCGGCGTTCGTTCCGATGTTGCCGCCGATCCGGCAACTGCCTTCCGCGCCGAGGCTGAGCGGCAACAGAAGTCCGGCGGTCGCCGCGGCGTCCTGTACGTTCTTCAGGATGGTGCCGGCGTCGACAGAGATGCTCATGGAAGCGGGATCGACTTCGCGGATCCTGTCCATCCGCTCGAGGCTCACGATGATCTGCCGTCCGGAGGCGTCCGGCGTCGCGCCGCCGCAGTAGCTCGTGTTGCCGCCCTGCGGAACGATTCCGATGCCCTGTTGTGCCGCCAGCCGGACGATGTCGACGACCTGCTTCGTCGTCGCCGGCTTCAGTACGGCGAGCGTTGATCCCGTGAAGAGCTGGCGTTGATCCGTTGTGTAGGTGGCGATCCGCTCTGGATCGTCAACGACGCCCCCGCCATCCAGAAGGTCGCGAAAGGCGTGAACTTGTATTGACCGAGACATGCTTCAGCTTCCGATGGGCGTCGTCGGATCATTTTCGCGCGTTTGTGCGACATTGCTTGCTGTTCGTTGGCGGTTCCGAAGACACGAATGCCGAAATGCCACGATGTTCCGCAGTTTGCGCCGATTCAGCCTCGCACGGAACGCCTTCATCGCAGCCGTTTCGGACTTCAGAGGGGGCAATCGATGACTCGCAAGACAGCCTATTGAGCCCAGTGTTCGAATTGGGTGCGCCGCGGCCGCGTCCAGGTTGACCGAAGAAAGATGGCTCAGAGGCTTGGGGCGCAGCAGGCGCACGGGATGCTTGCTGGTAGCTAGGACGTGGATTCCCACGTGCGGGAATGAAAAACAGCTTCTACGTCAATGGTTCCGCATGTCCTATTGAAATGTGCATTTTTCGACTTCCGAATTGCTTTTTGGGTGGGACAGGTTTGGAAGGCGAGCGTGACGCGCTCTAAAATTCGGCCGAGAACTTAATTGCGCTGTGCCTTTGTTTCTGCACCGTTGACGCCAGCGAGAACCGCGCACAGACCCATTGTTACAGGTCGACTTCGTGCGCGTCGCTGCCATCTGTATAATTTCCTCCAATCCCGAGAGAGCCGAAAATGAATGGAAACGACATTACGCGTATCCCGAACAGGAATCTGCCCAGCAAGTCAGCGGTAGCAACATATCATTTGCCGGGCGGCGGCGGGTTTCTGTGGGCGGTGGCGGTTTCGCCTGATCGCACCCAAGATATTCGCATACAGACGCTGGGCGCCTTGGGCGTCATCGATAATTATCTGAAGGATGCGGGTCTGGATCGCACGCGCATCGTCAAGGCTGAGATCGTGGTGACCGACCACGACAACAAGCCGGCGTTCGACGAGGCCTGGGCGAGCTGGATGCCGGCGGGCCATGGGCCGGTGCGGTCGTTCGTGCAGTCGGTCATGCCCGATGGCGATCTTATCGAGATTATCATCACCGCCGCTCTGCCGGCCGGCACGCGCGACGCGTCTCAAGCATCAGGCTGAAGCTCCCAGAACCTCGTTCGCCCTGACCCATCTTGCTGGCGCTCATCGGCCATCGTCAGAGGACGACGTCCCGGTTGACGTTCTTGTACAGCAGATAAACCGAGTGGTTCAGGCCGGTGGGATAGAATTGCTGCGGACAGAACGATCCCATCCAGATGAAATCATCAACCCAGATTTCGTGCCAGCTATTGCCAAGATAGTATAGGCCTTGACCTTCCAGCATGAACAATCCGTGCTCCATGATGTGCGTTTCGACGGCCGGGAAGCAGACGCCGGGCTGGAAAAACATCAGGTTCATCTCAAAGTCGAACCGCAGGTCGCCCATTGGCAACAGGTGCTTGAAACCGCGGCCCTGCAGCCCGGTATGGTTCGTCATCGGCATGGCTTGTTGTTGACCGATGATCGCCGTTGGGGTGGCAATACCCTCGGCCTTCTCATAGCGCTTCTTGACCGCGATGACGCGGGCAGGCGCTGTGGGATGACAGGACATTGTGAAGGATACGCCGGGCGGCACATAGACAAAGGCGCCGGCAGCAAGCTCCACCGGCGGGTCGGAGCCGATGGTCACGTCCACGCCGCCTGCCACAACGTAGAAGAAGTGCTGCAGGTCAACACAGATCGGCTGGGCCGTACCGCCGTCGGGCTCGATTTCCAGCATATACTGGGCAAAACCGGCGCCGAGCGAAGGCGCCGCCAGAAAGCGCACAGTCGTGGACTTCCACGCCGGAAGCCGGCTCTTCAACACGCCTTCCGGCGGTATGAACGCGAAGTTGCGACCGACAACGCCGCGGTTGTGGCCGATCGCTCCGGGAGGAACGACGCCGGATTGGCCAGGCAAATCGTTGGGATGCATCTGAGGTCCTCGGTCAAATCGCGGGAGTCTGGCTCAATCGAAGGGCTCTAGCGATAGGCCGCGCCGCCTGGTTTCGGAAACATATGGCGGACACTGGAGCCCGCTTCACGTTGCAGCCAGTTCCGGACAGCCATCATCACGGGATCCTTGCGACGAAAGCGCGAATGCAGAAGATACCAGCCAGTCCCCCGCATCAATGGCGGAAAGGACAATGGGGCAATGAGCCGGCCAAGGTCGAGCTCCGATGTTACCAGGCTGGGATCGATGAGCGCAAAGCCGAGCCCGTTCATGGCGGCATGGGCGGGTAATACGCTGTTGGCGAAATGCAGCATTCGTTGCGGTTGTTCGCCGTGCAATCCGACCATCGCAAACCAGGCGGCCCAATCCTCCGCGGTGTCATCTGTGGAGATCAACGTTTCAGTGAGCAAATGAGCCGGTTCGACCAGCCTTCGTTGCGCGGCGAGGTAGGCAGGACTGCACATCGGTATCAGCCGGTCGGCGAACAAAAAATGGGCATTCAGTCGCGGCCATTCGCCTCTGCCATGGGCAATGGCCGCATCGGGTGCGCCTTCGCGCAAAAGATCCGGTAGATCCGCGTGGGTGAGCAGCCTGATCGTCAACTCCGGCTGCTCACGATGGAAGCGGGCGAAGCGCGGCAGCAGCCAGCCGGTGGCGAAAGCCGTTGGCACGTTCAATGCGAACGTTGCGCGGGGGCGCTCTGACAGCAGCCGGGCAGTCCCGCTTTCGAGCGTGTCGAAGGCTTCAGACACGACCGGAAGCCAGGTCCGGCCAAACTCCGTCAGCTCGAGCGACTGCGGGTAGCGATCGAACAGCTTGCGGCCGATCTGTGCTTCCAGCGCCTTCACATGCCGGCTGACCGCTCCCGGCGTCACCGCCAGCTCATCTGCGGCAAGCGCGAAGTTGACGTGACGAGCGGCCGCCTCAAAGGCCCGCACCGCATTGAGCGGGGGTAGACGGCGGCGGGCTGTAGATACGCGTTTCGATGGGCGTGCCACGGGTCAATCCTGCCTTTTGCTCGGTTCAGTCTCTGCAGTCGCCATCCTAAGCCTCGCCCGGGAGGCTTAGTTTTTATCATGCTTAGCCGCAAAACAAGTGGTTTGCTGAAAAATCAATGAGGACGATAGGCTCGGCAGGTCGATGACGCGGCACAATGGCTTCGCGTCATGGACCAACGACGCAAAGATCGACCGGGAGGCGACCGAACGGAATATGTCCGGTGATGGATGATGCTTCGCTCCAAAGGTGCAGTGAAGTATCTGGCAACAAAAGAGGTGCTCCCGTGGGATTGCGTCATTTTATGCTGTCTGCCGCTCTTTCACTTGTCGGTGCCGCCGGTTTTTCCGCGGCCGCGCATAGCCAAGACCGGGTGCTGAAGGTCTCCCTGCAGACCGAACTTCAGGTTCTCGATCCAATCATCACGACAATCAATGCGACGCGCGTGTTCGCTTACCTCGTCTTTGACCAACTCGTGGCGATCGACAGCGAAGGCCATTACAAGCCGCAAATGTTGGCCGGCTGGGACGTCAGCCCTGACCGGTTGACCTACACCTTCCATCTCCGTGACGGGTTGAAGTTCAGCGACGGTGCGCCCGTTACATCGGAAGATTGCGTCGCCTCGATCGAGCGTTGGGCCAAGCGTGAAGGTTTCGGTGCCCAACTGATGGATGCCGCGGATCGCTTCCGGGTCGTCGATCCCAAGACCTTCGAGTTGAAGCTCAAGCGGCCGTTCGCGTTCGTCATCGAGGCGCTCGGCAAGCCCGGCCATCAGATACCCGTCATGATGCCGGCGCGGTTGGCTCGCCTGGATGCAAACACCGCGGTGCCCGAAATTGTCGGCTCCGGGCCCTTCCTTTTCCTGAAGGACGAGTGGCGTCCGGGCGCCAAGGCGGTCTTTGCCCGCAACCCGAACTATG
This sequence comes from Bradyrhizobium sp. AUGA SZCCT0431, assembly GCF_018131065.1. NCBI lineage: Bacteria > Pseudomonadati > Pseudomonadota > Alphaproteobacteria > Hyphomicrobiales > Nitrobacteraceae > Bradyrhizobium > Bradyrhizobium sp. AUGA SZCCT0431. Next base: position 32,049 of record NZ_JAFCLR010000006.1, on the reverse strand, counting down.
TTCCCCGTTCCGAGCCACCAGATGGTCTCGCCGGCGGAAAAGTCGTGAACTTCGACCGCATCGAGCTGTTGAGCATTCCCGATCAGTCGACGCGGGTTGCAGCCTTGCAAAAGGGAGAAGTCGATCTGCTGGAGGTCGTCCCATACGATCACATCGATCTGCTGCGCAAAGACGCGAAGGTGACGATCGGCAAGCAGCCGGCGATCGCTCAGAACATGATTGCGATCAATCTCAATCATGCGCAACCGCCGTTCGACAATCCCCTCATTCGGCGGGCGTTGCAGGTTGCGGTCGAACAGACCGACGTTATGGCGGGTCTCGGGCTTCCGTCCGACATGTATCGTGCCTGCTACTCGATCTACATGTGCGGCAACGACGGAAGCTCGGACACCGGCACGGAATATTCCCGCGACGTCGGGCCGAAGGCTGCCCAGAAGCTGTTGAAGGAAGCCGGCTACAAAGGAGAGCCCGTGGTGTTTCTGCATGCGGGAACATCCGCCATTCTCAATCCGGTCGGCTCCGTAGTGGCAGACCAGTTGAAGAAGGCCGGCTTCAACGTCGATCTGCGGACATCGGACTTCGCGACGGTTGCTTCGCGACGCTTGAAAAAAACGCCGGTTGCGGATGGTGGCTGGAGCGTCTCACCGTTGGTGATGGCGGGGATCGATCTGGTCAATCCGCTCGCGCAGCAGATGGTGTCGCTGAACTGCATGGAGAACAATCCAGGCTGGTACTGCGATCCGGCGATGAATGAGCTGTTGAAGGCGTATGCGCAGGCGTCGACGCCGGCTGAGAGCAAGAAGTATCGCGACGGGATCCAGGGCATCTTCCACAAGAACGTCAATTACGTTCTGGCCGGGCAATTTGCTGTACCTCCGGCGTACCGTTCCGATCTCAAGGGTATGATCCCTTTCAGCTTCCCGGTGTTCTGGAATGTTCGCCGCGAGTGAGGGGTCGGGGGCAAACGAAATCTGATTTCCGCCTTTCGGCATTCTGCTCCCGGAGCAACCGTGAAATGCTACCCAGGATTCTCTACCAGTTGACCAGCCCGATGCACCGAACCCTGGGTGTCGAGGAGATCGCGCGGCGCCGTGCGTACCTGTCGGAAGCCGCTTCATCCGATGTTACCATTGATGTCTGGCCGCTCGAAGATGGACCGTCGGCGGTCGAGTCGAACGCCGACGCGGCCCTGGTGGTGCCTGAACTTCTCCGTACCGTTCCAAAATGGGTAGAGGAGAGCTATGAAGCCGTCATCATCGGCTGCTTCTGCGACCCCGGCATTGCGGCGATACGAGACGTCACTGATATTCCGGTCATTGGGCCGGGCGGCGCCGCGATGCATCTGGCGGCTCAATTCGGCGAGCGCTTTTCGGTGTTGTCGTCCGATCCCACTCCCAAGGGGTTGATCGCCCGCCTTCGTTCCCTCGGGCTCGCCGAGCTCTTTGTCTCCGAACGCTTGGTTGGCTGCTCGGTGCTCGATCTCGTCCGAAATCCGGATGAAGCCTTCAATGGTATTTTGGCAGCGGCGCGCAACTGTGTTGATGACGGCGCCGACATTCTGGTCATGGGCTGCATGGGAATGGGATTCACGCCGCAGCTGACGGAGCGCCTGCAGGATCGTGTCGGGGTACCCGTGGTCAATTCCGTTCTTGCCGGTCTCAAGATCGCCGAGGCCGCCGTCAGTTTACGTCTTCGCCGGGCCAGCACCGCCGATGCCGTCACGGCACCGGTCGTGAGTGCTGCGTGAGTCATTGTCGTTGCGGTCTCATTCCGCCGTATCCAGGGTAAATCGATGACAAGTGCCGCGCTCGCCCATGACGTCGAACAGCTGAAGGCCGCAGCCCTTGGGTACGAGGCGCGGCATCTTCCGATCGCGAACTTCATTCTTCCGCCCGGAGTGCGGATGGCGGTGAACTTCACCCTGGATTTCGATGCCATGCTGGCCCGGCGGCTTGCGAATGAGCCGCCGATGCAGCTCACGAAAGGGGAGTTCGGCGGCCGCATCGGCATTTGGCGCCTGCTGGAAATGTACGAAGCCCATGGCATCAAGGTCACGGTGTTCACCCCGGGGCGGATCTGTGAACTCTATCCTGAGGCCCTCAAGCGGGCGGCCAGAGCCGGGCACGAAATCGCCGATCACATGTGGGAGCATCACGTTCCCAAGGACAAGGCACTCGAGGAAGACCACCTGCTCAAGACGATCGCGGCGCTTGAACGCGTCGCAGGTCGCCGTCCCGTCGGAACCCGCAGCGAACACAGCCCCGCGCTGCTCCGGCGGGAGGGGTTCATCTACAATTCCTCGACCTCGTGCACCTACACGCCACTCTATCAGGACGACGAGAACGGCATGAACCGGATGGTGCAGTTGCCGGTGCATTTCGCGATCGATGATGCAATGTATTTCAGTACCAACTGGGCCGGCAGCAAGACACCTTCTCAAAGACTTCTCGATCCGGACGAGGTTTTCGAGATGTGGTGGAGCGCCTTCTGGAACCAGTACAAGGCGGGCGGCTACCTGAACTTCATGCTGCATCCCTTCGTGTCCGGGCGCGCCTCCAGGGTCGACATGCTGGAGCGACTGATCGTCGAAATGAAGAAACTTCCGGGGGTTTGGTTTCCAACCTGCGAGGAACTGGCGCGGCACTGCCTGTCCCAGCATCCAGCCTAATCACCGCCGGCAAGCCATCAGGACCAGCTCAATGCCTTGGAAGCAGAACTATACGATCTCGGATGAAATCGGGATTAGCGATGCCGACGTCCGCTGGCCTGAGGGCAAGCGCTGTTGTTTCAGTCTGGTCGTCGATCTCAGTCCGGCCTCGACACCAGCCGGGATTACCGCCGGTGATCTCACCCATCCGACTTCGCTGTTCGGCATCACGGTGGGGCTGCAGAACATCATGCAGCTGCTGCGGCGATTCGATCTGCGCGCGACCTTCGTCGTCCCGGCGGTGATGGCCGAGATTTACCCCGATCGGATCAAGGCCATCCGTGACGACGGACATGAGATTGCCGCCGGGGGATGGAAACACGAGGACGTCAGCACGTTGAGTGTTGCGGAGGAAAGGGAGCGGGTCGCGCTGACGACGGAAACGCTGGAGCGCATCGTCGGAAGGCGGCCGAAGGGGTGGTTTTCACTGCCACGCCAGCAGGACGCATTCGCGGTAGGCACCGTCAGCGCGGCGACGATGAGCTTACTGATCGATGCCGGCTACGGCTATATGGGGAACGGTCTCGCGGACGACGCGCCGCATTATTGGGTTGCTGACGTCCTTCAATGCAAAACGATCCTGACGCTTCCGTACCATTACAGCTGCGACGACCAGTTTTTTCTGATGTTTCCAACGGAGGGCACTGGCCTTGATCGGGTCAATGCGTTGAAGCGAAACTGGCTTCGCGAGTTCGAGGCCCAATATCGACGCGGTCGGTATTTCTCGCTGACGGTTCATCCGAAGGGGATCGGCTGGGGGCATCACGCCGAGGCGTTTGAAGAGGTTCTTGCCCACATCGCGAGCCTCCCTGATTTATGGAATGCGACGGGGACGGAATGCGCGGATCATTGGTCGGCGACCTATCCCGCGGACACCCATCTTCGCCTTTCCCCTTCGATCTGGAAGGATCACGAGGGAAGCTTGAGCTGACGTCTTGAGGTTATTGGTCAATCGGCGCCAAGGGCGTTGCAAATATTTTAGCGGGGGCATGATGCCGGAGCGATTACAGCAATCCGATGCGGAATCGATCCTTGCCGGTCTGCGTCGTTGGGTGGAGATCGAAACCCCGACCGGTGACGTCGAAAACATGGCGCGACTGCTCGATGTCGTGGCTGCCGACTTTGCGCAGCTTGGTGCCCGCCTCGAGCGAATTCCGGGGAGAGACGGGATGGGCGACCATCTGCTGGTTCGGCTGCCGTGGGGAACCGGGCCGGGCATTCTCTCCGTTTCCCATCTCGACACGGTGTGCCCGCCGGGGTCGGTCGCCATGCGCCGGGACGGAGACCGCTTTCATGGCCCGGGCATCGCCGACATGAAGGCGGGCGGTTATCTGGCATTCAAGGCCGCTGAACATATTGCTGGCCTGGTCCACCAGCCGATCATGCCGTTGACGCTTCTTTACACCTCCGATGAAGAGATCGGTTCTCCGACCTCGCGCGGCATCATCGAGCGGCTGGCGAGCGAGTCCCGCTACGCCCTGATCGCCGAGCCGGCACGCAGGGACGAGGTCATTACCTTCCGCAAAGGCCGCGCAAAATATCGCCTGGACGTCGAGGGAAGGGAAGCGCATGCCGGCTCGGCTCACGCGAATGGCCGCAGTGCCATCTCGGAGATTGCTCGCCAGATCATAAGATTAGATCAATTGACCGACTACTCCACCGGCACGACGATTAATGTCGGTGAGGTCGGCGGCGGAACCACGCCGAATGTCGTCGCGGGCCGTGCGTTCTGCACCATCGATGTTCGCTTTTCTAGCCCCGAAGCCGGTCGAATGGTTGACGAGACGGTCCTCTCGGTAAGCCCGATCGGTTCCGACGTGACGGTCGCGGCGAGCGGAGAGATTGAAAAGCCGTGCCTCGAACGGACCGCGGGTGGATTGCAACTGTTCGGATTGGCAAAATCCATCGCCCGTGAGCAGGACATCGAGTTGATCGAAACGTCGAGCGGCGGCGGCAGCGACGGGAATTTTACGTCGGCTGTCGGCATCCCGACGTTGGACGGGCTTGGTGCGATCGGCAACGAGTGGCACTCCCCGAACGAATACGTCGTGGTTTCCGCGCTTCCACGACGCGCCGAGCTGTTACGGCGAATGATCACCGATCTTGGGTCATAGATACCATGGTGGCCGATAGCTGACGGCGCTCTCACTTCAGCGAAGGAGCTTCTTGCTAAGAGCACAGATCGTTACTATTTGATTGCGACTGGCCGCTTCTGGCGCGAAAGAGACCACCGGCGTGGAGGCCGGTGGTCGGCGATTAGAGCTCAATCTGTTCAGCCATATTCAAGGCGTCGTCCACCTCAATCCCGAGATATCGTACGGTGCTTTCCAACTTGGTATGACCGAGGAGAAGTTGGACTGCACGCAAGTTACCGGTCTTACGATAAATCTGGGCCGCCTTCGTGCGGCGCATCGAGTGCGTGCCGTAAAATACTGACTCTAAGCCGATGCTTTTAACCCAGCGATGCACCAGCCGGGCATATTGGCGAGTTGAAATGTGAGGACTGGCATGAATTCGAGTTGGGAAGAGGTATCGGGAGCCTGTGGCCCGCAACGTTGGTAGCCAGGCTTCAACGGAATTCCTCGAGTGCTCCGAAATCTCGAACTGCACTGGTCGACCTGTCTTCTTTTGGACAATAGTCGCTCGACGCCGCACATTTGCTCCCGAGCAAACGTCGTCCAGTCGCAGTTTGACCAGGTCACAGGCGCGAAGTTTACTGTCGATTGCGAGGTTAAAGATCGCAAGGTCACGCATTGACCGCGCGATTTCTAGGCGGACTCGAATAGACCATACGTGCTTGGGCTCAAGTGGTTTCTTCTGGCCGACGAGTAATCCCTTGTTCCAAGGTCGTCGGCATCGATCAACGGGGCGTGCAGGCATACGCGATCCTCCGCCGTCCCGCCCCCCGCGTCGCTCATCGCGAGCGAATGACTTTAGTGCCGACTGATCAATCCGGCGTTCCCGACGAGCATGCTCAGGACCGACCGCTTCTGGCGCGAAGCTGACATTCGACGAAGCGCGGGGATCGAAGGTGCCACAATCGGACGTTCTCATAAGGACGCGCTATGTGCCGTAGATCGCGGAGGCGCGCACTTCCACCAGACTGGCGCGCAGCGCAATTGCATTCCATGGACGCTTGAGGTAGGGCGGGGGCTTTTGCTCTTTCACCGGGCACGATGCAAAGAGCCAATCCGTTTAAGTTCGCTCTGGCTGAGCGCATGCACATTTGGGACGACGGTTCTTCTCCGATCTTGCCTTCAGGCAAAAAGCTCGCCGCGTTGCAAGTGGGCGCGCTCCCAGCGCAAGCTTGACATTTCGCATCATGAAAATTGCACCGGCGTGGGCGGTCCGCCCGCCCACGCTCCAATGCGACCTCGTCATGTAATCGCGATCGGGCAGCCGTTGCTTCCCGTGGCGCCCTTGATGGGCGACGGGGTAAAGCAATAGACGAACTGATATTTCTTGTCGGCGATGAGCTCGTCGAAGATCAGGTTCTCGTGGTTGAGGATGCCGTGCTTGGTCTGCAGTTCGGCATGGACCACGAAGGCGAGCGACTTGTCGGGATTCGGGACCACCTCGACCGCCCAGGTGTCGGCCGCGGTGAGCGCGAGGTCCTTTTCGATCACCCATCGGGCAGCGTCGAGGCCGATACCCGGCTCTCCGCTGTTGAAGCGATCATTGTTTTTCATCCACAGCGAGCCCCAGCCCGTATGGAACATGATCGCGTCCCCGGCCTTGATGTCGCTCTCGGGGATGTTTTGCTTGGCCAGCGCCGCCTTGATATCGGCAGCGGAAATCTCCTGACCGGCGTCCATCATCCCGCCCTTCAATGCGACCATGTCGATGAGATGCGCGCGGGTGAAGATCGGCTTCAGCTTCTCGATGCCGAGCTTCTTCAGGCCGTAGGCGTCGCTGATATCCTGGGCGGTGTGACCGTTGTAGAACCGCATCTCGCTCTTGTCGCCGTCCTTGCCCAACTGGATGCCGATATGGCCGAGGCCGTCGAACTGCGTGCCGGTCTGGCCGATCTCGGTGGCAAGGAATTCGTCATGGTAGACCAGCTTGTTGTCGCCGAACGGGCCGCCGGTCGGACCGCCGGGAATGCGCAGCGAGAACGCACGCGCTCCGAACAGCGGCATGCCTTGCTCGTAGACCCGGCCGATCTTGTAGATCTTGCCGTCCTTAATCCATTTCGCGGCATCGAGAACCTTTGCCGGCGTGATGTGGTTGGACGAGCCGGCCTCGTCGTCCTTGCCCCATTTCGACGGCCACCATGGCCCGGTGACGTTTTTGGGCAGGGTGGCCGTCTGCGCCTGCGCTTCGGATATCGGTGCCAGCGAGAATTTGCCATGCATCGCGCCTGCGAGCGCCGCGCCCGCAGCACCAGCCAGGCCGGCGGTGCGAAGCAAGGTCCGGCGATCGGTTTCTGCGATACCGGCTTGCTTCTCTTCGCCGCCTTTCTGTTCTTCACCCCTGACTGGATCGGCCATCGTTCTCTCCCAGGTTGTGCCCTTGCTGGGCTAAAAAAACCATTTTCGGTATGCTCCTCCTCCGCTAGGCTGTTGTCCAGCGACAAAAATAAGACGGGATGGGACGCGCCGATGAGCCTGTTCGAGAGCGACAAATCAGCCGAGCGGCTGCCGGTATCATTGATCACCGGCTTTCTCGGCAGCGGCAAGACCACGCTGCTCAATCGCCTGTTGCGCCACGGCGCCATGCGCGACAGCGCCGTCATCATTAACGAATACGGCGAAGTCAGTCTTGACCATCTCCTGGTCGAGCGCGTCGATGGCGAGGTCGCCGTGCTCGCGAGCGGTTGCATTTGCTGTACAATTCGCAGCGACCTCGAGGAGACGCTGCGCGCATTTCTGGTGAAACGCGATCGCGGCGAGGTACCGCCATTTCGTCGTGTTCTGGTCGAGACGACGGGTCTGGCAGACCCAGCCCCGATCGTGCAACTGCTGCTGAACAATCCAATGGTCTCGCATTTCCTGCGGCTCGATACCGTGGTGACGACGGTCGATGCCGCCAATGCCATTCACCAGCTCGACCATCAATATGAAGCGGTGAAGCAGGTGGCGCTGGCCGACCGGCTATTAATCACCAAATGTGATTTGGTCAGCAATATTGCCGTATTGGAGCAGCGTCTCCGCCAGATCAACCCCGGCGCGAGGGTCGAACGCGTAACGCATGGCGAGATCGATCCGGAGCGGCTATTCGGTGCCGCCCTGATCGATCCCGAGAAAAAAGCGATCGACGTTGCGCGCTGGCTCAACGAGCAGTCGTTCGCAGGATCCCGCGAGCCGGCGCACGAGCACCACGATCACACCCATCACAGCCACGATACAGGGATCACCAGCTTCGTGGTCTCTTTCGACGAACCGCTCGACTGGATGACGGTTTCGCAATGGCTGGCGTATCTGCGCGGCGCACGCGGCGAGGATCTGTTGCGGGTCAAAGGCATTCTCAATCTCTGCGGGGAGCAGACACCGGTCGTTATCCACGGCGTTCACCATGTCTTCCATCCGCCGGTCGCCCTCTCCGAGTGGCCCGACGCCGATCGCCGCTCGCGCATCGTGTTCATTACCCGCGGCATCGCGCGCCAAGATGTTCTCGCGCTATGGCAGGCAGGCCGCGCGGCAGCTTAAGACAGTTGCTACAATCCATTTGCGGAATTCTCCCGATGTCCGTTAAAGCCGCCGTGAGGTTTGCCGCTAAAATCCCTGGGCCCGCTAAAACGAGACCAGCGAATGGCCCGCTAAGTCGGCAGCTATGTAATCGAAGGAGGGAGACAGCAGTGCGTATAAATGTTGATAGCCCGCCGACCAGAGCCCGGGTCGTTGCTTTTGTTATCCTCTTTGGAGGCCTCGTTTCAACGCCGGCCCAAGCGGCCGATGGCGGCACTTGCATCAGTGACATTCGCCAAGTGGTAGCGCGTATGCCGACGCCCATGATGATGAAGGCGACCTTGCCGAAGGACCTTACGGCCAAGGTCGACGCGGCGGCGCAGAGTTCGTTCGCCAAGGCCTTCACGCCGGGCGCTGTTGTAGGTGTGCGCACGCCTGAGGGTACCTGGACCGCCGCTTATGGTATGGCCGATCCCAGCGCTGGCCGACCAATGACGGTTGCTATGCACACCAGGATCGGCTCCGTCACCAAGACGTTCACCGGTACGGTGATTATGCGACTTTCGCAGGACCATAAACTCTCGCTCGAGGATTCGATCGAGAAGTATATTTCCGGAGTCCCCAATGGAGATTCCATTACGCTGCGTCAGCTTGCTAACATGACGAGCGGCGTTGCCAGCTATACCCGCAGCGCCAAATTTACCGACACCTATTTTGCCAAGCCTGAAACGGTTTTCACCCCCGAGCAGCTCCTCAAGGTTGGCATCGCCGCATCTCCATTGTTTGCGCCGGGCGCCCAGTTCGACTATTCCAACACCAATACAATCCTGCTCGGTATGGTCATCGAGAAAGTGACGGGGAAGCCGGTGGCCGAGGCATTCGAGGCAATGGTGTTCAAGCCCCTCAAATTGCTGAACACGTCATGGCCGGGCCAATCGCCGAAACTGCCCGTACCTTATGCAGAGGGTTTCACGCTACAAGGCAATTTTGCCAAGCCGGATGCGCCCAGCAATGCCACTTTCTGGAACCCTGCCTGGGGCTGGACCGCAGGGGAGATGATTTCGAATATGGATGACCTCCTGACATATGGCCGCGCACTGGGCACCGGCCAAGGTTTGCTGAATGCCGAGACGCAGGAAGAGCGACTCAAATCCATTCCCGGCGCCGCCGGCTATGGCATCGCGATCGGCTGCATCGATGGTTGGGTCGGACATACCGGTGAACTGCCGGGCTACAACACTGCCGTGTATTATCATGCCGCCAGCGACATTACCGTAGTGGTGCAGACTAACAGCGACATCGCGTCCGGCAATTGCGCTGAATCGCCCACTCTTGCCAATGACCCGCGTGACAGTGTCTGCTCTTCACCCGCGACAAGAATATTTGCGGCCATTACGGAGGCCCTCGGACACAAGTTCACGCCGCTCCCGGCAAGGTAACGGTTGAGGGCTATGCACCATCGTTTGTGGTTGGCGGTCTCGCCGGCGCTACCACGTCTTGGCAATCGCCCCGATCCTCATCCGATTTTTGTCGGCGCGAACGGCCAGTCATTTGTTGCTGGACTCGCTCAAATCGGCAACCTGCCTCGTGGTCCACAACTCACAAATCTTGTTTTATGTGCATTGTGTCTAATCTCTATGGTCATCGGATCGATTATCGTCAGAAAGTAGGTGACCTTCTGTCTGAACCAGAAGCGCTTGCGAACATCCGGAAATTCAGTCACCCAGTAACCGCCCTCTGCTGGCTTCGTGGAAACCAGCGTGCTGACGGTCTGTAAGTTCCGTTTCACCTCGTATCGCTTGTTCTCGTTAAATATGAGCATCTCAGAAATGAGTTTCCTAGCCACGGCTTCAACGCCTGACAGTCTTACGGTAAAACAAGCTTCATTTTGTCCGATTGGAAAATCACGATTTCGGGCTACCCACACCCCTCTAATAGGATAGGTGTCGGCAGCGGCGGCAGAACTTATAAGCAGGCCTATTCCCAGAGCGAACGCTAATCGCTGGATCCCAATATTAGAGGTCCTCATGTCGACCTCCACCGCCTCGCTAAGCTGGATAAATTCTTATATCGTTCGCTGATCTTGGTCACAATCCTTACCATGCAAACGGAGTTGGGATCAGAAAGCAACTTCTGATCCGCAAGGCGAGCAATCACGCGTTCTCGTTATAAATGTCTCAGAGCTGGGCGGTTTGGCCGCGATTTACGAAAGTAAACCACTGTATACGGCGATTATTTGCAGGAGCCGGCTTCCAGAAAACGTCCGGAGCAACGATAATCCAAAATTGTAATAGGAACTTTGAATCGGCTGCTGCGTCACCCTTCTCAAGCGCGCCTCCAAAATTCGCACAGAGATAGCGGTGTTTAGCTGGTTCAGGCTCAATAGGCAGCGAGGAAAGATCCGAGAGGATCGTAAATATCTCGAACCGCGGGTTCGACGCTTCTTAAGAGATTATTTGTCTTCGGATGAAATCCAAAAACGACGATACTATGAAGTTGTCGCCGGAGCGGCTGCAGGGTGCCAGCCGAGTATTACTGACTCGAAGTTGGAAAGTGTGCAATTTGCTCAAGCCTCTGCCGAAGTAGCGCTGAAGGTCGTTAAAGTGCGTGTACGGCGAGGTATAGATGACAACGATGAAATAAAAGGATTGATCACAGATGCCTACGCAACCGTAGCCATCGCATACCGCCGTGCCGCCGCCGCCTATACGATGGATGAAGAGATGCTACAGCTAGGGACTGCAGCCGTGCACCTTCTCACAATAGCAACGTCGTATATGACAGCTCAATCAGAAGACATTGCAGACAAATGAGGGGTTTCATTCAGACAAGGACTACCCCTGCCGCGCCGGCGGCCCTTCAACCAGTGCGCATCCGTGCGGTGCGTTTGATCAAACAACCGCGACGTGCGAGATCACGCCTTACAAGTGGGTGCATCCGGATTATGAGAGATGATCCCGAAACTCTCACCGTGCGCCCCACCGTCATCGGCGGCGAAAGGTGCGCTAACGATGCGTGGCAAGGAAAGAGGCCAACCGAGTGACTCCGAACTAGTTCGGAAAGATCAACCGATTGCGATAACTTGGCTGACCCATTGGCAACCGCCGTTGCCTGCGGTTGCCACGGGCGGCACCAGTGCATCGCCAGGCGCGCTGGGGCCGCGGCCGCTGGCCTGGCCATATTAGCCACTGTTTTCATTGTCCCCACTTCGGGTCAAGGGCTCCTGAAGGGCGTATTCATTGCCGTGGCGCTCGCTGTCGCTGCAGCTCTACTCTTGGCGGCGGCTCGGCAGTTAGGCTGACCAAGAGGGCCGCTACAGTTGGCGGCCTGTTCCTCACGGTGGCGGCACCATCAGAAACCCCAGCGCGATGACCGCGAGCAGCCCGACGATAGCGACTGCGGTGATGGCACCGGCCGTTATCTTGGCTTTTTCATGCTTAACGGGCACCGGCGACCTTCTTCACGATCTGATATCCGTTGGCCGCAAGATCCTGAAGGATCGCCTTAGCGATGTGAGTGCTCTGGTCCGGCGCTATCCACTCATAATCCAGATTCGGCCCCCCATCGCCCTCGGGGTACTTGATGAAAGCCGTGTGGATAGCATTCGTAATCAGAATTTCGACCGCTTGATCAGACATTCGCTGAGCCTCCAATAATCAGCAAGACTAACATTAATTGGGGTCAATATTGCCCCGTTTGTGTAAGGGCGCGCAAACGCAATTCGGCCAGCATGACCCTTGGATCTGTGGTCGGACTGGCCGACGATGCAGCGCGAAACAATTCCTGGAAACGGCACAATCGGCCGGCGAGCAGCGCAGTACGTCCGCATGTCTACGGATCAGCAACGGTATTCGACAGCAGCAATCGCTGCCTACGCGCTCGAACGCAATCTGACAATCGTCCGGACGTATATCGACCAAGCTCGCAGCGGGCTGCGCTTCAAAAACCGCATAGGGCTAAGAGGCCTGATAAGTGACATCGTCGACCATAAGGCGGAGTTTGATTTTGTCTTGGTTTATGACATCAGCCGCTGGGGTCGGTTCCAGAATATCGACGAGAGCGCCTACTACGAGTTCATTTGCACGCAAGCCGGCGTCCGGGTCCTTTATTGCGCAGAGCAGTTTGAGAACGATGATAGCTTCGCGTCCGCAATCTTGAAGGCTCTGAAACGGGTCGGGGCCGGCGACTACAGCCGCGATCTATCAGTCAAGGTCTTTGCTGGAAGTTGCCGCGTCGCGAAACAGGGCTTCAAGCAAGGCGGAACAGCCGGTTTTGGTCTGCAGCGCGTGCTCGTGGATCAGTTTGGAGCTCAAAAACTTGTCTTGGCTCGGGGTGATCGAAAGGCTCTGCAAACAGATCGAGTCATTCTTCGGCCGGGTCCAGCAGAAGATGTTGAGACGGTTCGGCGGGTTTTCCGTTCTTTCGTTCGCGATCGGAAATCAGAGTTGGCCATCGCGCGAGAACTGAATGAAGCGCACATCTACAATGAGTTTGGCCGACCGTGGCGTATGCTCGCGGTGCGTCGGCTGCTGACTTGCGAGAAATACATCGGTAGTTACATCTACAACCGGAAATCGGGTAAGCTAAAGAGCAGGCGGACACCCAACCCACCTGAAATGTGGATTCGTCGCGACAACGCCTTTGAAGGCATCATCACGCCAAAGATGTTCGAGGCGGCTGGAAGGATTGTGGAGGGTCGCCCGCGTCGAACGATCCGCGCCTGGAAGTCGGACAGCGAAATGCTGGATATTCTTAGGGCGCTTTGGATTGAGAAAGGTCGGCTCTCGGCCAACATCATCGACGCCGCCGCCGACGTGCCTTGCCATATGACTTACATTGAACGGTTTGGCAGTCTGCGACAGGCTTACGATCTGATCGGATATCACCCCGACGCCTTCAAATGCTACGACGCGCGTCGCGCCGCTGTGGCCATGATCGTTACTGTTGCCAACGATCTACTATCTAAAATCCAGGGCGCCGGCAGGTCGGCGGCATTTGATGAAGGATCAGGCCGGCTCATAGTCGCTACAGACTTACAGGTTTCCATCCTTCCCGTGCGGTGCCAGCGCATGGAGGGCGGTTTTCTTAGATGGCCGGTCAGGCGTCGAATAGACCTCACTCCGGATTTGGTACTTGCCGTTCGCATGAGGGAGGGGAACACACTACCCTTGGATTATTTTTTGTTGCCGCCTGCGCGCATCCCCAAAGGCAAACTAAGTTTCAGACGGGATTGCCGACCGAAACTTGATTCCCATCGGTTTGCAACCTCGGATGACCTTGCGAAGGCGATACTGACAAAGGTCGTAGCATAGTTTTCACCAGCCGCACCTGAGCCACGCCTGGATGCTTAGCACTGCCATCATGACAAGCGACGCTAACAGCCCTAACGGCCCTGGACGACGTCGCGCAAAATAGAGACTGATCAAGGTGATCACGGCAGCCAGTTTACGCCCGAATGCCCGTTCCAGCCGGGGAGCATTGGCGAGCACGATACCTACTTCGGATTCATCAGACATGGCTTCTCATTCGGCGCATGCGATTGCAGGGCCGCTACATAGAGTTGAAAGATCGAGGGGGCCACTCGGGATCGCAAATGGGCGAACTCAGGGAAGCGGCATTGAAGTAATTTGCCGGTGATTTGCCCGACGGGGCAAGTCCTAATTTTGGGGGAAGGGTCCGGTCCCCTATCCCTGACGCGCGATGCCTAGTCGCTCAGAGCAGATGCTGCTGGTGACCAGGATGGTTAATTCATAACCGATTGCGCGTATTGGAGTTAAAAGGCTTTCTCCAACATCGTCAAACCGCGACGGTGCCAAGGCACGACAAGCACTCGATACCAACTGTGGACGAGCGAGTAGGAACTGTAACCTTGGTATCGAGCTTAAAACTTAAGAAGGAAACTGTTTACCTGCTACGCGTCGGGAGGTCGCCTCTTTGAGGCGCATCAACGCCATGAATGTTTGGATCGTGGGGAATACCAAGCTGATGCGCCGTGCTCACAGGGTTGGTTTGCTGCGGCGGGGCAATGGTCCAAGGCGCGGACGCTGCCCCGAAGCATTGGCACAATACGTTGCCGCCGGGATTTTGGTTGATGCCTTTACGCTGATGTCGTGATCGCATTGAGCGTGACACTGGACGGCGCCGAGATCTCCGATGTGCAGGCGCGTAAAGCGTTGGCAGTTGAGCGAGTGCAGCCCGGTTCAAGGCCGCTTCATCTCAAGACAAATGACCGCCCGAAGGCGGTCTTTGGGAGTGCGCTGATCTGTCAGCAGCGCGGCTGCCGACCTATCGGGAAAAATAGGTTCGGGATCAAACTTTTTCGTCCGATCAGAAGATAGCAGCCATCCGGGATCAGTGGCTTACAAAATTAGTTTCAATTTTGAAATGGAACAGTCGTTTCGATGTTGGTGATCAGCCTTGGCGAGCGCCGGGATAGCGTCCGGCGTCTGTCGTGATCCACGTTGTCTAGGGGCGGCTTATCCTTGCCCGTAATTTTACGGGGAAAGCATTCAAGCCCTATTCATCATGAAACATTTAACTCCGCTCGGGGAGGCGCGGCCGCTTTATGATGGAAACTCATGTCGATTTCGAGGGACGTGTTCGATCCTCTGGCACTGGTCGTGGACTGGCTCGATGCCTGCCGATTAGGAGAGCTCAATGGTTTGCTCTACCTGTACGATGAGCGCGCGGTTTTGGAATGCGAGTGCGAGCGCGTCAGCCTGACAGGCCGCAAATCGATTGCGGCTTACTGGGCGCCGAAGCTCGAAAGCAAGATAGCATCCGCCTTCACCCTAGACGACATGATCCTGACTGGGGATGGCGTCCAGGTCGATTATCAAAGCTACGAAGGCAAGCCGGTCCGAATCCACTTTCAGTTCGGTCCAGCGGGCAAGATACTCCACACCAGCTGCGGCCCACTCGCACGTTGCGCCGTCTAGAAGCGCTGCCCAATGAGTTTTAAGGCATTCACCTGTCGAACTGCTACGGCCGCGGGACTGCCCCAGTATCCAACCGCCGCTTTTGGCTTGATCACCATGTTCACCCGATAGTCGCCTATCAGTGCCGAAGCGGATCTTGGCAGTCGCGCGCGGCTCGGCGCTATTCGCGGGCGCGCAGAACCACGTGCGCAAACGCAGCTTCCACAGCCCGGCCGACCCAGAGGCAGGTTGGCCGGATTTGCTAGATAGAAACCATCTCAAATGATCCAAAAACTTTAACGAAACAAGTTAGCCGTCTCGGCGTAAGTTTGTCGGAGGGCGCAACTCATGACAAATCGCCAGATCAGAGAGCAAGAAGTTCAGATCGCGCGTTATCAGTTTTTGTCGCGGGAGGTTACTGATCCGCTTGCCTCGTGTTTGCTTCGGGCCATCATCGAAGAGCTTGAAGCTGACCTACGAAGGGATCGCGCCATCGATCAGAGCGGTTTTGAATGAGGGATGCTGGCCTGCCCGGTCAGTTCGCCGGGCAATGCCGCACCGGTTGACGCGAGAAGCAACAGTGCAGCGATCTTCTTTCGCGAGATCATCGAACGATCCGATACTTCCTCGCGGCCTTCTTTCGCGGGCCCGTCCGCGCGGCGAGCGTCAGAAATTACCATCTAGCCGGACATGCGGCGGGTATGTCAAAATCGACGCGATTGACCCGCAGCCGACATTGGCTGACTGCTAACGCTCTCTCTTACCTCCGCAAGCGGGAAATTTGGTCGGTCGGGCCGAAACGCCGTCCGATTCAACTCCTGAGACACTCACCGCGCGAGATCGGGGCATATGATCGACTTCGAGATGCATGGCGTCGTGGCATTCGCACGCTGCCGCCGCGAGTCGCGATCGGTCGATCTCGATTCGGCCTCGTTGATCAGACCTGATCGCCCCACGCGCGCGCAGTTTGCGCATTAAGAGCGTGACCGTCGTTCGACGTACACCAAGTATTTGCGAAAGCGCCTGCTGGGTGAGCGGGAGTACGTCGTGATCGTTGCGGTCGCGAAGCTGGAGTAGCCAGCGAGCCATGCGGGCTTCGACCGGATGCAGCGCATTGCAGGCCGCGCCGAGCTGGAACTGTACCAGCATCGCTCTGGTGTATTTCTGGACTACGTGCCGGATCGCAGGGCTGCAGTTGAAAGCGGCGTGAAATCGCGATGCAGAGATCCGCGCGGCGGTGCCCGCCGCATGCACTACGGCGGTAGCGGCTGACGGGGACGGCCCCAGCACCGAGAGCATGCCTACTGCCCCCTCGCGTCCGACTGCGGCTGTGGCAACCGTCTGTCCGTCCGCCATGTCGATCATCAGTGAGATGGCCCCGCCATGAGGGAAGAAGACATACTCTATCGGCTCACCCGCGCGCGAAAGGACCACGTCCTGATCGAGCGCGACCATCGCTAGCTCGGGCCTCAGCAGATCGAGGTCCGTCGCCGGCAGCGCTGCAAGAAGGACGTTAGAAATTCCGCCTGGAGCGGTCACTGCGGGGAACCAGCGGTGAAACATCCGCAGCCTGCTCCATTTGGAGCGTAGCGGAGCGGCGGTCTCAACATAGGTTTAAATCTGCTTCCTCTAAGCGCACGATATTGAACTCACTTTACGAGACACTTTCACTCAGAAAAACAAACTCCAAACGCTTGGTCGCGAGGACGGATTTTCCGCACGTAGCATCGCGAGCGGGTTAGATGCAAATGGCTGCCGGACGCAACAATTAAATGTGCATGGGTAACGCCCGAGGCGTGCGAGAACGCATGAGTTTGATGAAAGTGAGTGTTTGAAACAGCGTTTGAAGCAAACGTCTAGCGATGTCTTAGTTCGGCAGGTTTGTCACTTAGTAGCAGGCCATCGAACGGGCA
The DNA here is from genome assembly GCF_018131065.1 of Bradyrhizobium sp. AUGA SZCCT0431. Classification (NCBI taxonomy): domain Bacteria; kingdom Pseudomonadati; phylum Pseudomonadota; class Alphaproteobacteria; order Hyphomicrobiales; family Nitrobacteraceae; genus Bradyrhizobium; species Bradyrhizobium sp. AUGA SZCCT0431. The sequence goes on along the minus strand of NZ_JAFCLR010000006.1, from coordinate 14,885 downwards.
ACGTCGGCCGTTGGCACCTTTCGGACGTAGCGCGATGTCCGAGTTAGGTCCGGCGAGGAGCGGACATTGATTGATCGTTCTGATCGTGCCGCTGCTGCGCGATCTTCTTTGTCAGCACCACGGGCCGCAATCCGCAGCGCGTCTCCGCCAGCGGCCGTTGCAGCGCTTCGCCTCATCCCACGGCGCGCGCATCCAGATATCGCGTTTTCCTCGTGGTCAGGATACCGGCATAGCCTTCGGTATTGGATCGGCGCGCCTATCGTCAGACCGGCGCGGGCGCGATTAGCGCTCATCTGAAGACCTATGTGAGCCCGATGCGAAACAACTCGCAACCAAACGCGCCTTCGCCGAGAACCTAAAATTTAGTTCTGAGTCATAATCATAATGACTCCGAAGCAAAAATAAAAAATAGGGTGGGGAAAACCACAGGGAGGATGGGAATGGAAACTGTACGCCGCCTCCGGGCGATGGCGTCTTTGTGTCGGCAGAGTGCTGCATATCATCCTGACAATAGCTGGAAGCTGCTCGCCGAGGCAGAGTATTGGGAGCATCTGGCAAGTGCCACGGTCGTTGAGCACTTCCAAGATTGCACTAGCTTGAATGACCAGGCGCACCGACAATCAACCGTAAACGCGACGAGGCCGGACGCAAGGCTTTTGCCGGTCGCCTGAGCACTCTCGTGCTAGCGGCTAACTTCGCGTGCGGATGCGGCGTTTGCTCTGGCGAGGAGACGAAGAGGGCCGCCTGTCCTTGCTTGTTACCGATGGGCGTTGGCATCATCCGAGCAATCGAACGGCATGCAATGTCGATCTTGCTGCTTGCTGACGAAGTTATTGAGTAACGCGTGACTTCCGTTTCGGGCACGAAACGGACCAGCTGCGCCGGTCGGTAAATGTCCGTTCGTCGAAGCAAAGCGGAAGTGGCGTTGCGGGGCTGTCGAGGCAGCTTTTGACCCGGAACGGACATCAAGCCAATTAATCCCCGACCGTGGTTCACAAGGTGCTAAGGTTGAACGCGTGGGCTGCTCGACCCTTCGAGGCTCCGATGCGACGACGCGAGTTTATTTCGGTTGTTGGCGGCGCAGTGGTTGCGTGGCCGCTTGCCGTGCATGCGCAGAAATCGCTGCCCCGGATTGGGTGGTTAGTATTTGGCGACGCCAAAAAAATGGGACCGGTCGATCAGTCGTTGAAGGACGCACTCGCACAAGCCGGACTCATCGAGGGCCGCAACGTCGAAATCGTCTTTCGCTATGCCAACGGAATGCCGGATCGACTTGCGGCATTGGCCACCGAACTTGTCGCCCAGAGGCCCACCCTTCTGCTCGCTGTTGGCGGTGATGTTATCAAGCCACTGTTTGAGGCAAGTAAGGGGAACATACCCATCGTCGGCGGCGTTAGCGATAGCCCCATCCGGTCAGGAATTGCCGTGTCTCTTGCGCGACCAAGTAAGAACTTCACCGGGATCACGTTTCTTACGGATGAAATGGCGGCGAAGCGGATTGAATTGCTCAAGCAAGTGGCCCCAAACGTCAGGAAGGTTGCGGTGATATTTAATCCCCAGCATTTCGATGACGAAGTGACTTTTGCACGGCGCGGAGCCCAGTCGCTCGACCTTGAGCTAACGACCCACTCGATAAACAAGATCGCCGACCTCGATGCGGCACTGCAGGGGGTGGAAGCAAGCCGCGCTGATGGCCTGCTCGTCATCTCGTCACGCCTTACTGGCGTTGTTGCCGCGAAGATCGCGCAACACGGCCAAGAGCGTCGTCTTCCAGTGATTGCGTCGTGGCGGGAATTCACAGACAGCGGTGCTTTGCTGTCCTACGGTCCGAGTCGGACTTTTGAGGCCAAACGTCTAGTGGGCTATGTGCAAAGGGTCTTAAACGGGGAGAAGCCGGCAGATTTACCTATCGAGCAACCTGTGAAATTCGAACTTGTTATCAATCTCCAAACTGCCAAGGTCCTCGGGCTCACGGTACCGCCTTCATTGCTCGCCCGCGCCGACGATGTGATTGAATGAAGCGGCTGACCACTGCAGCGCAGGAGGTCCGTTCGCGGCACCTGCAAGACGTGCCCGCCAATCCTGGGAATGTCGGAGCCATTTCACCGTTCAGCCCGGTTGCCCGTTCAGCAGCAGGCGGGCACGAGTTTACTGGATAGAAACCATCTCAAATGATCCGAAAACTTTAACGAAACAAGTTTGCCGTCTCGGCGTAAGTTTGTCGGAGGGCGCAACTCATGACAAATCGCCAGCTCAGAGAGCAGGAAGTTCAGATCGAGCGTTCAGTTTCTGTCGCGTGAGGTAACTGATCCGCTTGCCATATGTTTGCTTCGGCTCATTGTCGAAGAACTTGAAGCCGACCAGCGGAGGGATCGCGACATCAGTCAGAGCTGCTGCGCAAGCGAGCCGCTTTCGTGCCGAATGTGAGCCGCTTCACGCCGTGCGGTTGTCACATCATTGCCCAAATTAGATGGCGCAATCAAAGAACGTTGTTTGATCTGAAGGCTCGGCGGATGTAACCGAGGCGGATGATCTTGAATGGCCCGACGTGCAATATCGTCGGGCCATTTGTTTGCTATGCATAAGTATTCACGACTTACTTAATTGCTGCGGCGCGGTACGAAATCTCATAATTTGCAATGACGCCTGCGTGTTTCTATGTCCGTTCTTGAGGGCAAAGGAGACTTCTGAGTTACCCGCCCAGATTTCTGAGTTTGACCCAAGGCAGACATTTGGACTGGCGACACGCACGCTCACGGAGCGAGCGTTTGGAACTCCGGCGCGAGCTCTACTAGATTACGCGCGTCGACCCGTGCAGCAGCCGACTTAGCCTAATTGAACCACCAGCAGGTCACGAGAGTGCGGCGGCGCAGAAGCCGTAACTGTGCGCTTACTAGCATGGCGCGTCTCGCTTGCGCCGAACCAGGCAATGGCGCCACGTTTTGTGCGACATCGAGCAGTGTCTCGATCACGGGAATTTTGCAATTTCGGCTAATCGACTACGCAGCCAACGATGGGCTTTATCCTTATCGTTGCGCGGATGCCAAACGGCAATCACCTCGAAACTGGGGACTTGGAAAGGGAGCTCGCGCACGAACAGCCGCTTATTGTTCTGACGCAGGAGGCGAGATGGAACGAGTGCCACAAGATCGTCCGTCTGCAATATCTCCGGAATGAGCAGGAAGGTTGACAGGGAATAGCGAACCTTGCGCCGTTGCTGAAGCCGCGCAAACGCCTGATCGCCCTCGAACGATCCGCCTGTTGGCGACACCACAACGTGATCGTATTCGCATAAGCGCTCAACAGTCATGGCCGCATCGCCCGCGAGCGGATGCTGACGGCGAACCGCGACGACATAGCGGTCGCGATAAAGCAGCCGTGACGGCAGATCAGACATCGCAAACTGAGCCGCGGTGATCGCCAGGTCGATCTGCCCGCGTGCGAGGGCGTCGCTGAGGCCCTCGATAATCGGTGGCACTATGGCTAGCCGGATCTGTCTCGCCTCGCTCCTCAGCACTTTTACGAACGGGGTGAGAACGGCGTGCTGCATATAGTCGTTGCTTGAGACCCTCAAGGTGACCTCGGCGTGAACCGGATCGAACGCATCGTGTGCGACGAGATGGCGGCTGTCATCGAGCAACTGTTTCAATGGAATGGTCAGCGCCTGTGCTCGTGGGGTCGCCAGCAGGCCGCGTTGGGTGCGTACGAACAGGGGATCGCCAAAGAGGTCGCGGAGGCGCATCAACATGCCGCTAACCGTCGGCTGCGTGTAGCCGAGCCGCGCGGCCGCTCGCGTGACGTTGCGTTCTTCGAGCAGTGCGTCGAGCACGACGAGCAGGTTGAGATCAACTTTCCTGATATTGGCCATAGCAATATTAGAACCATAGTATTGCGATTAGAGCAATGTCAGGTCGCTCGGTATGATCGTTACACGGATTTCCACACGGGAGTGAACAGCAGGGAGGCAGACGCGATGCCGACGATTGAGGGAGGGTGCCTCTGCGGTGCCGTACGCTACCGCTCTGGCGCTGAGCCGCTGATGCAAGTGGTCTGCCATTGCGGGACCTGCCGCAAGAACTCGGGCTCTGCTTTCTCGATGAACGTCGCCGTGCCGCAGGACACGCTCCGCATCGAAAGGGGCAGTCCGCGCCACTACGAGGATCACAGCGGCGCGAGCGGCAAAGCCTTCTATCGGTTCTTCTGCGGCGATTGCGGCTCCCACGTCTACAGCCACGGCGCGGCATACGGCGCTATCGTGTTCATCAAGGCTGGCACGCTCGACGACTCGAACTGGCTCGCGCCCAACCTGCATATCTGGTGTGCCGAAAAACTGCCTTGGGTCGGTATTCCCGAGGGCGTCACCGAAGCACCCGCGAACCCGGGCTGAGCAGGACAGCAATTTCCTCCATCGAACCAGCGAAGCCGATCAACGCGTCTTCATCGTCGTCCGCCATTCCCCACGGCATCGGGCTAGAGGATCTGCTCGGGCGCTTGGTCTGCTAATGGCACTTATAACGTGCCCAGCACGCTAACTCGGGCAATATTGCCCAACGATTGGTCCAGAATGCGTATTTTGCTGATGGAGTGACCCAATGATTACGGCAGGTTGTGAACGGCTTGGGATCGAAGTCCCAATAATTCAAGCGCCCATGGGTGGGGCAGTCGGCCCCGCCCTAGCTGCTGCAGTTAGCAACGCTGGCGGCCTCGGTACACTTGCGCTGTGGGGGGCGGATGTATCGAGATTGCGCCAGTTGGTCCGCGAAACTCGCGCTCTCACGACTAAACCGTTTGCCGTCAATCTGAACTTAGAGTTTCCGCAAGAAGAGCGCCTTGACGCCTGTTTGGAGGAGGGCGTGCCGGTTATCTCCTTCTTCTGGCGCGATCCTTCAGGCCTTGTGGCCCGCGCAAAGTCTGGTGGTGCCACAGTGCTCCACACCGTTAGCACGGCTGCGGAAGCGCGGCACGCAGTAGCGAGCGGGGTTGACGCCGTTGTCGCACAAGGATGGGAAGCTGGGGGCCATGTGCGTGGTAACGTCGCAACGATGCCACTCATTCCCGCAGTAGTCGATGCGGTCGGACCAGTTCCCGTCTTTGCAGCGGGCAGTATTGCCGACGGCCGCGGGCTTGCTGCTGCCTTGGCACTGGGCGCTTCGGGGGCTTGGATCGGGACCCGTTTTCTTGCGAGCGATGAGGCCGACATTCATCCGCGCTATCGCGAGCGAATATTGCAGGCCACGGAAGACGATACCGTTTATCTCGAAGAACTGTTTGACATCGGCTGGCCCAACGCACCTCATCGTGTATTGCGCAATAGTACTGTCGCTGCGTGGGAAGCCGCCGGACGCCCGGCAACGGGCAAGCGCCCCGGTGAGGGTGATATGGTGGCTAACTCGAAATCACGCGGGTCGATTGTGCGCTATCGATCCTACACGCCCGGCGCTGATGCCGAGGGAGATATAGATGCGTTGTCGCTCTGGGCTGGACAGGGTGTTGCCCTTGTTCACAAGAGACAACCCGCAGCAGAGATCGTGCGCGAGATTGTTGGCGAAGCTCAAGCCATCTTGCTTCGGTTAGCTCAACAGCAGCTAGGAAGTTGAATGGTGAGGCGCATGTCTGTTCCTGGCACCCTTGAGACGTGCTGACCGGTCATGGCGATGTCCGCTTCAGGGAACCGGAAGCCATCGGCGGACCGGTAAAACGACGCGATTGACTCAATGCGGAAGTCGGCCTCCGGGCGAATCGCTAATTCCGCCCCATACCCCTGCCAAATAACGGCAATTCAGATGCCTCGCGGGTCAATATCCGGGTTCGAGGCCACGTACTCGATGTCGCCATGCGAAATGCCGATATCGTGCAGGTCGCGGCCATTGAGGCCGTACAAGGCGGCCCGCACCTTTTGGCATTTGCGCCGTTCCTGAAGTGCGTTCCAGCATCCCCTGATGAAGCCGGGGACTCGCCCGGTCAACACGGCGCGCAGTCCCAGTGCTGTTATCGTGCTCATGGCAGTGTCCTTGGGTGTTGTGTCTGCCCTTAGGATGCCAAGGCGCCGGCAAGCCCGCTTTACTTGCTCCTTACATTTTCCTCACCAGCAGCTTAATCTTTGCCATACCGGCGTATTGGAGCCCCGATGTTCGGAGGTTGCTTGGGGGAAAGGCAGCTTGCGCTACCTCTTCGAGAATTACGCTTTCGACACTGACCGCCGCGAGCTTCGTCGCGGCGCTGAACCGGTTGCTATCCCGCCGCAGGTCTTCGACTTGCTAGACTACCTGATCCGCAACAGGGAGCATGTCGTCAGCAAGGACGACCTGATCGACGCTATTTGGAAGGGCCGTATCGTCTCCGAAACGGCACTCACGACCCGCCTGAATGCCGCTCGAAGCGCAATCGGTGATACGGGCGAGGAACAGCGCCTGATCAAGACATTGCCGCGAAAGGGCTTCCGCTTTGTCGGAACAGTGCGGGAAGCGGAAGGTACTGCAGCCGCAACTGCCGCCGACAACCCGGAGGAACCGCCGAAACCCGCCCTCACGCTTCCGGATAAACCCTCGATCGCCGTACTTCCTTTCACCAATTTGAGCTCCGACCCCGAACAGGACTACTTCGCTGACGGAATGGTCGATGACATCATCACGGCGCTATCTCATTTCAAGGCGCTATTCGTCATCGCCCGAAACTCGAGCTTCGCCTACAAGGGGCGCGCCGTCGATGTGAAGCAGATCGGGCGCGAGCTCGGGGTGCGTTACGTGTTGGAAGGCAGCGTTCGCAAGGCGGCCAACCGGTTGCGCATCACGGGACAGCTTGTCGATACCGCCACTGGGGCGTATCTCTGGGCGGAACGGTTTGATGGCGGGCTTAGCGACGTCTTCGATCTGCAGGACAAGGTGACCGAGAGCGTCGTCGGGGCGATCGCACCAGCGGTGGAAAAAGCCGAGATCCAGCGTGCGAAGCGCAAGCCTACCGAAAGTTTCGACGCCTATACCGTCTATTTGCGCGGTTTGGCCGAGCTTTATCGGTTTACTAGCCGGCAAGCGAATGAGGAGGCATTGCGCCTGTTCAAAAGCGCGATCGAACTCGACCCGGATTTTGCGTCCGCGTACGGCCGTGCCGCCTCTTGCTACGCCTATGCCAAGGGCATCGACTGGATTCCAGACACTGCGAACGATATTGCCGAAGTGATCAGGCTCGCTAAGCGTGCGGTCGAGTTGGACAAGGATGACGCGGTCGCGCTCGCTGCCAGCGGGTGGGCGTTAGCGTATAGCGCTCACGATCTCGAGCTAGGCGCCGCCTTAATCGATCGCGCGCTTGTGCTCAATTCCAACTTGGCAGAGGCTTGGTTTTTGAGTGGATGGGTGAAAACTTTTCTCGGGGAGCCTGAGCCGGCGCTCGAACGCTTCGAGCGCGCAATGCGCTTGAACCCACTTGATCCGCGGATGATGAGTATGCGAACCGGAACCGCGTATGCACATTTCCTCTTAGGCCGCTATGACGAAGCGGTATCGTGGGCGGCAATGGCATTGCAGGATAATTCGGACTATCAGCCTAGTTTACGCATTTCCGCCGCAAGCAACGCAATGGCCGGACGATTGGAGCAAGCACAGAAGGTAGTGGCTCGGCTGCGGCGACTCAATCCCGCGCTACGTGTTTCCAATCTCAAAGATGCGGTGCCCTATCGGCGGGTCGAAGACCTCTCTCCGTATGGAGAAGGATTGAGGAGGGCCGGGCTGCCTGAATGACCATCGCAGTCTCACTCGGCCAAGAGTGAGTGCGACTTCCGCGATTGGCACAAAACGGACATCCCGGAGTCGGCGGCCAATGTCCGATGTTGAGGGCACATCGGACATCCTTGGACCACTATAAATTTCCCAGGAGTGACACGCCCGTTCGACGGGCCACCTCAGTCGCCATCGCAAGCAGCACACAACAGATCGAAAGACCAGCGAAACTCCCTGTTACGTTGCGAGGATAGCCCTGTTAGGCCAAAAAAATTCCCTGCTAATTGGAGTAGGGAATTGACCCAGAAAACGGCTGTATGCAGCGGTTTCTGACTACTTGCCATGTCTCCGAGCCTCCCAAACCGCTAGATTCCCTGTAAAATTCCCTGTTAGCAGGGAATCTGCGCGGAGACAGGTGCGATCAGCACTGCGTCCCCAGCCAGCCATTCCTGCGTCAGGCGATCGTTTGCAACCTGCGCCTCTCAGGCCCGGAAATCCCGGCTTTTCACGCATTCGACTTTGTCTCCAAGCTCCCGATCTCTCAATCCCAGGGGCAAAATGGCGGAAAGTCTCCGGCCCTGACCGCGGAAATTCCCGTTTTGCAGAGATTATCGGCGGAGACAGGTTCGATCAGGACTGCCGCCCGAGGTAGGCAGTTCGATTCCATCCTTTCGATACCACACGCGCTTGGTAATTTTGCCTTTCAACGCTGCGAGCGCAGATTCGGTGCTGGCGTTCTAACGCAAAGCTTCGGCGCCGCCAGATTTACGCCTGACGCAAAGGGAAGCAATTTGCTGCACGGCGAGCGACGGTGGGTTCGGTGTGCCCCCGCGGGTATGTTCTCAGGTTACGGTAGACCGCCAGTTCAAAGTAGTTCACTTTGCGACTAGTAGTCTTAGACATTTTTGAAAGTGCAGGTTGTCATGGCGTCGAGGCGCGGCTCAAAGAAAGCAGGGTTTTTATCTAGCTTTACTGAAGACGGAAATTATCTCGTTCGCCCAGACAAAAAGAATGGTCGGCCCGGCATTTTTCGAGCCCGCGATGCCGAAGGTCGCGATGTTTTAGTGAAATTCTGGCCGTCAGAGCGGCCGGAGGCCGATACCGACCTCCTAGAAATCTGGCGCAGCGAAATTCGCCAGTTGACTGTTTTCTAAAGGCAAATTCGCATACCGTTGCACATAGTCTATTTCGGCTGTTGGCAAGCTTTTCCGACAGCGAGGGAAAGGTCGCTCGGGCGGCAGGGTGTTGTGATGTCCGGTTTGATCTCAACGGGCGTCCACGGCCGGGGAATCCAGAATGGGCCACGACCCGAGATCTCTGCCGGATGCGGACCCGCAAGGGCACATCCCACGCTGTCGACGAGGGGGGCCGGACACTGTATCATGCGGTGGGCTCCTCCCGCTGATCGCGGGCGGGAGGCGCGTGATCGTGGACTGGGTTCGTTCAGCTCAAAAGTCGCCGATCACATTCGAAACCCAAGTCCGACACGCGTGGCGACCACCGTGGCGGTGGGGGCTCGCACGTGCGCCTCATTCCGAACATTCGCTACGGTACTGAGCGATACCCGGAGAAGGTGGCCCGACGATTGCGAGCGACCAACATCGCAGCCTGGATTGGTGCCTCCACCATCGCACTCTTTGCTGTCTGGCGCTTCTTCGGTGGAATGGCACATTGGAAATACGCCGCGCTTGTCGCACTTGCCTACGGGCTCACTCCGTTGCTGCACCGCTTCAGCCCGCTGGCTGCGCCGCTCGCTTTGGCGGGCCTCATGTATGCCTGGAACTCTTGGCTCGGCTTTAACTTTGGCATCACCAATGGGGTAACCTTCTTTTATTTCACGGCCGGGGCGCTTGGCCTCCTGCTGCTCGGCGCCGAGCACGTTTTCCTCTCCATCGTGATCGGTGCCGTCGGGGCAGCGTTGCTCGTCGTTCTGCACATCGGCGATGCAAACAACACTCCAACGTCGCACCTGACCTTCGTTATCAACGTGCTCTGCAGTTCGGCTGCGCTTTACGGTATCGTCTTCTACGCGGTTCGGCAGTACACACGTGCCGAGGAGCGGGCGGAGCGCGAGCGCCAACGTTCCGAGAGTCTGCTGGTCAACATTCTGCCGCCGAGTATCGCCGGGCGCCTGAAGGATCACCCGGATGTCGCGATTGCTGATGCCTATCCGGAGGCATCGATCCTGTTCGCCGACATGGCGGGCTTCACCGCGCGCGCAAGCGATACCACGCCGGAGGAACTCGTCGGCTTTCTCAACAGCGTTTACATGCGGCTCGACAGCCTGGTCGAGCGTCACGACCTGGAGAAGATCAAGACGACGGGCGATGCCTATATGGTGGTGAGCGGCCTGCCAAACCCGCAGCCGGATCACGCCATGGCGCTGGCTGATCTCGCCCTCGACATGCAGGTGGCGCTGGTCGGGTTGGTCGACCCCAAGGGTCGCGCGGTGCCGGTGCGCATGGGCATCGCGTCGGGTCCGGTGGTGGCGGGCGTTGTCGGTACCCGCAAGTTTTTCTATGACGTGTGGGGCGATGCCGTGAACACGGCATCGCGAATGGAGTCAACCGGCGAGCCTGGGAAGATTCAGGTTGCGTCCCGGACCCGTGAGTTGCTCGCCGGCTGCTTCGAGCTCGAGGAACGCGGCATCATCGAAGTGCGCGGGAAAGGTCCGATGCCAACCTGGTTTCTGATCGGACGAAAACCGACGCAGTCAAAATTCGGGCGGGTGCGGCCTGATAAAGGGAATTTCTATGTGGGGCGATGAGATCCTGATCAGATCCCGGTTTGCCAATCGCGCAAAAAGTGAAATTAAACCAAAGCGTTCTCGGAGGGCTTTGGCGCTCCCTAGCGGAATCGAACCCTCTTTCAGCCTTGAGAGGCTAGCAATTCCGAACGGGCGAATTTCATGAGTAACATCAATGGGTGAACGGAGGGGGAAAGTTCGGTTGGGCGCTTGAAAAACAAGGAGAAATCAGCGGATTTTGATTCCGCCATTCGGAGGTTCGATCTCGCTCAACTAGAGATAGCGAGCACCTTGTGGGCGAAAACCTTGCATTTTTCGGGCTTTTCGCGCGTTTCCGACTCGTCTCTAGACTCCAAAAAATGGCAACTCTGGCGAGAATCTCCCGAAAGTCTCCAGGCAAAACCGCAGAAACTCCCGTTTTGGGGAGACTTTTAGCGGAGACAAATTTCGATCCCACTGGGCGGTAGAGGTGGCAGTGAGTTTCCGTCTTGTCACCGGGCTTCAGACGGGTCGCGCTGCTCGCCCCGTCGGCGGTCGCCGATCTCGACCTCGCGCAGGGCGAGGCGGTCATGCAGAAGCGCAGCGACGACGCGATGTGGGGCGGTATCGATCACCAACTCTATGGTATTGACGGCGGCAGATCAGCGATTGACCGATACTGTTTGAAAAAGACCTCGCTAGGCGGCCTTGGTCTTAGGCTTTTTCACCGCTTGGTACCTAATTCAGCCATTTCTATCGAATACTTCTGGAACATGGCGATCCGCTTGCTTGTGAATTCTGCAATGACGCTGAGAATTTCAACGGGCGACCTAATCGTCGCAAGCCTCTGGGCGAATTCAAAAGCCAATTGCATGTTGGCTTGTGCCATTTCCAGCAGCTTTGCTTGATAAGCCCGCACGTTTGCCGTGGCTGAAGAAAAAACAAGCCCTTTCTTTGAATCGTTATCCGTCATCGTCTGTTTGCAGTCATCTTGTAAGGCTGTCGCCGGTTTCTCAACAAGGGGAGCCTCTTGTTTTGAGTCGTTATGACGCTCAGGGGGCGATTCAGTCGAGCCTGCCGCAACCGAGCGCAGGGGGCTGTTTTTCGGGCTTCTAATAATAGCCTGATTGGCCCGTTGGGCGGCTATTTTCGTGCTGTGGGCGTGCTTTGACGCCGTTGCCGGTTTACGTTTGCTCATCTGACACTCCAAGGGATGATTTTGGGCGACCACAACGGTCATTCGCGCAGAGGCAAAACATGCTGTGTAGTTTAACGTTCCAAACGCAGAATTTAACTTTTCCGATGTGAGCAATATTGACCAGTATCTGGGAACCGGACGTGTGAGAATACCGCATCACCGAGAGTGCTGCATGCTCCCGCCTGTTAATCAGGAGAGCCAGCAATGTTGAGCATCCAACTCAACCCGCCCAAACCCACGTTCGAGCAACGCTTGGCGCAGGAAGCGCACCGCGCCAATGAGCGAGCCAAAACTCTGCCGCATGGTAAGGAGCGCGAACTTCCCTCAAGGCCCGGCAACTCGAGACCGCTTCGCACATCAGCGAGTGGATATCGTCTCCCGGACTCCAGCGACCGAGGTAGGGGAGCATCATGCCCCAGGCAATTCTAAATCAAGCCCAAGGAGGACTCCCACATGATGAAGATCACTCTTGCAGTGGCAGCAGCCGCAGCGGTGCTGACGACTGCCCACCTCGCCACTCCGGCCAAGGCCCAAGGCGTCAAGATGGCCCAAGGCGTCGATGTTCAGATCGGGCGGGACCGCGACGACCGCTACGATAGGGACCGTCGCGGGCGGTACGACTCCGACACCACAGTTGGCGTCGGCCGGGGCGGTGTCACCGTCGGCCCACGACAGCGCTGCCGCATGGAGACTACCACGATTGAACGGGACGACGGCCGCAGGATCACGCGCAAGGAGCGTCGCTGCGACTAGGCATAGCGCTTTGTTTGTTTAGTGTCACGACTAGGACTTCGCTTACATCCGGCTCTCGACGCCGGGGTGGTTATCCACGTTCGCTTCCGAAAAAGAGCGTAGCCCACCTTGGGACTATTCTCTGTGGAGTTTAACGCGGTAGTCCGGGAGCTATGTCGCGCGGATTCTGCGGGGCGCCGACCCCGCCGACCTGCCGACCCAGCAGCCCACGAAATTCCAACTCGCCATCAATTTGAAAACCGCCAAGGCGCTCGGGCTGACAATTCCACCCCTGCTACTCACCCGCGCCGACGAGGTGATCGAATAAAGATACGCTTTGCTGGTGAGTCCGAAGATGGCCCTTTGCGACATGCTCGCCTATCCTGAGCATGTCCGTTCACCGAGGTAGACCGGAAGTCAGTGTGGTCCGGTCAAATCGGCGCGAATGACCCAGAGCGGAAAATCGGCGCGCCGGCGAGTGGATATGGCAATCGAAATGAGTAGAGGGCTAGGAACGTGCAAAAACGCGCAGGCACTGTGACGTCGCTTCCGCAAGCGAGTCGACCAACGCGCCGGCAGTCGTGTCGCTGGCGAGTGCCGCGGATTGACCGGCAAACAATGCGGTAAGCTCCCTGTCTCCCGTGCCGCCAAGCGGCGCGGTGAGACTGTACTGGCCGGGAAACGCCACCGGCCTCAGCTCCGAGGCCACGAGGTCCTCAATCAGTCCGTTCTTCACATAGCGCGCCGGCCGGCCGGTAATCACGTCGGTTACAACAGTGCAGGCGTCCGTGGGCTCGCGCAGCGCCGCGCGGTGAGCGTCGAGCACGTTGGCCTCCTCGCAGCGCAGGAAAGCCGTACCCAACTGCACGGCGCTCGCGCCAAGGACAAAGGCCGCAGCCGCCGTCCGCCCATCGGCCACGCCGCCGGCGGCAATGACCGGAACCCTCACGGCATCCACCACTTGCGGCAACAGCGCGAACAGGCCCGGTTGCATACTGATGTCGACACCGGTGAAGGTGCCACGATGCCCGCCGGCCTCGGTACCCTGCGCGATGACGGCGTCGACACCCTGCTCCTCAAGCATCCTCGCCTCGGCCACGGTCGTGGCGCTGGAGATGATGAAAATCCCGGCGTCCTTGATGGCGTCGATGACCTCCCGATCAGGCAGGCCAAAATGGAAGCTCACCATCTGCGGTTTGGCCCGCATCAGCATCGACAAATGTTCGCGGCTCACTTCACCCGCCGCACCTGCTGGCTCGGGTACCGCTCCCAGGCCCTTGGCGTCGAAGTGTGCCTGCAGACGCGCCCGCATCGGCTCGCTGATTTCAGGGGTAATGCTGGGTTCCGGCCAGAGCGGATAGTTGACGTTGAGGCTGCCGCCGCTCATCTGCTGAAAGCCGGCGATCCGCCGCTCTGCGTCCTCGGCTGAAAAGCCCCACATGCCGAGGCCCCCCAGGCCACCGGCGTTGCTGACAGCGGCGGCGAGTGCAGGTGTAGTGATCCGGCCCATCGGCGCCTGAAGGATCGGCCACTTGAGATTGAGCCTGTCGGTGAACGCGTTTTGGGACCACATGAATCGTTTTCCCGTGACATGGACATCGGGCTCGACAGCGTCAGGCATGCCCGCCTAGTCCTCTAGTTCGCTATAACCGTCGTAAGTATCCTGTAATTGGCCGAAAGTCTCTCGCAATCCGATACGCGTCTGGGTGCCATCGCTGCCGGCGGCACGCGCCGTTCCTAGTCAACGTAGGCCTGGCACTCGATCTCGACCTTCATTCGCGAATCGACCAATCCCTTCACCTCGACGAGCGTGGAGGCCGGCAGATTTTCGCCGAAATACGCTATGCGGCGCGGGTTGATTTTCGGTCGTTCCGTAATGTCGGTCATGAAAACTTGCACCTTGACGACATGCTCGGGTCCGGCACCAGCCGCCTTCAGGCACTTGTCCATCATGGCGATGGCGATGTCGAATTGGGCAACAACGTCGGACGGTATGCTGCCGTCCTGCGCCTGGCCAACGACGCCAGCGACCCAGACGTGGGGGCCTGCGCGGGTCACGTGGCAATAGTGGCTGACTGGCTTTGGGATGTCGGGAACGATGATGCGCTGGATTTTTGGCATGCCTAGCTCGCGAATTGGGATCGACGCCCAGAGGCTAGCTGCTGTTGGCCCTGTCGGCCAGCACATCCTCTGCCGCTCCCCGTGGTTTCGCGGTTTCGCAAGCGTTGGCTTCAATACTTAGAAGTGCCGACAAGGTAATCGACGAAATGGGTACCATGCCCGCTTCTGGCACCCTTGAGACCTGCCCGCCTATCCTGAGAATGTCCGTTCACCGATGTAGGCCGGAAGTCGCCGTGGTCCGGTCAAATCGACGCGAATGACCCTGGCTGTGTGAAAACGCCGCTGCTTTGCTATGATTCTCTCGTGATTCTGCGGGGGAGGCTGATGCGGCGCTTCGTTGAGCAGGCGGATCGTGGGCAGTGGACGCTATTGCCCGAATGCCTTGATGATTTCATTG